>JAVKSL010000049.1:0-21356 GCA_039583695.1 Acidimicrobiales bacterium | reverse complement strand
CGCCAGGGGCGCCACGGTCGGCGGCGCCGGGGGCGCCACGGTCGGCGGCGCCAGGGGCGCCAGGGCGCTCCTCCCCGCTGGAGGCGCCTTGGCGGTGCTGGCCGTGCTGGGCGCCGTGCTGATCGGCCCGGTAATCCCAGGGGGTAAAGCTACCTCTTTGCTGAGCACAGCCTCCGGCTCTGGCAATGGGGTCAGCCGGCGCACCACCATCAGCCCATTGGTGAGCATCAAGGCTGAGAAGCTCGACCCCTCCAACGCCTCCGTGTTCACCGTCTCTGCGCCCAAACCCAGCTACTGGAGGCTCACCTCTCTCGACAGCTTCAACGGCACAACCTGGTCCGCCGACTCCACCTATCGGCCCGTAGGCCTCACCCTGCCCTCCACGCCAGGACCCGAATCCGAGACCCCGGACACCCAGACCTTCCAGATCACCGGGCTCGACGAAACCTGGCTCCCAGCCGCCTTCCGGCCAGTTGCACTTTCAGGTGTGAGCGGCGCCGCATACAACCAGGCGTCAGCCAGCATCATCGCTTCGCGCCCGACATACGCTGGCATGACCTATGCCGTCACCTCCGAGCTCCCGGACTTCACCCCCGCCGAGCTGGCAACAGCGACCGTCGACACTGGTAACCCGAAGGTCGCCCGCTACCTGGCCCTACCCTCCTCTGTACCCTCCTCCGTCATCGACCTAGCGCGCCGGGTGACCGCCGGAGACACGACTGCCTACGCCAGGGCCCTCGCACTGCAGAACTACCTCCGGGACAACTTCACCTACAGCTTGAACGTGCCCCCAAGCGACTCGAACAACGCTCTGGTCAACTTCTTGTTCCACACCCACGAGGGCTATTGCCAGCAATTCGCCGGAGCCTACGCAGTCATGGCTCGGGCCGTGGGCTTGCCTTCCAGGGTCGCGGTTGGCTTTAGCGAGGGTCAGCTGGAGAGCAGCGGGGTCTATCGCGTAGAGGCCCTCAACGCCCATGCCTGGCCTGAGGTGGAGCTGGGAACCTACGGGTGGGTGCCTTTCGAGCCCACACCCGGACGCGGCGAGCCAGGCGCCGCCGCCTACACCGGCGTGGCCCCGGCACAGGCCAGCCCTGCACCATCCACGCCCTCGCCGGTCGCGTCCCCAGTCACGGCTCCCACATCGATCCCACAACCGGCAGCACCAACCCAAGCCCAAGCGCCGGGCGCCCGCGCGCCTGCGCCCGCGCACTCACGCCAGGGCCTTGGGTTCCTCGCGCCGCTCCTCGATGCGCTCGCGGGGGCACTGGCGCTCCTGGCCGTCCTGGCCGGGATCGGGGCAGCCCGACGAAGGCGGAGATGGGCCCGGGTCACCTCAGGTCCCAGCGCCGCGCTGGCGGCCTTCGCCGATGTCTCCGATCTGCTGGCCCGCGCCGGCCAGCCCCGACATCCCGCTGAGACATCCGGGACCTACGCCAGGCGGGTGGCACGCAGCCTGCCGGCGGACGCGACCTCCGACCTCCTTGCTCTCGCAGGGTACGCAGAGTCCGCGGCGTACGCGCCCTGGGTCGCGGACGACAATCCGTCCGACGTTCGCCAGCTGCGAGAGCTGGGCAATCGCATAAGTGCGGCGGTCCGGACCACGATGCCCAAGCACCTCCGCGCTGCGGCCATGCTTGACCCCCGGGCAACCCGGCACAGCCCTCCACCCGCCTGGCGCCAACCCAACGGGGCCCTCCTGGTCCGCGACCCACCCCCCGCCGTCAAAGACAACCGAGGAAGCTGAGCCGGGCTCACCTCGGCCCAGCTCCCCGAACCAAATGCCCCCGCGGCGCCGGTTAGGCAGCCATGCGGTCCCGCCGGCCTGCCCGGTGGGTCGTGTCCAGCCAGTGCAGCTCACCGAGGCCGTGCTCGGTCCGCCATCCCAGCACCTCGTGCAGGGTCAACCCGGTCATCGAAAGCGCCACCCAGCCGAGCGCCAGGGCGAACATCACCCATCCCACCACCGCTGCGCCCAGGATGAGGCTCACCACGATCATCGTGGCCCCCGTTGCGAGCATCATGACATCCAGGCCTCGCTGCGCCAGGCCCCGCTGCCCATCCAGCTGCACCAGCAACGAGACAGCCACCACAGCTATGGCGATCCCGAAGCCAACCCAGGCCGCTGGCGTCGTCGCCAGCATCAGGCTGGTGACCACCACCAACCCGCCAAGCAGGGCGATAAGGGCGTTGCTGAAGTACCGCGTGCTCATTGCACACCTCCTTTCCGGGACACCCCCTTTGAATGTCCCACTATCTTATAAAAAGGCCTCTGGCGTGCCCCTTATTCCGAAGGAACAATGCACGGTGACGCCTCACACCAGTGCCCTCTCGACACCGCGCACTTCCTCTCGCGACCACAGCGCGAGAGCCAGCAAGACCATCGGCGGCCCCAAGTTGGGGTCGGTGCCATGCCCGGTGAAGATGCCACCGAGGTTCTGGCCCACCACCCAGTAGACCATCGAGGTCGCTATCCCCAAGCCCAGCGCGAACTTCCGGGTCGGCGCCCTCAGCACGGTCCAGCCCACCACGAACTGGACAAGCAGGAGCACGAGGGCAACCTCAGTTCCGACTCCGTGGGTCACGGTCGCGGCGGCTCGGTCCAGCCAGGCCAGCGGGGCCGGCTCCCCCACGGCGGCGTAGGCCAGCTGAGCGGAGATTGCGTTTGAGGCGTAATTGGCCCGCTCCAGCTCCAAGAGTGCGCTCCCGCACCAGATCACGGCCCAAGCGAAGCGCGCCGCGGTGCCTCCCAGCAGTCCCTGGTCGGCAAGCGAGGGACCCTGCGTCTCGCGGGTCTTGCGCGGCCACAGCACCAGGGCCAGCAGGCCGTATACCAGGGCGGCACCAGGCGCTCCGGTGAGCATCGAGGCCTGCGGAAATATCAGCTGCCCGGCGCCCTCCCCGATGACCCACACCCCAAGGGCCCACAGGACCGAGAGCCCAAGGGCGACACGCACGCTGCGCCGCCAGCACAGTCCGGCACCGATCGCCAGCTGGACCACGACAATCATCGTGTTCGCCAGGATCTGATGGTCCACCAACACTGTCACCACCGACGCTATGAGATCGGTGAGGACGTTGGGTGGACCCATAGCGTTCTGGGTGACCGGCCCCAGGAACCCGCTGGACCCCAGTCGGTACATGTAGGGCTGGAGCTGCAGCGCGCCGTCGAGCAGCCAGATCAGCCCCAGAGCCACCTGAAGCCTGCGCAGGCTCAGCCGGGTGCGCGCGGTGCTGCCGAGGGTGCGGGCGCGTGGGGAGGGAGCGACCTGGACCACAAGGTTCAAGCTACGGCCCAACAACCGGCGTGTTCCAGTCATGCCCGAGTTCCCAAGCATCGGTTTGTGAGCAAGAATCCTCCACCGTGAGGCGCACCAACATCTTGCTCGCAACGGTGCTTGCCGGGAGCGGAGCACTGGCAGGTTGCAACTTCGGCTCGAGGCCCACGCCCACAACCACCGCGACCACAGCCACCACCGTCCGGCCCACCACCGTCACGTCAGTGAAGACCAACGTGATCCGCGACCAGTGCCAGCTGGGCAAGGCAGAGACCTTCTCGCCGGGCCTGCAGCTGCTGGTAGAGGCCCCGACCTCCAGCACCGGCCCCCTCGGCACCGGGAATGGCTATCCCCCGAAGTTCGGCTACTACGTCACCTTTGAGGTGACGGCCACCGATGTGGGCAGCGAGCCCGTGTTGATCGATCCAGGCTTTGACTACCCGACATCGCACACGGGCTTCGTGGTCAACGAGAAGGGCGACCCTGGGGTGACGGTCCTCACCGGCAACACCCCCTTCGACGGGTCCCTCACCAGCCTCGACACCACCGAGCTCAACCCGGGCAACAAGGTCGGCCCTGGAGGCGTCACCTTCGACGTGCCTCATCGGAACGGCAAGCTCACCTATATAGTCTCTGGCAGCCTGGTCTGCACCTGGTCGTTCTAGGGCTGCTTGCGCGCATCTCGATCGAGTCGAGTGGGCCGTAGACACTCGTATTCGAACTTCGGTGAGCTGCGGGAACGGATCAGCGCGCTCGACCCGCGCCAACGCGATCCGGCAGTCAGATCCGGATCACCTTGACCCCAGGAATGGACTCGTAGTCGTTGTCCTGCGTGACGACCGGGATTTGCTCGACCACTGCAGTAGCGGCGACGAGCGCGTCGAGGATCGGAACCCGGCGCCGGCCGGCCCACAGGGAGGCGACGATACAGGCGAACTGGCGCGCCACCTCGGCGTCCACTGGCAACGGATCCCACGTCGACTCGACAGCCGAGAGCGTTGCCACTCGTGCCGGCCGGTCATCGTCGTTGGCCATGAGCACCCCGACGGTCAGTTCGGCCAGCGTCACCACCGAGACCTCGGTTTCGGTCACCCCATCCATCTCACTGAGGGGCCGCCCCGATTCCTATCGACACTCTTATTCGAACCTGGCTCACCTGCGAGAACGCCTAAAACAATCGATGTCGCGGCCGCCTGCCTGCGGCGGCGACATCGTTCAGCGCAAGAGGTTGACCACCCGGCCCGGCACGTAGACCACGCGCGATGGGTCCACCCCGATCACGCCCCGGGCCGCCTCTAGGACCTCGGTCTCTGTTGCCCCGTGGTCCAACTGAATCGTCCCACGACGCGACCGTCGAGCTGGACGACCACGGTCAGTTGCTGATTCTCAAGGACGACTCGGTCGGCAGCCGGCCATGCTGACTCGTGCACTGAAAACGGCTCACCCAACTGGTCGCAGAGCTCCTCGGCCAGATGCGGAGCGAGTGGGGATAGGAGCTGAACGAACACCCGCTTCCCTCTGGTGCTCGACGCACGGTCCATCACCATCCGCGAGGTGCACGACCACGAGGCAGACGGCAAGTCCCGCACGCGGGAGTCCCCGCATCGGAATCCCACCACGATCTCGCGGATGGCGGGAGCGCACGTCCGGTGCCGGCCGCAGACGAGCCGCGGCCCTACGCCGGGGCGCTCGCCGCCCTCGCCCTGGAGGTGCGCGCCGACGGCCCTGCTCTCCCGGGCGATCGGAGGTCTCATGGACCGCTTGGCACAGGAGTCTCCCGGTGCGTTGTGTGATCTTCCTGAGGGTCTCGATCAACGAGCACGCCGAAAAGGACCTGACCGAAGAGGGGTTCTCGATCGCCACATCGCCATTCGGGCGCTGCTTCGCCGTCGCGGCGTCGTCCTGTCTCGATCACCGAGAACTTGGACGAGACAGCCTTGGGACGCTTTGTCGAAGGCATCCAGGCCGGGTTCTCGGTTCCGAGCGACCCCCACAAGGAACGTCACCTCATCGACTTCGCTGTGCTCGTCGCCATGGCCACGCGCGCAGATCGTATCTCTGAGCAACTAACGCCTCGGGATCGTCGATACCTGCTCGGAGTGCTCGGCGCACTTGAGGGTTCACGAGGTCCGTGGGGGACGATATACGGCTCACAACGCGCCGCTCAAGCTCTCGCTACGGTCGTCCGCAGGGGCGGCACAAGAGGCGCTGTCTCCTCGTGGCCCACGGATTTTAGGGCATCCACGCCTGGCCCCTCGGAGGGCCCGTCATTGGAACTATAGAAACGCCAGCGTCAGCCCAAGCCTCATCCGAGACCGCCATCGCCGCCCGAGCCTCTCCTCCTAGCCTCGATTTCTTGCGTCAGCTCCCGAGTCCCTTGAACTCCTCCCAAGAGCCGGCCGCTGTCTGCAAAGCGTCCAGTCGCTCGCAGGTCCCCACGGACCGCGTGTCGCACTTGAGGAACCTCCTACGGCGACGAAGGGTGGGCTCGATCGCCAGCGGCAACGATCGTCGCAGGCGGATCCGTCACCGGCGGCAACGGCCGTGGGCCGCTGGCTCTGGCAGGCTCGTGTCCGGTGACTGAAACGACCCCGGCGACCGTTGAGACGCTTGTCGTTCGCTGGGACGAGGCTGTCGCCGGGTTGGCGGATCGCGGCTGGACGATGGTCCCAGGTGTCCTCAATTACGACCTGCGGTCCGCGGTCACCCACGATGACCGTCGCCGGTGGCGGCTGTTGGGCGAGGAGGGCATCGTCCGCCAGCACGCCTACGGCGCCTATCTGCCTGTTGCGGAGGCGCTCCCGGCGGTTCGTTCCCTCGCCGTTGCGCTCGTGGCGGGCCTGTCGGCCGCCGCGGTTCGCATCGGGTTGTCGGAGCTACCGAAGTTCAACGAGGTCACCTGGGGTCGCTACCCCGCAGGGGTCGGAGGGATCAGCGCCCACCGTGACCCCGGCGCCTACGGCGGCGTCATCGCCGTGTTCACCCTGTGGGGCCGGGCCACGTTCCGGGTGCTCGACGGCGAGCAGGTTGCGGCGCAGTGGGACACTGGTCCCGGTCAGCTGGCGCTCCTGCGGGGCAGGGGTTGGCCCCGAGTCGACAGCGTTTGCCCGGTTCACGAGGCGGTGCCACCGACGGTGGGAGACCGGGGCATCATGACGTTCCGGCACAACCTCGGCGGCGCCGGGGCCGGCTACACCGTCTGAAGGACCCCCTCTGGCCGCCCGTAGCAGGATCGGCTGACCGATACGCACGTACGTTCGCGACCGTGGCGGACAACCGCCCTAGGCGGTTCGCCGTGTGACATGGGTCTGTGGTCGGCCTTTGCCCGCTCGCCGTGGTGGAGATGCACACTGCATGGTCGCTGGTAGGGTGCGCCGCATGTTCTGCGTCCTGGATTGAGCGGCCGGGTTCGGCTCCCCAAGGGGGCTCGTCGATCCGGTCACTCTCAACCCAGGAGTCCTTATGCGTTCACCTCATGCGGTGGACGGCCACCGGCGTGTGCTTCGCCTCCCGGGCGCTCGCCGTGCTGTCATCGCGTCTTGCCTGTGCCGCTTGACCTACGGGGCGTTCGGTCTCGCGGTCATCTACCTTGTCGAACAAGCCTCGGGCTCGTTCGCCGTCGCCGGGGTCTCCATTGCTGCCTACTCGGTAGCGTCGCTGAGCGCACCGCTCAAGACTCGCCTGATCGACGGGCACGGCCGGCGCTATGGCGTGGCCGTCTTTGGTGCTGCATACGCCGCAGCGCTGGCCCTGCTCGTGGTCTTCGACCTCCTCGGCGCCCACAACGCCGGCGTGTTCGTCGTGTTGAGCGGGGCGGCTGGGCTGGCGGCCCCACCGATAGGCCCGGTGATGCGCTCGCGCTGGGCGGCCCTCACCACCGACGACGCTGGCCGCCAGCAGGCCTACGCGCTCGACGTCGCTGGCGAGGATGCCATGTTCGCGGCCGGACCCCTCGTGGTGGCCGCCGCGGTGGCCGCCAATGGAGCGGTGCTGGCCGTGTTGGTCAGCGCCTCGTTGATGATCGCAGGCGTCGTCACCATGACAACCCTGCCCCACACCCGCCCACTGCCCGCCCCGCCAGAAGGCCCAGCACAGCCGGCGCAGTTGCTGCGTCCACTACGCCAACCCGCGGTGATAGCGCTCGTCGTCATCGTGGCGCTCGTCTCCGCTGGCACGGGCGTCGTTGACGCGGCGACCGCCGCTCGCGCCCTTGGGGATCACCACCCGGCGCCGCCGGTTGTGTCTTGGCCGCCATGGCGGCGGGCAGCGTCACCGGAGGCCTTGGCTGGGGCCGGCTCCGTCATCGCCGACCGGTCTGGTTTCAGCTCGCCGTCTGTGCCATCGTCATCGCCGGCACCCTGGCCGCCAGCTCTGGCCAGCTTGGCCTCGGCGTGCTCGGCGCCCTGCTGTTCGTAAACGGTGCCGCCCAAGCACCGCTGCTGGTCCTCGCCTACCTCGGCACTGACCGAGCGGCTACGACCGCTGACCGGACCGTGGCGTCCACTTGGATCAACACCGCTTGGAACGCTGGCGCCGCCCTGGGAGCCAGCATCGCTGGCGTAGGGGTCTCGAGCTCGGGTCCGGCCTTCGCCTTCGGCCTCGGCGCTGGGATCGCCCTCCTCGCCAGCGCCGTTTCTCTCGCCTGTCGCCGTCACCTCAGCGAACCCGTTGCCGTCGAGTCGTCCGACCTGGCTGGATAGCAGAGGAGCGCAGGCCCATCCCCCGATGGTGTGGGGCCCGGATCCTCCTGGTCGAGCCGGGAAGAGCGGGGCAGGGGCCCAGCTTTGACTTTAAGAGCGGTGGACCGTGGCCCGGTCAACCCAACGGGCGAACAGACTGAGGGCAGCCAGACTTTCCAGCGCTTCCTGCTCGGTGAGCGCCATGGTTCCGGGGGCCTCTTGCGCGAGCGGGTTACGTACGGCCTGGAACAGGCCCTTGCCGAACCCGATGATGCCGCCGTAGAGCGACGAGATCGTCTTGTTTCCAACGTCCCCAGGGAGCGGCAGCCGCAGGCGTGGGGCGTGCTCGTCGCCTTGCTTGTCGCTGAAGACATGAGCAACCAGATCGCCTTCGCCTATGTCCGGCCGGCCGACCTTGGATCGGAGCCGGGTGTTGAGGTTGCGGGCTGCTGCATCCACCGCATCCTCGAAGTTGCCCACTTCCCAAGCTGGTCGGGCGGCCTCCCACACCCACGGGTGAAGTCCCGCGGCGGTCATGATGGGTCCGGCATCACCGAGGTTCTGCTCAATCTCGGCCTCGGCCTCAAAAGCCGCGAGGCAGAGCATCGCCGCCTCCCTCTGGTCGCGCCACCGGTAGCCCGGGCGGAAGTAGTCATCGGGCTGCTGGACCTGAGCTTGCCAATCAGGAAGGTGTCGCGTGAGGATGCGCTCGACAACTGCCCACTGACAGACCACCTTGTCATCAGGGCTCTTCGTCTTGTACGACCCCGAGCTAATCACGCCAGCCGGCGCAGGAACATGCACCTTCTCGGAGGCGTCGATGAAAGTCGCCAGCCGCTCTGTCGCCCAGACCAGCCGATCTGATCTCCCACCCTCTTCGCCCATATGACCACAGCACGGCGGACCACCTCATAGGCCGCGCCCAGTTGATTCCGAGCTTGTAGCCTCCTCTCGATTCAGCGCCGAGTCCCGGTAGGTCGCCAGTCAGTGGAGACGTTGCGGTTGGCCGGCCCCCTGCGGAGCTCGCGCCGGTCCGAGGAGACGAGCCGACCGGTCGTCGCAGGGTTCCCTGCAGCGGACAGGTCGTAACGTTGGGCGTGTCCGGAGCGAGACTCGACATATGAGGCTTGGACGAGTTGGCATCATCGGTGCTCCGCTCGAAGCAGCGGTGGCCAAAGTCGCAGGTCTTCTCAGGCCCGGGCGCGTCGTGTTGATCGGCGAGATTCACGGCACCGTCGAGCTGCCCGCTCTTGTCGCCGACGTTGCTAACCGGTGCGTGACGGCGGGAACGCCTATCCACATCGGCCTCGAGCTCCCCTCGCAGGACCAGGCGACCCTCGAGCGCTTCCTGGCCGACCCCGACCGGGAAGCTGCCGGCGACCGACTCCTAAAAGGCGGGTTCTGGCGTCGACCACCGCAATACCAGGACGGACGATCGAGCGTTGCCATGGCAGATCTACTGGAGAGCCTTCGCCATCTCTCATTGTCCGACAACAAGGTGGCCGTCACCGCTATCGATGCCTGGGATGGACGCAGCCATGGCACCGACCGAGACGAGATGATGGCCGATCATCTCGTCTCGGCCGTCCAGCGACACTCCGCCTGCGCCACGGTGGTCCTCGCCGGTAACGGCCACACCAGGACGGCGGCCGGGCCTGGACCATTCGGGTACACGCCCATGGGGTGGCGTATCACCGGGCTGCTCGACGACGTAATCAGTCTTCGCGTCGTGACCTCGGGTGGCACGGCCTGGAACATCGTCGATCCCCATACCGGTGCCGGTGTGCATCCTGTCCCAGGTGGTGACCTTCGACCCCTCGGCCACCACGACGTGCTACTTGTCGGTCCCGTCACCGCTTCTCCTCCGGCCATGACCCGATCCACAAGACCTCCTAGACGAACCTGATATCCAGCAACGGGGGTCGGTCGGTGAGGCGGGTCCGACCGTCGCACGAGGACCGGCTTTCGATCCCGCTCCACGGGCGAGAGCGTCTACCTTCTCAGGATGAGGGCACACCCGGGGGCACTGCCGGCCAGGATCCTGGTCTACGGCGTGTGCGGCTCGGGCAAGACGACCCTTGCCCGCCGCCTTGGGGAAGCGTCCGGGCTGCCGTGGCAGCCGGTCGACGAGCTCACCTGGGAACCAGGATGGATCGAGGTGCCCGTGGCCGAGCAGCGTCGGCGGATCGAGGCCGTCTGCAGGCAGGACCGCTGGATCCTGGACACCGCCTACGGACACTGGCTGGAGGTGCCTCTGGACCGGGCTCAGCTAGTCATCGGCCCGACTACCCCCGCGTGGTGTCGCTCGCTCGGCTGATCCGTCGGACCCTGGCCCGCGTCATCGACCAGGAGCCCATCTGCAACGGCAACCGTGAATCACTGCGGCCGTGTTTGGACCCGCGTCCATCGTCGTCTGGCACTTCCGGTCCTTCTCCCGCAAGCGGCAGCGAATGCGGGCGTGGGTCGCCGATCCCGACGGACCTGAGGTCTTGCTGTTGTGGGGAGGGGCCAACCTCGCTGGCAATTCTCGCCACCGAAGTCGGCAGTGCACGTATCACCTACCGGTCTCCGGGCAACCGATCGCCAGTCGGCAGTGCTCGTCGCAGCGCCCATGGGAGACAGGATGGCGGGGTGGAGCGACCTTCGGTAACGACCGCGATTCGTACATCTCGGCTCCTGCTCCGCCAGTGGCGAGATGCTGACCGGGAGCTTTTCGCTGTGCTCAACGCCGACCCCGAGTTCATGGAGCACTTCCCCGACGTGCTGTCCAGAACCGACAGCGACGCCCTAATGGACCGCATCGTCGCCGGCATCGACCAGCGAGGCTGGGGTCTTTGGGCTCTCGAGGTCACTGCCGCGGCCAGCTTCGCCGGGTTCGTCGGCCTCAACATGGCGACTTTCGACGCGCCGTTCACCCCTGGCGTGGAGATCGGGTGGCGCCTCTCCCGGCCCTACTGGGGCCGCGGGCTCGCCACCGAGGCCGCCAGAGCCGTCGTCGACCACGCCTTCGGGTCGCTCGATCTTGAGGAGCTCGTCTCCTTCACCGCCACCACCAACGTCCGTTCGCAGCGCGTCATGCACAAGATCGGCATGAGCCACGACCCGGCTGATGACTTCGACCATCCGGCGCTTCCCGATGGCCACCGCCTCCGGCGTCACGTCCTGTACCGGATGGGCCGGCCCTTCACGAGCAACTAGCTGAACCAGCGGGGCACCCCCCGCACCGCAGAGGATCGGCCTCCCTGGATGGGGCGCCCGCCAGGTCGACTCTGTAAAGGCGTGCGGTCGTTGGGCCAGACTGTGGAGGTGAACATCGCGCACCGTCAGGTCTCAGCGAGTGTCCGTTACGATTGGGGGCTGACAGGCGCGACTGCTATCGGCGAATCCGCGGATGTGGCAGTGGTGGTCGACGTGCTCTCGTTCACCACCACGGTGACGGTTGCTTTGGATGCCGGGATTGCCGTTCTACCCTTCCGCTGGGGCGATCATGTGGCCGCCGAACGGTATGCCCGTCAGCACGACGCCGCGCTGGCGGTCGGTCGGGCGCGGGCGGCTGCGGGTCAGATCAGCCTCTCCCCAGCGTCGATACGCCACGCCCCGCCTCCCGCTCGGCTGGTCTTGCCCTCCCCCAACGGCTCGACGATCGCCTACGAGCTGGCGGATCGTGCTGGGACCTGCTTGGCGGCGTCGCTTCGCAACGCCGCGGCAGTCGCGACTTGGATCACCGAGCGTCACGATCCTGCCATCACCACCGCCGCCGTGATCGCTGCCGGCGAACGCTGGCCCGACGGCAGCTTGCGGCCAGCCGTCGAGGACCTGTGGGGGCGGGCGCGGTGATCACCGGACTCCATGCGGCCGGCTGGAGCGGCCTATCCCCCGAAGCCGGCGCAGCCCACGCGGTCTACGAAGGCGTCCGCAAACGGCTGCACGCCGGACTTCGCGCCTGTGCCATCGGACAGGAGCTCGTAGCCGCCGGCTTCGCTGCCGACGTGGCGATAGCCGCCGAGCTCGGTCAGAGCGCCGTCGTGCTTCGGCTTGTCGACGGCTGCTTCGTCGCCGGTGAGGATCGTCAACCGAACACGCTCAACTCGGGCGGTCACGGCGGCGGCGTCAGAAAAACGAGTAGCCGGCGGTCAGGGCACGGCGGCCGGTCAAGGCGAGCAGCGCTGCGAATGCCCTGCCCTGTACCGCGGCCAGATCACCGACGACTGCGAATGTATCGGCTGCCGCCGCTCGGGGGACGTGGACGCTCACGCCAAGTGCCGCTGCTAGGGCACAGGTGTGCACAGTCAGCTCGAGGGTGCGGGTCGGCAGGTAGCCCTCCAACGTCATCATGCCGAACGGGGTGCGCACCAGGGCCCTCGGGCTCAGGTCCTTCCAACCCTTGTTCGACATCACGGCCTCCCACTCCAGGTGATGGACCATCCTCGCGCCGCCCGGCAAGATGCTGGCAAGCGAGCGGATACGCACAGCGGCGGGACGCGTCTGCGGCCGGCGGGCCACCTCAGCGGGAAGCCCGCGGCACGCCGGGTCTGTCGTTCGGCATCTTCTCCGCGTGCGGGGCAGTGCAATGCCGACCACAAGATCCGGTGCCCGGCTCCACGTCCTCCGCTAGCGGTTCATGTGAGACTTTGCGACATGGGTGGCTCAAAGCACGTCATCAGGTCGCTCGACGGATCGACCTGGCCCGCTTCGCGGCGCCTGTGGAGTACGACAATGGGGTCTTCAACGGTTGCTGGTGCACCGCGTTCCACCCGGCGGGAGTCGACGGGCAGGCAGCGGCAACGGTCAACCGCGACCGCAAGTTGCGTCGCGTCCGGACATGAACGGCTCACGCTGTGCTCGTCTTTGAGAAAGACGAACGCGTCGGCAAGCACCGCTGGGTTGTCACCAGGGAGATGGACTCAATCGCACCGAACGACACAGGCCCTCCGGCGACCCGCTGACGAGTCCCCGCGCCCGATTCGGCGCTCGGCGTCCTCGGTGGCTGCTGGTTCTGGGCGCCAGCTGGGCTGGCCTGGCGCCCAGAATGTCTGGTCAGCGCGCTGCTCCGGCGATGTAGGTCGAGACGATGTAGGTGGCGTGACGGTCCAGGGAGACTCGGGCCCGGTCGTAGCGCATGGTGGTGCGCGGATCCGAGTGGGACGCCGCCTCCTGCACGTCACGCAGCGGGACGCCGGCGTCGAGGGCGGTGATGAAGGCGTGGCGCAGAGTGTGCGGGCGATTGGCTTGGCGATCCCGGCCCGCCGGGCGACACGGCGGACGATCCGGGCGGCGCCGTGACGGTCGAGACGGCGACCATCACTTATGGTGAAGATCGGCCCGGCGCAGCGTTCGCCGACGGCCAGGTCGACGGCGCGGGCGGTGCGCGGCGCCAGGGGGATCGTGACGGTCTTACCGCCCTTGCGCAGCACCGTCAGGGTCCGATGCCCCCGCTCCACCCCGAGGGCCTCGATGTTCGCGCCGATCGCTTCGGACACCCGTAGCCCGTTGAGAGCCAGCAGCGAGATCAGCGCATGAACGCCGAATAGGAGTGGGCACCTCCGCGGCGCGAGCAGGCGCCCGCCAGGGACAGATCATTCTGTTCTGTCGCCCAGGCGCCGTCCCGAGTCGCTCGCTGGAGCAAGCGCCCCTTCGCGTCCGGAAGGGATCGGCTTACGGGTGCTCGGCCGGCTCGCCGTAGCGCTCCTGGGCGGCCTGCCGGCTGGTGCCGAGCATGGCGGCGATCTGGGTCCAGGTGTGACCGTGCTGGCGGGCTTCGGCCACGGCGTCGGCCAGCTCGGACTGGCTGTTTGCCACCGCCCGGACCGCGGTACCGATGCGGCGCAGACGACTTGCGTCGGCCTCGGGCGAGGCAATGGCCTCTGGGTCGAGGGAGTCGAGCCACCGCTCGGCGTCGGCTGCGGCCTGCTGGAGCTGTTCGCGGGTTCGGGGCATGGTTACCACCTCTAGAGATGCTCGTAGAACTTGGGTCGGAGTGCCATGGCGTGGATCGCCACGAGTTGGCCGTCGTCATCGAGGACCACGACTTCCAAGAGCCGGCCGGCTCGATCGGCTCCGATGTAGAGATCACGGTCGCCCTGGTTGAGCACGCGGATGGCATTGCGGACCGCGTGTTCGATGTCCAGATCATCGACGCCGTGCTTGCGGGCGTCATCAGCGACCTCCACGAGCGCAGGTTACCCTGCCTTCACCGCTTCCGCAGCCACCCTGCCTCACCGGAGACTCTCACTGACCGTAGAGGATCCCTCAGCGGGCAATGGATTGCTGGAGCTCCATCGTCAACGGGGCACCCAAACTGTTGCTACTGGACAGCCTGGGCCGGGCATGTTGGGCGTCCGGGCGCTCAGCCAACATCCGACGCTTCCTGGGCAGAGCCTCTCCCGGTGAGGTTCACAACTCAGCCACGGCGGCCAGTAGTAGGGTCCGTGAGCCATGGGGTGGAAGCCGGGTGAGTCGGTCCTCTGGCGATCACGTCCGGGAGCGGAGATCGGCTATCTGTACTCCGCCAATGTCGTCGTGGACGGCGACGCTGCCATCGCCCTGTTCCAACCGACCGGGGCACCGGGCAAGCGGCGGGTCGGACGCCGGGGCGGCCCCGGGGGACGCAACATGCTGCCCGGAGGATGGGAGCGCCGTCATGAGGACTTCACCTGGAGTGGTCCAGGCACTATCCGCCTGCATCCGCAGGGGTGTGCTTACTCGGTCCTCCGATACTGGGACGGGACCACCGACCACTACCAGGGGTGGTACGTGAACCTTGAGCAACCGTGGCGGCGGACTCCGGTCGGCTTCGACAGCCGGGACGACGTGTTGGACATACTGGTTGGTGACGACCTGTCCGGAGCCCGCCTCAAGGACGAGGATGAGCTGAACTGGTCCGTGGAGGTGGGCAAGCTGTCTCCGAAGGAGGCCACGGAGATTCGACTTACCGCTCGTGGGGTGCTCAGCAGGATCGAGGGAAGAGAGTGGCCCTTCCACGATGACGCTTGGACGGGACTGATCCCTGACCCGAATTGGAACATGCCCCAAACCCCCGAGGGTTGGGCAGAGCTATTTCAAGCCTGACCCCCGGCCTCGCGAGACTGTCCTCACGGGCCCGACACCAACGACGCCGTCGACGGCAACGCGCTGAACCTCTGGGCGGTGGCCCCATGCGCCCGCTCACCCATCCCGGTGAGCGACATCGGACTGGGCGAGAAGGTGCCCGCCGTCTTGTCCTCATGCACCCCGTAGATGATCGTCCCCCGTAGATGATCGTCCCCCGTCGGTGCTCATCGCGGCAACGTCGAGAGCCAGGTCTGTGTTCTTGCCGGAGGTCGGGAGCACCTCCTTGAACTCAAGGACAGCGGTCTCGGTAGGGAGTCGGGTGGCCCTATGGCGTGGCCGGCGGCCGGACGAGGAAGGCCGGACGTGTCCCGGGCAGGAGATAGCTGCTGGCCCATCGTCCCTCTCGACGCCCACTCGACTCGCTGGCTAATATTCGGCGGTGGCGCGCAATCAGGCCTCGACCTGGGCGAGAGCCGGCAAGAGCTCGCCGAGGGCAGACCGGAGGACGCGATCGAGGCTGCCATCGCCTGGCGTCGCGCCTTCAAGCAACCGGCCGCCGCCAAGACCGCCGCCGCCCGCGGATACCGTCCGGTCGACGCCCTGGAGGGGCGCCTGACTGAGAGAGCCGCTCCCAGGGCCCCGCGAAGGGAGGTGATTCTAAGCGACCACGGCCCCCAACCTCGGACAACCGACGGCACCGCCTTACCCCGACAGGTCCTGACTGCGCTGGGCGCCGGGCAACCGGCGGTGGCTCTTCGCGCCTTCGGCATCGCGTGGTGCAAGAAACTCCGCACTCACGCTTCGCCGACGAGCACGCCAGGGGCATCTTGATCGGCTTCCACGCCGAACATGGGCAGGGGTTAGCGGCCATCGAGTCGACCGCTCAAGGCACCCGCCTCAGCGTTCTCATGCCCGGCAAGCACGCCCCGGTCGGGACCGATCATCCCAGCACGGACCAGGCTGTGAGCGCCCTCGCCACCTCCGCCGGTATCCACGCCATCAACACCATCTCGTCCACTGAGCTCGACGCCCCTGCCCTGTTGCGGGCTGCGCAACCCCTGGCGTTGCACCTGGCCGAGCGGGCCACCATCAACAAGCTCGGCGTTGAGTCCGTAGACGTCGAGGACGACTGCTGGATCCTACCCTCAGACCCGGCCAAGTGGCCCCGCTATCGCGTCTGGGACAACGGCGAGGTTGAAACCGTCGGGACGCTGTTTCTTATTGACACGCTGCGGCGGTCCCCCGTTGGCTGGTTGGACGACCCGGCCGGGCTCGCCGACGCGCAGTCGAGTACCGCTGCTGCTGGTAGAGCGTACCGACCGCGAGCAGCAGACCAGGACGACGGTGTTGGTCCGACGCGACGACAGGCTGGTCGTGGTGGACGATCTCCTCCGGGGGCCTGAGCACCGCGGAGCTCGTCCGGCTTCTGCGGCTTCGTCAGCCCGAGCTTCTCGCGACCGAGGCGCTTGTCGAGTTGCCCGACGACTACAAGACTGAAGTATGGAACGACACTCCGGTCGACGACGGTGTGAGCCAGCGGGCTGTGCTGATCAACGGCGACTGCTGGGTCGCAATCCCTCCGGGGCCGGGTATCCGACCCCGTCTTCTCCGTCGGGACCCGGCCAGCGAATGGCAGACCCCGGTCTTGCGGGAGGAATGGGCGTCTTTCAGTTGCATAGAGAATGACAGCAGGGTCAGCGGGACCTCGACCTGGACGCTTGGCCTCCTTGACGACGACCTTGTCGGAGAGCTGGCCTTGCCTGACGAGGACCTACCGCACCTGTCGATTCTGCGCCGCCACCGCCGTCAAGAGGACGACGTGGTCGCGTGGATCCAGTCAGTTTCCGAGGAAACCGGCCTCGACCTCGCCATGTTCGCGGCCGAGACCTGCATCGGGGACCTTGACGGATACCAGATACCCGCCAGCCGATTCGAGGACGACGCCTCCGACACGTTGATGTGCGACCTGTCGCTCAGTGGCGACACCGATGGCTTGCTCCGAGCGCTGCGCCGCTGCGGTCGGGGTGACGCCATCGACGCTATCCGTCGGCCCAACAGCCAGGCCGCCGCGCGACGAGCGCAGCGACGAATTGGTCTGGACGAGTGACAGCGGTGGACTCGAACCTCTGACCCCTTGCGCGTCATGCGGATTTGGGGGGTTCGCTGAGCACCGCTAAACCACTATAAGTGCTGGTCAGAGGTGATACAGACACCGCGTGGCCTTGCCGGAATACGCAGTGTCACGCCGTGCGTGGGTCCCAGTTTGGGTCCCTAAGGCCGCCAAGCACGATGCCATCTACGTCTCTCCCACTGGCAGAGTTGCCGGAGCCCCTTGGGGATGACATTGATGCTCGGTGTTCACTTGGAGGGCAGCGCCAGTCCCGGCTCAGTCTCCTCGAGCAGGTTATGGCTCGATGCCAGGAGGCGAATCCTCCATGCCTGAATCGTCCCGCCGAGGGAAGCGCTCAGCCCCGGTGCCGGGGATTCGCCGTGGCATGGCCATGGTTGGAGAGGCGGAGGCAGGAGAGCGGCCAGCTGACGGTTTCTTGGCATCCTGAGTCTGGAGCAGTTCAGCACTCCAAGAATCCATCGTGTCGCGGAGACTTGCGATCTCCTCACCACCAAGGCCGTAGGGGGTCAAGTCGTCGTCGGCAAAGCGGCCGACTCCTGCCAGAGCCTGGGCGAAGAGGCTACGAGTGAAGCCGCCGTCGGCCTGAGCGCCAAGGACAAGCAGCTCCTCGCGTCGTAACGTCCACTGGCCAAGATGCCACCCAGGTCGATGTAGTCACGGGCCGCTCCTCGGCTGAACACCGTCGCAACCTTGGTGGCGACAGCATCGGGCTCCGCGATCACGTTAACGTCCAGGACTCTCACGGTTTGGTGGTCGCGCTGGTCGGCCGCCATGTCCACCAAACCGGACTGTTCGGCGCCATGGTCGGTGACTCGCATTCGCGCAAAGGTCTCAGCTGCGCGGAGCAGTGCCACCTCAAGCCCTGCCTCTTCGTAGACACGTCGAACGGTCGCAACAGCCGTCGCGAAGGCATCGGGATCCCAGCGGTCGGTGAACAGGTCCACGTCCTCGCTCGGTCGGTCGACCAACCCGTGGACCTGGAGCGCAGAGCCTCCGGCCAGCGCGAAACCGTAGTCGTCCAGCACCCCAAGAGCCAGCGAACCAGGCGATCTTGGAAAGCGTCCACGACGGGGAGTGCTAAGCGACAGGACGCAAGGCTGAGAAACGTCCTTCCCAGCTCTGGCGAACCCGCTGGGGCAGCCAGAGACGGGGCCACACATGCACGAGCACCGTGCCGTTCACGTAGGAGCACAGCTCCTCGGTGGAGATCGCCTCCACCAGCACCGTCTCGTACGCAATCCTGCGACCGGCATCGGTGCCCAGGTCGTAGTGAGCCTTCGGACCCCAGGCAAGGTGCAGGGGTAGCTCAATCACACCTGTGACAGGACCAGTCAGTTCGCCAAGCTCCGCCGGGGGGTCGGGGTAGGGGCGGTGGTCCGAATAGTGGCGCCTCTCCTGAGGATTGGCAGTTGCACCGACGGCACTCACGGCGGTGATCCTACTTCCCGCCGGCCCAAGCCCCTCCAAACGTCGCCGCGGCCGGCCAACCCACCAGGAAGCGGCGAGCGAGCGACAACCCCCGACCGAAAGCCACAGGAGCCCCCACTCGTTGACCAGCCAGGCGGGCCTGCCGTAAGCCATCTGGGCCTGCGCTGACCGGAGGCGAAGCTCGGCGAGTCCCGCCCGCACCTGCTCCCGAGGCGCCAGCCGGGTGCAGATGGGAGTCTTCTCCACCAGCAAGATACCGTCGTCCCAATCGATAACGGCTCCGAGATCCCGCCCTGGGCCTGGGCGAACCCCGGCCTCGTGAGCGGCGACGGCCGAGGCATACTCGCAGGGTTCGCGAACGACCAGGTCCGGCGGCCACTCGTCGCGGGCGGCGCTCTGCGCCGAGCGTGGGCTCAGTGGCTCTATCGGCGAACAGCTCTGGGTCGATCAGGCCGGCGTCCGAGCCCGGGCCTCCGGGGCGCACCGCGCCCAGATCTCGTGGACGGAAGTCTTTGACGGAAGACCAGGCCAGCTGCCTCGTAGGCGGGGTAGCTCAGCCATGGCGAGACCCTCCTGGCGCCACCGGACACCTTTGGGTCCGGCCGGTGGTCCCACCGGTGTAGATCATGTATACGATTTCGCCGCTCGGCCGAAAGACGGGGTCCCCATGTTGACCAGGGGGATTGTTTGGCGAATCCGGCTATGCCCGCGCCGGCCTTAAGTGACGCCTGTCATTATTGGCTGGCACAGAGCTTCCTAGACAAGTATACTTGTGTCATGGAGATCGGGGTTAAGGATGTCGCCGGGTGCCTGGGGATCAGCGCGCGACGAGTTATCCAGCTAATCGGCGCCGGGACTCTGCAGGCTCGCCAGGTATCGGGACGCTGGCTCGTGGCCGAGGAGGACATTCCCCGGTCGCGCCTGGTGTCCCGCCCGATGTCACCCAGAATTGCCTGGGCGTTCATCAGCCTGATCTCCGGGGATGAACCCATTGAGGTGGCCTCCCGAGAGCGCTACCGCCTCCAGGACAAGCACCAAGAGCTGGGGCAGTCATCCCGTCCCGCTCAGCTGCTGCGTTCATGGGTGCGCCTTAGGGCGGACGTCGTGAAGCTTGAAGTGGCGCCCAGCGACATCAAGGACCTACTGGGAGACCCTCGTGCTGTGCCCTCGGGGATCAGCGACAGCCGGTCTCACATGTCGGCAGGCCGAGAGGCGGAGTGCTACGTCCGCCCGGATGAGCTAGAGGCCCTCATGCTCGATTACCTGATGGCACCTTCGGACGCGACCAACGTGTGGTTGCACGTCAGTGACCGGCCCCTTAATCGCCCTGTCCCGGTCGGCCTGGTGTTGGCAGACCTGGCCGATCACGATGGTGTCCGAGAAGACGCCCAGGTGGAAGCGTTGCTCAGAGTCTCCTCGCGGTGAGCGTGGTGCTCAGTGACTTGTCGGAAAGCCAGCGTCAAGCCTGGCTGGGCCTGCTTGAGATAGCGGACGTCTTCCCGGCGGGGTGGTGCCTCGTTGGCGGGCAGATGGTCCACCTCATCTGCCACGAGCGCGGCTTCGCTCCAAAGCGACCAACCGATGACGGGGACTTGGCGCTCGATGTCCGAGCCTATCCACATGTGCTTCGGGAGTTCACTCAGGCGCTTACGGAGCTGGGTTTCGAGTCCGCTGGCATGAGCAGCGATGGCCACCAACACCGCTGGACACGGCAGATGGCGTCGTTGGACCTCTTGATTCCCCAAGGGGTAGGCCAGCACGCCGCAGAACGCCGGGGCGTAAGTGGAGGGACAACCCTTCAGTCCCCTGGGGCGCAACAAGCCATTGCCAGTGGCGGACAACCGCCCTAGACATCCCACGGTCGCAACTGTCAAGTTCCAGCTGAAAATTGTTCTGCAATCATGTCCGCGGCGGTCGCTCGGTCTTTGGCCGCTCCGTTGGTCCCAGGGGCGCTATTCAACACCCGCCGGCCCTGCATGAGGCGGGCGGAGCTGGGATTAGCCCTGGCCGGCTTGGTGCAGCGTTGCCGCCCAGCGCGATGGCTTTGGCGGCAGCTAGTGGGTTGGCGGCGCCTTCGCGAGCCACCTGACGGGCCTGGGATCGGGTCCGGGCGTCATCTATGAGCAGCGTCACCGAGGTCGGAGTAGCGCTGCCAGGCGCTGGCCCGTGTCACCCCGAGCAGATCACCGATCTGGGACCATGACAGCCCGGAGGCTCGGGCATCGCTGACAGCGAGCCCGATCCGGGCCTCGCCCTCAGCGATGAGGCTGGTGAGCACGTGCAGGAGAGCAGCCGGGTCGAGGGTGGAGAAGTTGTGCACCTCGCACAACCTGGCGACGGCGCCATCAAATGCGGCGCTGACCTCGGCGCTTGTAGCCGGGGCGAGGTACTGGGCACGACGGGACTGGGTCATTGCGTATGGCCAGCCATACGATTGAGTGATCCGCTCACGCTGGGCGAGTCAGAGTCGCAGCGGTGGCCCCAAGCGATGGTCTCGTCGTAGGCACTGTGGTGCTCCAGGCATCCGTGCAAGATGCCGACCAGGCGGTTGCCGAGCACTCGGAGCGCTGCATGATGGGTGTCACCGGCGCCTCGATGAGCGTCATAGAACGCCCGTGCTCCTGGTGACGCGGTAAGCGACGCGAAGGCCCACAGATAGATAGCATCGCCGAGTCGGTCGTTGCGGGCGAAGCGGGCCAGCACCACACGTTTAGTGCCCGATGCCTTGGTGATGGGCGACGTGCCGGCGTAATTTTTGCGAGACTTGGCGCTGTCATAGCGGTTCGGCGC
>JAVKSL010000048.1:0-23406 GCA_039583695.1 Acidimicrobiales bacterium | reverse complement strand
GATTCTCCTGCAACAGGAGGCACTTCTACGTGGATCGAACGTGCGTTCCCGACCCTAACTCACGGATGTAGGTCTGAACAAGAAGCGGTACGCGAACCTTCCGGCCACGCCTCGTCGACGGTCGCCGCCATGCGCATGTACCTCGCTGAAGGGTTGCAGTGTCGGGGTCATCCGCCGTTCGGGGTGGAGTGGTCGTCATCTGTGACGGTGCGGCCCATGGTGACGCGGGTCCCGAAGCGCTTCAGATCTACCTCGTCGGTGATGATCTGTTCCAGGTGGGGACCGATCTCGTCAGTCGTGAGTTGACGAAAGGAGAGCTTGCGGTAGAAGGGGGCGTTGAACGGGATGTCGGCAAAGGTGGTCAGGGTGAGGACGCGATGGCCTTGCCGGCGGGCCCACCGACAGGCAGAGCGGACAAGTGAGGTGCCGACGCCGAGGCGTGCGTGCTCGGGGAGCACCGACAGCTGGCCCAAGTGGGCGTGGCCGTCGACGATCTCGAGGCTGGCGAAGCCGAGGGGCGGCTTCCCGGCGACGAGCGTGGCGGCGGTGCGCGCCCGCTCTGCCGCCTTGGTCGCCGGGCCGGCGGGGGGCAGCGGCCAGGCACCGAAGGGTTCGAGGAGGCGGTCGGAGGCGGTCTCGATGCCCGCCACCAGGTCCTCATCCTCGGCTTCGGCGGCTCGTACGGCCGGATCGAAGCGCGCCGGCTCGTCGATGTGGGCAATGGCAGCGAGGTCGACGGCGTCGATCACCCGGGGCGGGTAGCCGCGGTGCTTGAGTCGCTGCGCCTCCGCGCTGAGACAAACGATCTGACTGCCGGCCACCACCCGTTCGGTCCAGCCCCAGGCGGGGAAGATCTCGATATCGCCGGTCGCGTCGGCCTGCACCCCGTGGCCGTCGGGGCGGTAACTGATCCCGCCCAGGTCGACCCGCTCGCCGGTGGCCGAGGCGAGCACAATCCGGCACGGACCCTCGTCGAGGACGACCTCGAAGCCGGCATCGACGAGGCTGCCAACGGCGTCGGCGAGTGTGTCCGCCGGCACGAACAGGTCAATGTCGTAATGAGCCCGGGTGACCCGGCCGGCCAGCAGATCGACGCCCCAGCCACCGCCCACCCGGACTCCGGTGCCGGCCAGACGGTCGAGCACGCTCAGCAGGTCGGCGAAACCCCCGGCGGAGTCCTGGCGCCGAGCGGTGCGGGGGCTCACCGCAGCCGCCTTCGGTAGCAAAGTTCCTCGACGCTGAGGCCGCCGTCAGGGTTGCATCCGGCTCCGATCTCCTCACGGCGGGTCGCCCCGTCGGGGCGCCATCCGTCGGCGCGATAGAAGCGCTGGGCCCGGGAGTTGCCGGCCAGCACCCACAGCATCGCCTCTCCGTGACCACGCTCGACCAGCAGCCGCCGGGCCTCGCCGATCAGGGCGTGCCCGACACCTCGTCCCCACCAGGACGACTCGACGTAGAGCGCGTACAGCTCACCCGCACCTTGCGCGCCGGCGTCGCGGGCGGGGCCCACCGTCGCAAACCCGCAGATCACCCCGTCCGCTACTGCGACCGTGGTCATGGGGATGTCGGGTCCCTGCGCGGCGAAGCTTTAGTGCTTCGCTCGTTCGGCCGGGTCGAGCCGGGTCACGTAGGCATCGGGCAGCAATCCTCGGTAGGCCACCCGCCAAGAGCCGACGTGCACCTCGGCCACCGCGGCCTCGTCGCCCGGAACAGCCCTGCGCAAGAGCATGGCTACAGTTTTCACGACCGAAGGTGGCAAACCACGAACTGACAGCCTCGACGCTCGGCATCACCGAGTTCCTATCGGCTGGCGTCTACGAATTGCGCGCCATGGCACCCGAGGAGAGCGACTCCCGAAGAGCCCGAGCAACCTGACGGGCGACCGTCGACGCGTCAGAGTGCTCCCACTCCCTGATCACTCGCCAGCCTGCAGCGGCTAGCTCTGAGTCGATCAAGGCGTCCCTCTCTTGATTGCGCCGGAGCTTTTGCGTCCAGTAGCTCGCGTTCGTCACGGGCACCCGGCAGTGGTCGGGACAGCCGTGCCAGAAGCATCCGTCGATGAACACGGCGACGCGGGCTTCCTTGAACACGAGGTCTGGCTTGATCCGCCGATCTCCAACCTTGACCTCCTGTGCGAGGCGATAACGGACGCCCATCCTGTGGAGAGCGGACCGGACCGCGCGTTCCGGAGTAGTGTTCGTAGAGCGAACAGCCGCCATCGTCTGGCTGCGTGCGGCGGGGGAGCGGTCGTCCACTGCACCGTCCCCTTCTATGATTCTTCGTCTGTATCTGGACCGAGCGCGCCAGCGACCAGCCCTTGCAGATCGACAAGTGTGTCGAAGTCGGGCGGGCGCCGTCCTTCCGCTTCCGCCAGGCGCAGCGCGCCGAGCCAGGCCAGACGAACAGCCTGCACGACGACCACACGCCTCAGTCCAGTCGTCACAGAACCCCGCTCGCGCACGACGTTCGCCAGCCGACCGAGGGTTTCGGCGCGCCGCGCGATGCGGTTGTCCGGGTGCCTCCGTTCCGCCAGAACGTCGTCCGGCACGACGGGATATCGGACCGGCGTGGGCAGGTCCCCGTTTGGGATGAGCGGCACCTCGGGCGGAATCTTCTCGTTGAGGATCACGCCGAATCGAGACTCCTTCACGGCTCGGTCGTACACCGTCCGCTCAAGCCTGTCCAGGTACGCCTTCTTCTGAACCCTCGGCAGGCTCTTCTTGCCGGTGCTGAACTCCCAGAGCGGCCACATCTCGACCGACCGGACCTCGTAGGGGTCGAGCACCCGCATCCCTACGGCGTCGGTGCGCTGGTTGGTCAAGTGGCGACGAATGCGGACTCGGAGTTGCTCGTTCGTCTGCCCGACGTAGATGGGCTCATCCTCAAAGTCGTAGAACGCGTAAACCCCCCAGGTCGCAAGGCTGGTCATGCGGCCTTCTGAGTCACGCGTATTGAGGGCCTTGTCCAGAGCGTCTCGGAAGCCACGAACGTCCGGCGCAGCCATGGCGCTCCGGCTGGGCCGACTGGGTCGACGTAGCTCAGGCACCGAGCCGCTCGACCACCGTTAAATCCAGGACAGGCCGCAGGTACTCGCTAGCGATCCATGCGACCACCGGCACACATACTGCGTCGCCGAAACCGAACATCACCTGGTTGGGGCTCACGCCTGCGAAATCGAAAGTGTCCCTCGCGCCTTGCAGACGGGCGTACTCGCGGGACGTCATCCACCTGATGCGGGTCACACCCTGACCTGCCTCCACGACGGCCTGCTTGCTCGATCCCCCGCGGGCCGTGCGGAGGCACCCGGAGATGGCGTCGGGGCGGATCTCCCATACTGCGACGCCTCGGCGGGTGCGTCGATACGCGGTCCGCCATGAGACGCGTCGGCTCGCTTGCAGCGTGCGCAACCTTTCGGCTTGTATCGGCGACAGAGACCGGAAGAACCGGCATGACCGCGCCTCGTCCCACCAGACAGAAGCGCCGGACGGGAACCGCTCCACCACATCTCGCAGTGTTCGAGCGCGGCCGCGAGGAGGCAGCGCAAGCGGGAAGCGATGCCAGCGCAGGTCGGGTTGTCGCTGGATGAACGAGACCACGCTGGGAGGCCGAACTGGGTCCGTGGGATCGGGCGCTCCCACGCCGCAACCCGGTAGGGGGGGCCGAACACCCACGATAAACAGGCGGGGCCTGCTCTGGGGCACGAACCAGCGAGCGTCCACCTGGAACGGGTCGCATGAGTAACCGAGCTGATTCAGCCGACGGACGATGTCGCGAAGGTCGGCCCCTCCGTGAGAGGACAGAAGCGCGGGGACGTTCTCAAGCAGGACAACGGACGGACGGCGAGGCCCCATCTCTTGAAGGACGCGAGCGAACTCCCAGAACATCCCGGACTGGTCGCCAGCGAGACCGCGCCGCCACCCTGCGAGCGACAGGTCCGTACAGGGGAAGGACGCCGTGGCGAGGTCCACCGTCGGGACGCTGCGACCTGGGACCGAACGCACGTCGCCCAGCACGTAGTGATCCGCAGGGTGGTTTGCCGCATAGAGCCGCGCCTTCAGCGGCTCTATGTCGTTCGCCCAGGCCACCTCGATCCCGGCGTGACCGATGGCCGACCTCACCAGGCCGATTCCGGCGAAGAACTCCGCAGCCCGGTAGACCATAGCCCTTACTTATAGCACGGTGAACAGGCACGGAGGGGGATCCCGCCTCCACCTGGCCCAAGGTCGGTCGGATGCACACCGTCGTCCCACGTCCACCATGCGCTGGAAAGAGACGTAGCGCCAGCGCGGGTGCATCGGGCGAGGTTCGGGCGGCTAAAGCATGAGTGGGGCCCGCTCCCTCTTCGCGTGCGCCGGATCGAGCGTGTGCGGCTGCACGCTGACTTTACCATTCTCGGGCAGCTCACCCCTCGCGCTGGTCAAGGCGCGGGAGGCATCGGTCCCACTGGCTGCGTAGCTCCGCCCGGTAGCCGTCGGGCGTGGCCGGAAAGACCCACCGGGCGTCCCGCCAACTCCTGCACCAAACTAGAACGGCCAACGCAGGTAAGTCTGCTCGCAGGAGGGCGAGGATGGTTCCGGTTTCGTGTGTCGTGTGTGGTCGCAGCGAGCTGCGTAGGCCGGCTACGTAGCGGGCGGTCTCCGATCTGGGCCGCCCACCAAGCGAAACCCACTATCGCTCAGTGTTAGGGCCGGTGACCGACTAAACCGCGGTGACCGGCGCCCGGGGCTCGCGGACCAACTCCAGTCCCGGCGGCAGCCCTTCCACCTTGGCGTCACCGTCGACTACCTCGACGGTGACGCGCCCGCCACCGAGGGGGATGCGGTCTACGCGCAGGTAGCCGATTGATTCCGGGAGGGCGGGGGCCAGCCAGACCTTGCCGTACGGGACCCACGGGTCCAGGCGCAACAAGGTGCGCAGGGCGAGCAGGGGCGAGGCCGCCGACCAGGCTTGGGGCGAGCACGACGTCGGGTAGCTCACCAGCGTCGGCAGCTCGTCGCGCGGGATGCCGCTGTAGAGCTCAGGCAGGCGGCCGCCCTGGCACTGGGCCGCGTCGAGCAGGGCCATGATCAGGGCCTGGGCCTCATCCACGAAGCCGTAGCGCATCAGCCCCGCCGCCACGATGGCGCTGTCGTGCGGCCACACCGAGCCGCAGTGATAGCTCAGCGGGTTGTAGCCGCCCATGTTCGCCGCCAGGGTCCTGATCCCCCATCCGCTGGACATGGCTGGGGAGGACAGGTGCGCCGCCACCTCGGCGGCGTGACCCTCGTCCACGATGCCGGTCCACAAGCAGTGCCCGATATTGGAGGTCAGCGAATCGATCGGCGCCTTGTCGGCGTCGAGACCGACGGCGAACCAGCCCCGCTCGGGAAGCCAGAAGTCCCGGTTGAACGCCTCCTTGAGCTCCGCGGCCCGCCCGGCGCACCGGGCGGCAGTGGCCTCGTCGCCCGCTTCGCGTGCGAAGTGCACCCGCGCCAGGTAGGCGCCGTATACGTAGGCCTGGATCTCGCACAGAGCGACAGGCGCTTTGGCCACACGGCCGTCGGCGTAGCGGATCCCGTCGGGGGAGCTCTTCCAGCCCTGGTTGACCGGGCCCCGGTCGCTGGCGCGCTGGTACTCGACGTACCCGTCGCCGTCGCGATCCCCGTAGTGCTCCACCCACTCCAGGGCCGCGTCGGCGTGTGGCAGGAGCCGGTCGACCACTTCCCTGGCCAGGCCCCAGCGACGCAGCTCACCGAGCAGCATGACGAACAACGGCGTTGCATCCGCGGTCCCGTAGGAGACTTGACCGTCACACGGCGTCAACCCGGGGCCCTCGCCGAAGCGCATCTCGGCCAGGATGCGGCCGGGTTCTTCCTCGGTCAGCGGATCGGATCGGGTCCCCTGAAAACGGGCCAGGGTCTCCAGCACCCCCAGCGCCAGGTCGGGGTCCGCCAGCAGCGCCATCCACGAGGTGAGGAGCGAATCCCGCCCCGCCAGGATCATCGACCACGGCGCCCCAGCCGCAACCACGGCCCGGGAGGGGTGGTCCGGGTCGAACAGTCTGAGCAGGCCAAGGTCCTCGGAGCTGCGCGCCACCGCGGCGCGCAGCGGCTCGTGGTCGGTATCGACCAGGGGAACCTCCCGGCGCCAGCGGGCCAGGCGCTCGGCGGGCATGGCACGCTCGACCGGCGCCCCGCAGGTGTAGCGCGGCGTGACCGCCACGTCGTCCATAACCGGTGTCACCTGCACACACACCGACCATTCCCCGCCGGCAGGCACTATGGCCTCCATGCTGGCCAGGTTGCCGGCGAGCCTGAATGATCGGCTCAGCTCGACCCGACAACCCCGGCGGGCGCCGCCGCGCCGGTAGCCCAGCAACAGCACCTGGGTGCCATTAGGGCTCTCGGGAGCGGGCTCCTGCGGGGAGTGGGCACTCGCCGGCTTGGCCCGCCCGGGGTGCTCCACCCGCCCGGCGCGGCCCTCTCTCACCTCGGAGGTGGTGGCGAAGTCGGAGTCCACGAACAGCTCGACCAAGCAGTAGGCCGGCTCGGTGCCCACGTTGCGGATGCGCAGGTCCTCGCGCATGCCCCGCCCCACATAGCGCGACCTGGTCACCAACAAGGTGGCGTCGGGGCCTTCGGCGTGCGCCCGGGCGCGGGCCACGAAGATGGCAGTGAAGGGATCCTCGCGCGAGATGGCCAGGCGCTCAGGCCGGGCGCCGTTCACCCAGCACTCGTAGCGGGACAAGAACCTGGTGTCGCGCATAAATAGGCCCTGCGGTCCCCCGGGCACGATGTCGCCGCTGGAATCGCTGATGGCGAAGGCCGCCCCTTCGACCAGGATCACCGATCCGTCGAGGCGCCCGAGCGCCGGTACCTCGGTGCCGCTGATCCGAGGGTCGCCCACGCTTGTCACACCCTAGGCGCCCGAGCTCCGTCGCAAGCCAGCAGTGGCTGCGTTTGGCCGGCGGGATGCCCACCCCGGCCAACAGCGTGCACGCCGTGGGCAACACGCAGCAGTCCCATTACCGGGTCACTCGGGCTCGACGGCCTCGTAGGAGGTGAGCTGGGTGACAACGAACTCGGAGTGCATCGAGGCAGTGCCGCCGTTCAGACCGGGCACATCCCCCGCGACGAACACGGCGCTCCGGGCGCTCATGGTCAGCCGGGCTTGGGGCGACAGGTACAGCCTCAGGTTGAACCTGTCCTCCTCGTGGGTGGGCAGCGAGCCGAGTACGGTCCATGCATGGTGAGGCGGACCCAGTAAAATAGCTCCCAACCCCACGCCTGGCCATGGTCAGGCCGGTCCCAAGGGTCCCGGCGCTGGTCCACGGTGAGAACAAGGTGACAAGGGTGTTGGTAGCCGTGGGGTTCTTCCGGGGGTGCGGCGCCGTTGTTGACGTCATCGTTGGGAACCTCGTGGCTCCGGTGCTCGGTTGCGCCGTGGTGCCCGACTTGAGGCCTGTCGTTGGTGTGGTGGCTGTCGTTGCGCTCGTGGTGCTCGCTGTGGACGCCCCGGCAATCGGCGAGCCCGAATGCTTGGGCGCCGCAGAGCAGCCAGCCACCAGGACGGCTGCAACGACGATGACCCCGCTTCGGACCAATTTTCGTCTCATGGTGTCCGTGGCCACCGCCGCATACGTACGCTCACGGAGCCCAGAGTGCCTAGGCGCTGGGACTTGTAGGCAAGCACAACGGCAGCGAGGGCGATATGGATCGGGGCTGTTCGTGGATCATCGGCTCTCCTCGGCGCGACAACTTTATGGCTTGTAGGCACCGATCACGTCGGGTTGGTCGTCTTGGCTCCCGTCGCCCGCTCGCCAGGAGTCGGCCGTCAAGAGCACGATGCCAACGTTTCGGGTCTTGTGTCGGCGAAGGTCGCCGATGCTTTGCCACCAGCCCGCGCGCAGTCATCGAAGCGGGGGCGCAGGCGATGGCGCGAGCAACAGCAGGAACGTCGAGCCATACCATCTGGCCGCCAACAAGGCACCAGCTTGACGGGAAGGACTCGCGCTGAGTCTCGGATAGGCCGTCCAGGACCGCGGTCACGGCCGGTCCTCTCCGAGCAGCACCGATAACTGGCCGTCCTCCCTGGCCCCGTCGTGATCGGCGAGGTCTGCCATGACCAGCCCGACCGGGGCCGGTCGACTCAGTCGTTGATCGCTGACGTGTAACCACACATTGGTCACATCCGACTGCGCCATCAAGTAGTCGAGCACGAGGGCGTCCACGTCGTGGGGGCTGACATAGCACTCCGCCTCTCGTCCCGCTGACATGCCCGACCGGCTGTCACTGATCCCAGCGGGCACGACGCGATGGTCCGCCAGGAACTCCTCAATGTCGCTCCCTGACATTGCGAGATTGACCACCTCGGCCCGAAGGCGCAGCCAGGACCGCAACAGCTGGCCAGGACGAGGCGAGACCATCACCTCTCGCTGCTTTGCGAGGAGTCGGTAGCGCTCTCGGGGGGCCACGTCAATCGGGACCCCGGATATCAGGTCGATGAACGACCAGGCCATTCTCGGTGCCATCGGTCGAGATACCAAGCGCGAGCGAGGGATGGCTTCCTCGGCCACGAGCCAACGTCCCGAGACTTGACGACCACGAAGGGTGCCGGCATTGACTAGCTGGAGGGCGCGTCGTTCGCTCACCCCGAGCCGCTCAGCAACATCCTTCACTCCGATCTCCATGACACAACTATACGTGCTGGCGAAGGCCTGTGTATCTCCAGAGGCGGAGCTTGCTCACCTTACGCCTGGCGCCGGAGCCAATCTGTTGCCTCATCCGCCAGGTGTCCATCAGCCGCCTCGACATAGGGCCTGAGGCGTTCGACGAGGCTGGGCCGGGGTCGCAACCAGGCGTCGAGGACCAACGTGGCACCGAGCCATAGCGCCAGGAAGGCGACGATGAGCAGCGTCCAATACATAGTTACAGGATACGTACGCGGTCTCCACTAGCCCGCCACCTGGTGTGCCCCCAGGTAAAGGTCGGTGCCCCAGGACTGGCCCGCGACCGTCGGTATCGGTTCTTCTCGGACCACCGCTCCGGTGTCTGGGGCGTCGATCATCTCACCTGGTGCTATCAGCATGCCCACGTGGGTCACGTCGGAGTCGCTGCCACCGAAGAACACCAGGTCACCGGCAACCGGATCAGACACCGCCGTCGTCGCGTCGAACTGATCCTGTGCCACTCGTGGAAGCGCCACCCCGGCCTGGGCAAAGGCCCACTGCATCAATCCGGAGCAATCGAAGCCCGCGCCCGGGCTTTCCCCTCCCCAGCGATACGGCACACCCAGCTGGCTGATCGCGCCCAGCAGGGCCACGTTGTCCGTCGAGGTGGTCGAGGTGGTCGCCTGGTAGCGCTCGGCCAACGCCATGACCTCACCGGCGTATCCCGCACTGGCCGCCTGGCAGGCCGTCCCGCCGTTCCCGCAGTTGTACGCCACCGCAGCATCGGTGGGGTTGCTCGCCGCCCCGAGCGAGCACAGATACCGTGCTGCCGCGAAGATGGCGTCGGTCGGGTCGTTGATGTCTGGCGGGCTCGCAGAGTCGGCGGGATTGGGCGACTGATCGGCACCGACCGGATGGTCGTAGGCGGCGAAGGTCCCCGGTAGGAACTGCATCGGTCCCATCGCCCCCGCCGACGACACTGCTGCATTCGCCCCGTTAGAAGACTCCACGGTGCCGATGGCGGCCAGGTAAGCCCAGGACAGCCCCGGACAGCTCGCCGCTGCCTGGTCATACAGCACCAGGTAGCTCGCCGGGATGCTGCCTTGGGCGACGGCACTCGGCGCTGCGGTGACGTCCAGGGCACCCAAAGCCATCCCGCCGCCGACCAGCGCACCGGCCAGCATTGCCACCCCTCCTATCCCGAGAGCGCCCAGCCAGCCGAGCATGCCTGCTGCCCCCCCGTGCCTACGGCGCGACATCGCGTGCTCCCACAACCACCCGCCGGCCCGCCACACAGCCCAAGGCCAGGTGAAGGCCAATCCCGACGCTGCCCACGCTGTCCTTTGCCCCGATGACCACCTCCGCCGCCGTGGCGCTGGCGTCGAGGACATCCACCTGGCGCAGCGCCAGGCCGCCCGCTCTGGAGGTGGCGCCCAGAGCGCCGTCCAGGGCCGGGCTGAGCGCCGGAGAGGGGCGCTGGGTGACCAGGGCGGCGGCACCGAGGCCCGCCACACGGGCGGGAGAGCCGACGCATCCACCGGGGCCACTGCGTGGTCCCGAAACACCGGCCAGCTCAGCCGGCCTGGCTGCTCGCGCTGGCCCTGCGTGGTGGATCGGGATCAAGGTGCCCACCAAGCCCACCCCGAGACAGGCTGCGCCGGCCCCGGCCCAGACGAGCCAGCTGCGAAGTTGAAATGGCGCGCTCAATCGAGGCGCACCTCGTCGGAGGTGTCCACCATCCCCACTTCTGAGGCCAACAGCTGGTGTTGGACCACGGCTCGCAGTGATCCGGCCCGCCACAGCGCCCAGTGAGCGGGCAGGCGAGCCAACTCTCTGGTTTCGGTGGCACTCAGCTGGCACAGCCGGGTAGCCGCAGCCAACTCGCCGGGGTCCTGGCGGTAGAGGATCTTGGTGTTGGCCTCGCTGATCAGGCCAGCCACGGTGTCACGACTGTTGGCGTCTGCGCCCACGGCCGACAACAGGTCCGACGGTCGGTGCACGGCCAGGATCAGCTGCACACCGGCGCTGCGACCGAGCTTGGCCAGCCCGAGCAGGGCACGGAGCACCAAGGGATGTCCGACCAGTGCCCAGCCCTCGTCCAGCACCACGATGCGCCGCCGAGGGCTCTTGTGCGCCAGCAACTGGCGCAGCCAGGATGCCACCACCACCATCGCCGGCACGGCGGCTCCCTGCAGAGCCGTGATCCCCAGGTCCACCACGATGCCGGCGTCGTGCTCGCCCAGGGTGGGATTGGGGGCCTGGCGGTCGAACAGTCCCGCCCAGCGCCCGCCCAGATAGGAACGAAGGGCGTAATACACTGGGGACAGCCGCGAGGTCAGCACGTCTTTGGGGATGCGGGCCACTGCTGCAGCTGGTGGGTCCTCACAGGCGAGTACCAGGGCGGCCAGACTGGGCGGTCGGGTCTCGATCACGCGTGCCAGGGCGTCTTCTTCCTCCCCGGCCAGTGCCCGTCCCAGGCGGTGTTCGGCCAGGGCGACCGCGGTGTCTATGACCTCGGGGCCCACGCCGCTCATCGGGTTGATCCCGCCCGCGCCGGGCCCGATGTGCACTGCGCGAAGCCCTGCTGCGGCGGCGAGGTTGGCGTATTCGCCCTTGGGGTCGGTGACGACCAGCTGGGCGCCATGGGCTTGTACCTGGCGCCACAGGTAGGTCTTGATGAGGGATGACTTGCCCGCTCCCGAAGCTCCCATGACCAGGGTCGTGTAGGCCTCGATGATCCCGGCCCGCCTCCACGCCCAGGGGTCCCAGTGCCAGGCCCGCCGGCCCCCCGACAGCTCCCAGCCGATGGCCAGCCCAGGTGGGCGGCGCTGGGTCCCCCAGCACCACGCCGAGGGGACACAGGCTGAGGTGAGCGGGATGATCTCGGGCCTAGACACCCGCGCCCCCGATGCCCAGCGCCGCGGCCAACAGCCCCGCCCCGTGCCAGGCATATAGCGGGCGCAGGCCGAGCTGGGAGCCTTCGGCCGACACCGCGATCTGTTCGGACTGGGCGGCCAACGCCTCCCGGTTCGCACACACCAGACCCACCACTGCGCTGGTGCGCCACAAGCCGTGCCCGGCCACCAGCTCGGACTCGATGTCGGTGGCCGAGGCCTCCCCAGCGAGATCGGCCATGGTCTCCATGGCGCCGAGCATGGCCATCTGGCGGCGGTGGATCCCGCTGGCCAGGCGGGCCGAGCGGGCCCGGCGCATGGCCGCTCGGGCCGAGACCGGCCGGGCGATGATGCCCACCACCGAGCGCTCGGCGTCCGACTCGATGAGCCGGTCCATCCAGCCCGGCCCGACCACCTGAGAGGGCCAGGCGCTCACGCCGAAGGCCCGGCCCACCCGTTCGCCCACGCGGGCGTGTGACCACTGATCTGCTGGCCGGGCGGCACCGAGGCCCAGGGTTGCCGCCAGCTCCTCGATCTCGGCGCCACCCAGTGCCTCGGCCTCGACTTCGGCTGCGGCCAGTGCGCCGGGAACCTGGCGGGCGAGCGACTCCATGTCGGTGCCATTGGCTGCGTGCACCCCGAGCCAACCCGAGCGATCCCCGGCGCAGAGCTCCAAATCCGCCGGCTCCAACAGATCGGTACCGATCACCGCCGCCCGGCTCGCGCTGTGCCAGGACAGCCCTCTCAGGCCCCGGTTGGCCGCCAGTGCCCCCATGGCTGAGCCCCAGCCGTCGACCATGGTTGCCCGTTCCTCGATATCCGACAGCGCCCAGGAGGCCTTCGCCCAGATCCGCCAGTAGCGGGCGGTCCCCGAGACGCTGTGCAAGTTCGCCTCGTCATCGACGCTCCAGAACCGCTTCGCATCGCTGGCTCTGGGCCTGCCCACATGGCGTGCCAGATCGACTCCCCACCCCAGCGCCGGTTGGCCCCCCCAGCGCGGGACGCATCCCATCGCCCCGACAACCCCGATGCCGATCCCGCCGGGACCGACATGGGGGGTGGCGAGCACGGCCGCCAGGATTGAAACCCCGGCCCCGACGGCTTGGGTGCCGTCGAGCCCCGCGATCACCTTGGTCCTCGTGCCCCGCCCGAAGCTGTATGTAGCGCTCATTTTGGGTTGCCTCCTTGGTTGTTGGACTTGTCTTTGGTTGAGTGCGGCCAGGACAGGCTCGGAGCCGCCCTGGCCACATGGGCGGCGAATCCGGCCATGCCGGCGCGTGGGGTGAGTCCCTCCTTGGCGGCTTTGGCCACCGGCGCCACGGCCGCCACCGGGCGCATCCAGGGCGACGACGAGGCCGCCACCTTGCCAGCGAGCTTGCCCGTCGCTCCCGCTCCCGCACCGCCGCCGCTGCTGCCGTCTTGGCCGGACCCTTTTCCAAGAGCCTCCGGGCTACCCAACTTGGCCTTGGACCCGCCTCCTGCGCCCAGGCGGGAAGCGATTGCGGCACCAGCGCCCGAGGCCGCCACCGCGTCGCTCACATGGGGCATCAATCTCAACACCACCGGCATGCCGACCGCGGCCAGTCCCAGGCACACCACCCCGGTCACCACGTCTCCGACGCGCTGGCCGACGCTTTGGTGAGCGGCCACGCTGGCTGACAGGATCGCGGAGCCCAACACCAAGATGGTGGTCACCACGAACTGCACCAACACCAAGGCCAAGAACACCTCGGCCAGCCGGCGCAGCCACCGCGAGCCCCACCCCCACACCGAGGCCATGAGAGCGAGTGGCATGGAGATGGCAATCGCGTAGATCGCCACCATTCGCAGAGCCATCTCCGCCCACACACCGAAGGCCAACAACAAAGCGACGATGGCCAAGAACACCAGCACCGCCAGGCTCACCCCCCCGGTGCGAAGACTCCCGAGCGCTGCGGCTCCGAACATCGCCTCATAGGGGCCCAACAGCCCGTTGGCGCCCCCCACGGCGAGCTTCATCAACTCCCACGACGCCCAGTCGACCATGGCGATAATCGCGGACATGAGGCTGGGTCCGATCACGAACCCAGCCCCTGCCAGGCCGAGACCACACGGGATGCGCACGAACAGCTCGTGGTTGTCGCGGTGGAACATGCCGTGCGCTATCCCGGCGATGAGCAGGGGGACACCCAGCACCCCCATGATGGCCACCTGTGCCGCCCAGGTGTGCCCGAAGGCGGCCAGGCCCAGGTTCGGCATGGTGGTGGAGACCAACGCCTGGATGATCGAGGTGTTCACCCAGCTCATCGCCCCGGTTATGGCGCCCCATAACGCCTGGCCGAAGGCCGACCAGATGAGCTGGGCCAATCCTGAGAGCACTCCTGCGATCGGCACGAGCGTCGCCCCTAGACCGACAGCGCCCAGGACACCAGCGTGGGCGCCAGGCCCAACAGCGCTGCGCCCATCAGGCCCTTGACGATGTAGTTGTGACCGGCGTGGCCCAGGTGCGCCAAGCGGCCGTCGTTGCGGGACAGCCCGTAGATGCCGGCCCCGATCACGGTGGCGAGCAGGGCGGCCAGCTTGCCCCAGCCGGCGACCGAGTTGATGATCGACTGGATAGCGCCGATGCCCGGAGCCGAGGCATTTGGGCTGAGGCTGAGGCCGGCGGTGCTAGCACCGGCGGCGGCTGCTGCGAGAACGGCATGGATGTGAGGGACGAGTAGGTGGAACAACACAGGGGACCTCCTTGGGTCTTGGGTGGACCCTGTAGTTGTGACTCAGTGGCGCCCCGAGCCCTACGGGAGCAAAGATTTCTCATAGATGGGCACTGATCTCATAGATGGGCGCTGATCTCATAGGGTTCCGGCCCGCCACGATGGCTCAGCTGCGTGGGCGCTGATCTGGTGGCTATTGGACCCACTTCACTAAATGTGGCGCAATAATTCCAGGTCAGCGGGCTTAGGGGCTATGTCAGCCCAAAGATTTCTCATAGATGGGCGCTGTTCTCATAGATGGGCGCTGATCTGGCGGCCATCTTGGTGTTCTCATGGCAGTCCCGATCAAAAGTCCTGGTCGGGCGCCGGTGTTTCACAATGTGCGCATGCGACACGAAAACCTTCGACCGCTGCCGGGACAGCTGAGCCCGGCGGTGCCCGCCACCTTTGCTCCCGCCTATGACCAGGTGGTCTGGAGGCCCCTGCTCGGGGGACTTGGGGCCGATGCCCTGGCGCACCTGGCTCCGGCGAATGCCCCGATCCCCACAGCCACACTGGCCCGCCGCCTCCGGGTGGGGCCAACCGTGTTGGAAGAGGCCCTCGCCCGGGCGGCCTACATCGGGCGCATCCGCTTAGGTACGGACGGCTCGGTGGTGGCCCCGAGCATCGGCCCGCTGGCCCCGCCCTATCTCATCACCGGACTGCACGCCGAGGCCCGAGCCATGGCGTTCGAAGCCGAGCGCCAGGTGCGTCTCGAAGCCGCCGCCGCGTACGTGGCTGCGGGGCACCCGGTGTTGGCCTGCGTGCCCGGCGCCAAGGCGCCGTTGGGCTCGGCCTGTCCCCACGGACTACTCGACGCCACTTTGGACACCGATGTCATCGCCACCTGGCTGGCCCGTAGCCCGGTGCCGAACCTGGCCATCCGCACCGGTGTGGGATGCGACGTGGTGGACTTCGACCGGCTGAACATCCCCGAGTTGGACGAGGCCCGGCTCCACCTCGGCACCGTGGCGGCTCGCACCCCCCGAGGATTGCACGTCCTGGTCCCCCCCGACCCAGAGCGCCCGAGGCGCTCTCGTGTCGGTGTCCGGGCCAACATCGACCTGCGCGCCGAGGGGGGCTACATCGTGGTGGCACCGTCGGATGTGTCACTCCGGCGCTACGGGTGGCTGTCTCCGGATCGCAAGCCCATCACGCCCGCCGAGGCCATGGCCATCCCACTGGTGACCCCAACCTGGCTCACCCCGATCCTGGCACCCACACCCGCCGCAGCGCCGCCACTGCGGGTGCTCGGTCCCGGACCCTCAGCGGGGCGCGAAGGCCGCTGGGCCGCTGCTGCTTTGGCCGATGAGGCGCGCCAGGTTGGCGGGGCTCGCGACGGCTATCGCAACCACCGCTTGAACCTGGCGGCATGGCGTCTGGGGGGCCTGGTGCCGACCGGCCTGTTGGGTGCCGGCGAGGTGGCCTCCGCGCTCTTGGGCGCTGCGCTGGCTGCGGGGCTCGGCGAGTCCGAGGCTCGTCGGACCATCGACTCGGGCATGAGCGCGGGCGCCGCCAGCCCGCGCAATATCTCCGCACTGGGTCCGGCTGCGCCAGCTCCCGCCCTATTGGCCCCCGGACGCACGGTGGCGAGGGGTCCAACTCCACCTCGCTCGGCTCCGTCACTCAGACCAGAGGAGCCCGATCCAGCCAAGCCCGGTCCGGGACTGGAGCTGGCGATATGAGCCCCGCCACCCTCGGCCGCTCTGTCGGCTCCGATGCTCGCTGGGACAGCCTGGGAAATGCACTGGCCCTGATTGCGGCGGCCGACCCCGATCATGCCCGCCATGAGAACGGGGTGGGCTTTTCCTCCGCCGACGCCTGCTTGGGACACCGCTTGGTGGCGCTCGGGACGAGGGCCTGGAGCCCAGCCATGGCGCGGGTCGCCTGGGAGCTCTGCAGGCGCTATCGAGCCCAGCTTGGCCTCGCCGGCATCGACGCTGAGTGTCTCCCCGTGCCGGGCGCGACCTCCGGCGACGGTCGCCACGAGGCCCGGGTCGCGGCCAAAGCACTGGCGGATTGCGTTGCGGTGAGCCTGTGCGACGGCGAAGCCGTGGTGGCGCTCAGCCGCTATCACCCGAGCCTGGTCGACGAGCTCAAAGCCATACCGGGCCGGCGCTTCGACGGGGTGGCCAACCACATCCCCGCCTCAAGCTTCGTTGCCCTCCGGGGCCTTTCGGAACGTTTCGGTTTCGTTCTTCCCCCCGAGATGGCCAACGCCGGCCCGACCCCGAACCCGACTCCGCCCCAACCCGTTCAGACCCCATCACGGCCCCCCGACGGTCTCGATGTGGACGGCAGCGTTTTCTCCCTCCGCTTTGCCTACGACGCCGAAGTGGTGGCGTGCCTCAAGGGGGCTTTGCCCCAGGCCCGCTGGGACCGCAGTGCTCGTTGCTGGCGCTTGCCTGCTTCGCCTTCGCTTCTCAGTGCCCTGAGCGCTTTTGTACAGGCCAGCGGACTTCGCGTCAGCGCCGCAGCCCGTGACGCCCTGGCGGCGTTGGAGTCCGAGGCCCAAGGCGACAGCTGCCCAAGCACACCCACCGCTGGGGCCATGTCGGTGGCCGGCCACCCCGCTCGCCAGCCAGTCCGGCGCTCGGCGCTGCCGGGCGGCCGAGCCGCAACCCGCGTATCGATGGAGGTATCGCAATGACCGAACGAGTCCGCACCGATTCTCACGTCGGCGCCTACATGGGCCTTGCCCTGGTCGCTGTTGTCGCCAGCATCATCTGGTTCGGTGCGCAGGCCGACGCCATCCTGGGCTGTGGCCACCCACTCGCCCACCTGAGCGCGTCCAAGGCCATAGACGTGCTCGGGGGCCACGGCGCTCGGTTGGGCGCCTGTGTGGGATCAGTGCCGCCATGGCCAGGGCCGCTGGTGGCCGGGCTGGTGAGCGTGGCAGCAGCGGGGGCTTGTGTGGCCATCTGGTTGCGTGCCGGTCCCGCCCAGATCGGCTTCGCTCCCGCCAGTCTGGTCCGGACACGTCTGGGTCCCAAGGCCTTGGCCGCTCGTGCATCTACGCTGCGACCCCAGACTTCCTCGACCGCATCACTGGCTCCGGAGGACCTGGGCATCTACCTTGGCCGGGCCCGCCCCGGAGGCCCGGTGTGGGCGTCGGTGGAGGACTCGATCCTGGTGCTCGGCCCACCACGCTCGGGCAAGACCACCACATTGTTAGTCCCAGCCCTCGCCAGCTTCCCCGGACCGGTTCTCGCCACTTCCACCCGAGCGGACCTGGTGGAGGTTGCCCGGCGATACCGGGCCGATCTGGCGACCTTCGACCCCCAAGGCGTCGCCCCGACGGTGGCAACCCTGAGATGGTCGCCGGTGTGGGGGTCCGAGGTGCCGATGGTGGCGGTGCTCCGTGCCCGAGCCCTGGCGCTGGGTGCTGGCTTTTCGGGTTCGGGGACCTCCAACGCGGACTTCTGGTCGGGCTCCACCGCGGCGGTGCTGAGATGCCTGCTGCACGCCGCCGCCCTGGACGGCGGCGGTGTCGAAGCGCTGTGTGTCTGGGCCACCGACCCGGATTCCACCGAGGCGCTACGTGTGCTTTCCGCTCATCCCGATGCCGCACCGGGATGGGCTGCGGAGTTGGACGGGGCGCGCCGCCAGCCTGCCCAGACCCGTGGAGGCGTGTGGGCGGGGGTGCAGCGAGCACTCGACGTGCTGGCGGTGCCAGCGGTGCGAGCGGCCTGCTCACCGACGCGTGCCGAAGCCTGGTCGTCCAAGGACTGGCTCAGCTCGCGCGGCGCTCTGTTGGTGCTCGGGGCGTCTGACGCGCAGGCTTCGGTGGCGCCGTTGTTGTCGGCTCTCATCGAGGACCTGTTGGGCACTGCGCGCAGCCTTGCTGCCGCATCGCCCGGAGCACGCCTGGACCCACCGCTTGGGCTCCTACTCGACGAGGCCCCCAACATCGCTCCGATACCGTCACTTCCCATCCTGGTCGCCGATGGGGGAGGGACCGGGTTCACCACCGTGGTCGTCGCCCAGTCCCTTGCCCAGCTACGCCACCGCTGGGGCCAGTACGGCGCCCAGACCATCTGGGATGCAACCACCGCAAGGGTGGTGCTCGAAGGACTGGGCAGCCCCGAGGACCTGGAACAGCTCTCGCGTCTGGTGGGAGAGGTCCGAGAGGCCCGGGAGTCCATATCGAGCGGTCGATCCGGTTCGTCTCGTTCGGTTTCCATGGCGGACCGAAGGGTGCTGCGGGTCGACCAGCTGCGCTGTTTGGCCAAGGGCGAAGCGATCCTCGTGCATCGTTCCACCCCCCCGGTGCGAGTGGCGCTGGAGCCCTACTGGCGCCAGCGCCGCCTCACCCGGATCGCAGACGAACTGGCCGGTGCACAAGCTCTCGCCGCCTCACCTGCTCAGCACGAAACGGATGCCACCCAGGCCACCCCGCCGGCGCCAGAGGACCCCGGCAAGCGCTCAGCGACCACAAAGGCGACGACCACAAGGAGATGGTCATGGCTGTCATGAGCGTTGGCGACAAGGAGGCGCTCTTGCGCCGCTTCCACGAATCCATCCGGGCCATGTGGGCCTCCCAGGAATGGGTCCGGCTGAGCGCGATCGCCGGGCTGGGTTCGGGGTACTCGGCGACCAACAAGCTGCTGATCTGGGCACAAGCCAGCGAACGGGGATGGGAGGACTCCGGTCCGGTCGCCGGCTACCGCGTCGCTCAGGCCAACGGCTTCCAGGTGCGCCGGGGTGAGGAGGGCCTGTTGATCGTGGCCCCGGTCACCCGGCGCGATCCCACCCAACCCGACGCCCCTCCACGAGTGGTGGGCTTCCGGGGAGTCAAGGTGTTCTCCTTGCTCCACCAGTGCGACGGGCCGGCGTTGCCCTCCACCCCGAGCCCGACGACCTTGGACGACGCCAATGCCCCCGAGATGGTCGGCCCGATCGGCGCCTGGCTGGCAAGCCGGGGTTTTGACCTGCGATTCGTGGAGTTCGCCGATCCCGGCCTATACGGGCTTACCGACTTCGCCGATCACAGCGTGGCCGTGCGCGCCGGGCTTCCCCCCGCCGGCACCGCCCTGGTCCTGGCGCACGAGGCGGCGCACGTGATCCTGCACGATCCGCGCGACCCGCAGTGTCCCACCGACACCCGCCTGAGAGAGTGCGAAGCCGAGTCCGCCGCCCATCTGACCCTCGGGCTATGCGGGCTGGATACCTCTGCACATTCCAGTGCCTATGTGGCGGCCTGGGTCAACGGCGTGGGCGATGCGGGACTGATCGCGTCGATTGCACACGTCTTCCGAGCTGCGGAGATCATCCTGGGAGCGCTGAACAACCCGCCCAGCCTGGCGATCACACCCCAAACCCATGACGGGCAGATCACGCCCGAAGCTGACCTGGTGCTCACGTGAGACCCATCAGCGATCACTCGACTTCCCACACACCCAACGGCTCGACCAAGTGGGACCGCAACCCGACTGCCCAGTTCGAGGCGGACTACCAGGAGGGAGCCGCCCTGCCGTCCGCCTCGCTCATGCCTTTTTGGAGCACCTGGACCGATGCCCCGGCGTGTTATGAGCAGGACATGGCGGACCTGGTGGCCTTCGTCGAACACTTCGTCGCCCGCTACGGGCTGGACCAGACCGTCCCGGCCTGCTGGCAGGCGCACCCCGCCATGGCAGAAGAACTCGCCGCCACATGGCGTGCCTGGCTGGTGTACGCGGCCGAGCCCAAGGCCTCCGCGGCACTCCTGGACTGGCACGAGCGAATCGCAGCGCAGCGTACCCGCCTCCAAGCCGGCGACGGAGCACGTTGTGCGGGCACAGGGCGCCACATCGCCCTAAGGGCACCGGCCTGGTTGGACAGCGTCTGCTACCTGTACGACGCCGAGTTGGAGTTCGTTGCCGGCACCGCCGCCCTCGCCTCCCACCCTCGCCAGCCCGGAGACAACAAGAACCTGTGCTATGGCACTGATGATCCTGAGGTATCAGACATTTGACAGCACTTCTAGGCTTATAAGTAACCCTCGGATGTCGCCAATCAACTGGCAACACCTCGACATGGAGGTAAAGGGGAGTGAATCATATCAAACTAGGACATAGTGTACGAATAAGGACGGTTACAGCTCTGCTGGCGACAGGGGGACTGGGCCTCGCGGCCTGCTCTCAGACGCCAGCGTCTGCGCCGCCGCCGACCAGCAGCGCCACAGCCCCCACGGCCAACTCAGGGGGATGGGCTCTGCTGGTGCCCAATCAGGCCGCCCTGATCACCCAGGCGGTGGCCACGGTGAAAGCCGACGAGACCGCCAACGCAAACATCTGGTCGGCCGCACCTCCAAGCCTGGCTCGGGCACCCATCGCCAACCAGGAGTTTGCCGCAGAGGAGACCGGTCAAGCGCTCATCGACGACATGAGTTCTTATGCCGCCGCTGCGGCGGCTCACCAGAGCTTCGTCGGTTCCGACAAGGCCGCGTGGGTGAAGGTCATCCCTGGCAGCTTCGAGCTGTTGGGCAACACCCCTGCGGTGTACGTGGCTGACTGCGACGCGTCCGCCCAGATAGTACTTAGCGCCCGAGGGGTGCCTCTGCCAGGGCTCCCGGGCAAGAAGGCTGACGACGGTGGGTTGTATCTCATGGAGTACGCCGGAACTTGGAAAGAGTCCAAAGCGCTTCAGGGGCCAATCTATCCATACAGTACGGCGGCAAACGCTTGTTCTGGCTGGTTCGGCCAAGCTCAGCAGGATGTGGTGGAGAACAAGATATGAAACGGCCAGTTCGCTTCTGCACCGCAGGACTCTCTGGGCTGGCCGTGATAGCGCTGGCGTCACCCCCAGCATGGGCCAACAAGACGGTTCACGGCGCCGCCAGTGCCAGCCCTAGTGGCCTAACCACCCAGGTCTCCCAATCCGGCCAGCCAGGCGGTGCGCCTACTTCCTCCGCCACCACTACGGGTGGAGGTGGAGGCGGCCCAGCGTGTTCATATTCGGCCAGTTCGCCTACCGGGGGCGGTACCACCGCCTACGACGAGACCTGCGGGAACTGCGGTTACGCCATCTTGAACGCTCCGCCAAACGTGGCGACCTCACGCACCTCCCTGGTGGGCACGGTGATGTCCAAGTACCCCAACACCGGCTACACCGCCGGAACCAACGGCTACTTCGTCGCTGGACCCTGCGTGAACGGCGGGGTCACCTTCAACCCCGTCGGCGCCGGCCCAGCGGCGGGGGCCGCTCCCGCTCCGATTCAGGTGGCGGCGACCGCTGTGGCTCATGCTCCTTGGCCCAAGGTGGTCATCGACCAGGGACCCCAGTCACCCGCCAGCGTTGTGGTCAACATCCCCGAATGGACCTGGTTGAGTTCGGGCTGGTCGGTGGTTCACGCCACCGCGGCCATCGACGGCGTGGCCGAGACCATCACCGCGACCCCGACCCAGGCGCGCTTCAGCACGCAGTACACCGACTCAGCCAACTACCCCAGCCTGAGCCTCGCTCCGGCCAGCTTCACCTGCAACAACCCAGGCAGCCCCTACGTGGTCCCCCCGCCCGCCGACACCCCCGAACAGATCGTTGCCAGGGTCCCGCCGTGCGGATACACCTGGCACTGGTCCTCGGAACTTCCCGCCGGACATGCCTTTCCCCTCACCGCCCAGGTCTGTTATTCGGTCACCTACTCCGGTGCATCAGCCGGCAGCCTCGGCACCCACTGCGGGCCTTCCACCACCGTTTTCGAGTCGGTGGAACAAGTCGTTCCCGAACTCGACCCACCCCCCTCCGCATAGACGATTGGATCCAACGGATGAACAGCACCCCCCTCAAGTTGAGCACCCCCACCCTGGCCACCCCTGCGGCGGTCCCTGAAACTGGCGACCCCGGCCACTCACGCCGACGCCTGCTGCCGGTGCTGGTCGGGGTGATTGTGGCCGCACTGACCATCGCCACTGCGACCATCCTTTCGCCAAAGGCGATTCCGATGCGCCAGGTCCTCGTCGCAGCACGCCCCCTGGCGCCTGGAACCAGCCTCAGCGCCGCGGACTGGCGGGTGGCCCTTGTCCCGACCGCTGACAATATCAACGCCATCTCCGCCGCCAAGGCCTCCACCCTGGTGGGCCAGAGGGCCGCCCAGTCCTGGAGCCCAGGCACCCCGATCAGTGCCGCGATGCTCGGCAGCGTGGCTCCGAGCGAAGTGATCGGCCTGTCGCTCCATCCCGGCCAGGTCCCCGCCGGCCTCGTGCCCGGCGACCACGTGATCGCCGTCGCAATAAGCGCGAACTCGACCACACCCGCGGTCGCCGGTTACCTGCTGGGCGTCGTGGACTCGGTTAGAACTGACCCGTCCTCAGGCGCCACCGACGCCAACGTGTCGCTGAGCGCCAGTCCGGCCAATGTCGCCAGGATGATCGCTGCTTCGGCGGCGGGTGAAGTCTCACTGGTGTTGGCCAATGGATGAGGGCACCCTGCGGGCGATGATGCGTTCGGGCAACGGTCGCGCCCGCAGCGTCGCCGGTATCCACGACGGCCTGGTTACCACCAAAGCCACCGGACTGGCCGGCCTGGACGAGTTGGCTGCCAGCGGACGACTCACAGACATATCGGCCTGGGACGACGGCGAGTGCTGGGTGCAAGGACCCCCGCTGGGTCCTGGCTGGCATCCCGGCCCGGCGCTGTTCTCCTCGCGCACCGAACTGATCGAAGCTGCCGGAGAGCTGGCGCTGCGCTCCGGTTATCCCGGAAACCTCCAAGCGGCTCCGCGTTCGGTCTGGGCCGACGCGACCGGACTGCGCACCTGGATCGAGCTGAGCGGGCTGAGAGCGAATCTCACCCTGCGGGTGCCGTATCTGCGGGCCCTCTCCCGGGCCGAGCTGGTCTCATCGGGGATGATGAGCGCTGATGTGGCCAGCTTCATCTGGGATTGCTTCGCCGAGCACCTGACCCTGCTGATCGCCGGGCCGGGCGATGCCGGCAAGACCACGGTGATCCGCGCCTTGTTGGAGTCCCTCGACGAGGGCGAGCGGATCCTGATCATGGAGGAGCTCCCCGAGTTGCACCTCTCCCGGCGCAACGTGGTCTCCCTCGCAGGGCGACCGGCCAATGCCGAAGGAGTGGGATCTGAATCGGCCTGGGTTTGACGGAGACTCGTCCGCTTCGATGTCTCAAGCCGCGTCGGCCTGAGGATTCTCATCGT
>JAVKSL010000047.1:15000-23832 GCA_039583695.1 Acidimicrobiales bacterium | reverse complement strand
CCGCCGGGTCGGGTCGGGGCGCCGCCGGGTCGGGCCGGGGCGCCGGGTTGGGCCGGGTCCCCGCCGGGTCGGGTCGGGGCGCCGGGTTGGGGCCGGGCCGTGCGGGCCAGGAGGTACTGGTCCTCCTGCCAGCGGGCCATGGCCCAGCACAGATCCGACAGGCGGTTCAGGTAGCGCCCCACCAGTGAGGTGGGCCGGCCCGCCGCAGCATCGAATGGCGGGTCCAGGGACAGGGCCAGGCGCTCGGCACGGCGGACGATGGTGCGGGCCAGGTCGAGGAGGGCTGATGTCCGGCTCTGGCCGGGGACCACGAACTGGGCCGGCATCTCGAATCGGTCCAGCAGGTTGTCGATCCGGGACTCGAGGGCGTCGACCATCGCCTGGGACACCAGGGTCACATCCGGAGTCAGCTTGTGGCGGTTATCTGCTTGCGTAGCCACCTCGGCCATGAGCACCCAGAGGTCGCCTTCCAGGGCTACCAGCATCTGGTCCAGCTCGGACCCTGGCTCAGCCTCGGCACGAGCCAGGCCCAGGGCGGCCTGGGCCTCATCGACGGTGCCGTTCAGCTCGATGATCGGGTCGTCCTTGCGCACCCTTCCCCCGTACAGCAGCCCGGTGGTGCCGTCGTCTCCAGCTCGGGTGTAGATCTTCGGGTGGGTGGCCATCACCCGAAGCTACCGTCGCGCGCCCGATCCCTATCCTTGTATCATGCCGATTGCCATCACAGCTGCCAACGAAGTCTCGCCCGACGTCGACGTTGTGGCGGCGCCGGTGTTCAGCGACCTCAATATGTCTGGCGGGGACCTGGACGTGGGTTACTGCCGCGAGCGCGGATTCTCGGGCAAGGCCGGCGAGACGCTGGTGACTCGGGGAGCGAACGGCACCACGGGCGTGGTGTTGGGTCTGGGCGACCCGGCAAAGCTCACCGGGGAGGTCCTCCGGTTGGCCGCCGCGGGCTTTGTGCGGGCTGCCTGGCGCAACCGGGCGGGCGTGTTCACGCTTCCCGACCTGAGGGGCTCAGTCTCGCCGTTCGAGGCAGCCAAGGCAGTAGCCGAAGGAGCGCTTCTTGCTGGGCACATCTTCGACCCTTACAAGGCGTCCTCCGAGCCCTGCGAGCTCGAATCCCTGTTCGTGCGGGCTCCAGGTGTGGACGAAGGTGTCCTGGCGGCTGGGGTGCAACGTGGATCGACGGTAGCCCGGGGCGTGCTCCTGGCGAGGGACCTGGTCAACGAGCCAGCCGGGGCGATGACCCCGAGGCGCTTGGCCGAGGTCGCCACGCAGGTGGCGACGGAGGCAGGGCTTGGCGTCGAGGTGTGGGACGAGGTTCGGATCGGGGCCGAATGCCTGGGCGGGCTGGCTGGCGTGGCGGCGGGATCGGACGAGCCCGCCCGGCTCATCCGGTTGAGCTACGAGCCGGGGGGGGCTGGACCCAACGTTCCCAAGGTGGCGCTCGTCGGCAAGGGAATCACCTTCGACTCGGGCGGCTTGTCGCTGAAGTCGGCCGAGGGCATGATGACCATGAAGACCGACATGAGCGGGGCGGCTGCCGTGCTGGGTGCGATGTCCGTGCTGCGCGATCTCGAGGTCGGGGTCAGGGTGATCGGGATCATGCCGACCACCGAGAACATGCCCGGTGGTAGGGCCACCAAGCCGGGTGACGTGCTGACCACCCGCAACGGCAAGACCATCGAGGTGCTCAACACCGACGCCGAAGGTCGCCTGGTCCTAGCCGATGGGTTGGCTCTGGCGGTCGAGGCGTCTCCGGCGGCCATCGTCGACCTGGCCACGCTGACCGGAGCGTGCGTGGCCGCTCTGGGCCGGCGCATCGCCGGGGTCATGGGCAACAACGACGAGCTGATTGCCCAGGTTGGCGCGGCGGCGGAGCGCTCCGGAGAGAAGACCTGGCCGCTGCCGCTGCCAGCGGAGTATCGCAAGCAGGTCGACTCGGAGATCGCCGACATGAAGAACATCGGCGAGCCGGGCCAGGCAGGGGCACTGGTGGCGGGGCTCATCCTGGCTGAGTTCGTTGGCGACGTGCCCTGGGCTCACCTGGACATTGCCGGGCCGGCGCGCTCCTACGAGGATGACGGCTACCTCCACAAGGGCGGCACCGGATTTGGAGTTCGCACCCTGATCGAGCTGCTGAGCACATTCGAGCCTGTGGGGTGAAAGGCCAGGACTGTGCCGAGCTCGCGCGATTCATCGCCCAAGCTCGCACAGTTCGCCCAGATGACCACCTCAGGGGCCCCCGCACTCCGCCAGGGCGCCCCGGTGGCGGTCCCAGGCCCACATCGCGGCTTCACGGGCCAGGCTGGGGTGGAAGCGCCAGCGCACGAGCTGGCGCTCTGCCGCCTCCATGTCCTCGCCCAGCTCGATGAGGCTGAGGGCCAGCTGGCGGCTCCGGCGGCGGAGGTGCTCAGCTACCGGTAGGCGGGCCTCGGCCTCCCGGAGGGCGGCGTGGGATTCGCGCAGGCATTCTGGCAGGCGTGCCGCCTGGTGAGCATTGAGCGGGGGCAGGCGCCGCCGCACCGCCAGGGCCTCCGGGCCGCGCCGCTGGGCCAGCTCGAACTGGGTGAGGCGCAGCAGGGCCCGGCGGAAAGGCGAGTGACGTCCTCCCCGATCGCCGAGGCCCAGGCAGCGGGCGCATTCGGCTAGGTCCAGCTCATAGCCGTCGGGTTTGGCTTCCAGACCCGCAACCAGGCGGCGGACCAGCCAGGTGGTCGAGGGGCCTAGGATTCCCAGCCAGTAGGTCTCGACGTAGGCCGAGCGTGGGTCGTGGCCCAAGCTGTCGATAACCGGGTCGGGCCAGGCGCAGATGGTGAGCTTGTCCACGATGTCGGGTTCAGGGGCTTGGCATGGTGTTAGGGCGGTTGTCATGGCAATATATGATAACACATCACATGGGCCTTGGCGTCGGATCTGCTTCAAACGTCCATGTGGCGCAATTGACCACCCACTGGCGCTTTTAGCCACATGGAAGAGCTGGCTACGGGATGAAGGACACCGTGCCCTTGAGGGTCACGTAGCCCACGAAGGCCACGATGTCGATCAGGCTGTGGGCAATGACCAGGGGTGCCGTCCGGTCCCAACGCTGGTAGAGCCGCCCGAATATGAGGCCCATCACCAGGTTGCCGGCAAAGCCACCAAAGCCCTGGTATAGGTGGTACGAGCCCCTGATGACCGCGCTGGTGAGCAGGGACCTGTTGTCGCCCCAGCCGATCTGCGACAGTCGCCGGAGCAAGAAGCCCGTGACGATCACCTCCTCCAGGACCCCGTCCTGGAGGCCGTCCAGGACCAGCACCGGGATCCGGTACCACGAAGGCGGGAGCGTCGTGGCGACCACGTTGAGGCTGAGCCCGAGGTGGAACGCCAACACATACAGTCCGAGGCCGGCACCACCGATCATCGCGGCCAGCAACGCTCCCCAGCGAACGTCCCAGGCGGGCCGGCGCAGGTCCAACCCGATGTCCTGGAACGACTCCCCGGAGCGAAAGAATAGGTAGGCGACGAGGGCAACCGGCACCAGGGTGTCTGCGATGCCGACCAGCTGGTAGGCGAGATCGAGGAGCGGCTGGCTGGGGGTGACCGCGCCGTTCAGCACCGCCGCCTGGGCGCTCAGCGAGGCGCGGGAGTTGAGCGCGTGGACCAACGACAGGATGGAGTAGACCGCCGAAGCCCCGAGCGACAGGGCGAGCACCAGCCACACCTCGGCGGTGAGGGCTCGGCGAGAAGGCAGCGCCGAGCCTTCCTGCATCGCCGTGACCCTAATGGGGCAAGCCACGATTGGGTGGGCGCGGCGGCGAAGGAGCGCAGCGCCATCTCGCGACGGGATCGGAATGTTGACCTGCGGGGTAGGGTTTAGTCCTGATGACCGTCGCATATCAGAGGGGCTGACCGCAGATGCCGAACTTCCGGGAGTTGCTCAACCAGGCCAAGGCTGGGATCAGGGAGGTGGACACCGCTACCGCTGCCGGCATGGAGGGAGCCACCTGGCTGGACGTGCGAGAGCCGGACGAGCACGACCAGGGGGCGATTCCCGGCGCTCTGCACATACCCCGGGGCCAGCTGGAGCTGCAGGTCGAATCGAAGATCCCGGACAAGACGGCGCCGATCGTCGCCTACTGCGCCGGTGGGACCCGCTCGGCGTTCGCCGCGGCCACCCTGGGGGACCTGGGCTACACCGGCGTGGTGTCCATGGATGGCGGGTTCAACAAGTGGAAGGACGAGGGGCGGCCCTGGGCCGCTCCCCGCGTGCTGAGCCCCGAGCAGCGCAACCGCTACCAGCGCCACTTGCTGCTACCCGAGGTAGGCGAGGCTGGACAGCAGCGCCTCCTCGACTCCAAGGTCCTGCTGCTGGGCGCGGGAGGGCTGGGCTCGCCCGCCGCTCTGTACCTGGCTGCGGCGGGGGTCGGGACGCTCGGGATCGTGGACATGGACGTGGTGGACGCATCCAACCTCCAGCGCCAGATCATCCACAACTTGGACAGCCTGGGCCAGCGCAAGGTCGACTCGGCCAAGGCGGCGATCACCTCCATGAACCCCGATGTGAACGTGGTCACCTACGACGTTCGCCTCGGAGCGGACAACATCTTGGACGTGATCGACGGCTACGACGTGATCGTGGATGGGACCGACAACTTCCCGACCCGCTATCTGGTCAACGACGCGTCCCTGGTCCGCCGGATACCTGTGGTGCATGGGTCAATCTTTCGCTTCGAGGGCCAGGCCACGGTGTTCGCGCCCTACGTGGGCCCGTGCTACCGGTGCTTCGTGCCCGAGCCGCCGCCGGCCGAGCTGGCGCCGTCGTGCTCGGAGGCCGGGGTGTTGGGGGTCCTGTGCGGGATAGTGGGGTCGATTCAGGCCATGGAGGCGCTCAAGCTGCTGCTGGGCCTCGGCGAGCCATTGATTGGCCGGTTGCTGGCGTACGACTCCCTGGAGGAGAGCTTCCGGACGTTCAAGATGCGCCGGGACCCGGCATGCCCGGCGTGTGGCCCCGATGCAGGGGAGATCATCATAGCCGAGTACGACGCATTGTGCATGCCCCATCCCCGCCAGGCGCCGGTGGCAGTAGGCTGAGCTGTCCGCATGTTGATGCAACTCACTGAGTGAGTATGCTGGGCGCAGTGACTCGGCACCTCTTGGAAGTGGACGATCTTTCTCCCGCCCAGCTCAACGACGTGTTGGACCTCGCGCAGCCATCGGCCGACCTGGGCCGTCCGATGGCCGGGCGCGGTATGGCTCTCCTGATGGAGAAGCCGTCTGTCCGGACTCGCAGCTCTACCGAGATGGCAGTGTTCTCCCTGGGGGGCCACCCGGTCACCATCCGGGCCGAGGAGGTGGGCCTGGACAGCCGGGAGAGCGCCGAGGACGTGGCCCGGACGCTTGGTTGCTACCACTGTGTGATCGGTGCACGGGTAAACCAGCACAGCACCCTGGAGCGCATGGCGGGCGCCCTGGACGAGGCGGGAGTCACAGTCCCGGTGGTCAACCTTCTCTCCGACCAGGGTCATCCTTGCCAGGCCCTGGCCGACCTGCTCACCCTGCGACAGCTGCTGGGGACGCTGGCCGGGCGAAGAGTCGCATATGTGGGTGACGCCAACAACGTATGCCGCTCGCTCGCCCTGGCAGGGGTGATGGCTGGCATGCACGTGAGGGTGGCCTCTCCCCCTGGTTTTGCGCTGAGCCAAGCCGACCAGGAGCGATCGGGGGGCACCGGCGGGACGCTCACGCTCGCCAGCACGCCCGAGGAGGCCGTGGAGGGTGCAGACGCGCTGGCGACCGACGTGTGGACCTCGATGGGCCAGGAATCCGAGGCCCAGGCCAGGCGTAGGGCGTTCGCAGGGTTTTGCGTCGACGAGCACCTCCTCAGCCTGGCCGCTCCGGGGGCGGTGGTGCTGCACTGCCTTCCTGCGCACCGGGGCGAGGAGATCGCCGCCGGGGTGGTGGACGGCCCCCAGTCGGTTGTCTGGCGCCAGGCCGCCAATCGGATGCACGCCATGCGGGGCCTGCTGGCCTGGCTGGTCGGGACTGGCTCGGCCGCCGCTCGGGACGAAGCTCGGGACCCCGCTCGGGACGAAGCTCGGGACCCCGCTCGGGACCCCGTTCGGGACCCCGCTCGGGACGAAGCTCGGGACCCCGCTCGGGACCCCGCTCGGGACCCCGTTCGGGACGAAGCTCGGGACGACGCTCGGGACCCCGCTCGGGACCCCGCTCGGGACCCCGCTCGGGACCCCGTTCGGGACGAAGCGATTGCACTTAGCCCCCGAAAAGGTTCATAAATGCAATCGCTTCGGGACGAAGCTCGGGACGAAGCGCGGGAGCACCCGTGAGGCTGGCCAAGAACCGTCGCCAGCACCGCATCGCGGCTCTCCTCGAGGAGCACCAGCCCTCCAGCCAGGTCCAGGTGGTGGAGCTGCTCGCCGCCGAGGGTATCGAGGTCACCCAGGCAACCGTCTCGCGTGACTTGGAGGAGCTGGGCGCGGTGAAGGTGCGCTCTGCCGGCGGCGAGTCGGTCTACGCGATTCCCGAGCTGCCCCGTGACCAGCTTGCTCCCGAGGACCACTTGCGCCGGGTGATGGGGGAGTGGGTGGTCGAGGTCGCTCACTCCGCCAACCTGGTCATAGCACTCACCCCACCTGGATGCGCCCACGTGGTGGCCTCGGCGCTGGACCGGGCGGGGCTGGCCGACGTGATTGGTACGGTCGGGGGGGACGACACCGTGCTCGTCGTGGTCACCGAGTCAGCCGGCGGCGCGGAGGTGGCCCGTTACCTCTCCGACCTTGCTGGCCTCTGAACAAGTCTCTGAACACGAAGGAGCAACCCTTGAAGAAAAGAGTCGTGCTTGCCTACAGCGGTGGCCTCGACACGTCGGTGGCGGTGCGCTGGATGACCGAGGAGATGGGAGTCGAGATAGTCGCCCTCGCCGCCGACGTCGGACAGGGCGGTGACTGGGACGCCATCCGCACCCGCGCCCTGGCCGCCGGGGCGGTGGAATCGGTGGTGGTGGACATGCGCACCGAGTACGCGACGGACTTCGTCGGCCCCGCGATCTGGGCCAACGCCCGCTACGAGGGCAAGTACCCCCTGGTCTCGGCTCTCTCCCGGCCGGTGATCGCCCGCCACCTGGTGGCTGCCGCACGGGCCCATGGCGCGGGTGCGGTGGCACATGGGTGCACCGGCAAGGGGAACGACCAGGTTCGTTTCGAGGTCTCGGTGAAGGCGCTGGCGCCCGACCTGGAGATCATCGCCCCGGTTCGTGGGTGGGGCCTGAGCAGGGAGGAGTCCATCGGATACGCCGAGCGCTGGGGAATCCCGGTGCCGGTGACCAGGGCGAGCCCGTACTCGATCGACCAGAACCTGTGGGGGCGGACCATCGAGTGCGGCATCCTGGAGGACCCCTGGTCACAGCCACCCGAGGAGGTCTTCGAGCTGACCACCCCCACGGCGATCGACCCGGTGGAGATGACCATAAGCTTCGAAAATGGGCTTCCCGTCGCCCTGGACCAGCGCCCACTCCCCCTCGATGAGCTCATCGGAGAGGTCACGGCGGTCGTCGGCTCCTATGGCTGGGGTCGCATCGACATGGTGGAGAACCGCCGGGTGGGGATCAAAAGCCGGGAGGTCTACGAGTGCCCGGGGGCGCTGGCCCTGTTGATGGCGCACTCGGACCTGGAGGACCTGACCCTGGAGCGCGACGTGGCACACGAGAAGGGCCGCATCGAGCCCCGCTGGGCCGAGCTGGTCTACGACGGCCTGTGGTTCTCTCCCCTCAAGCAGGCACTCGATGCCTTCATGGCCGAGACCCAGCGCCACGTGACCGGTGAGGTGCGGCTGCGCTGCGAGGTGCCGGGACGGTGCTTCGTGGCCGGGCGGCGCAGCCCGGTCGGTCTCTACGACTACGGGCTGGCGACCTACGAGGCGTCCGACACCTTCGACCAGGCTATGTCGGAGGGCTTCGTGGCACTGTGGGGCCTGGGAGTGCAGACCTGGGCCGCCCGCCAGGGCAGCGTGGAGACCTCCCCGGCCCCGGCTACCCCGGCCCCCCTGGGCCAGTGACCCTCTGGCAGGGGCGTTTTGGCGATGGCTCCGCTCCTGAGCTCTCGGCGCTCACCGAGAGCCTCTCCTTCGACCGCCGGCTGGCCGTCGATGACCTGACGGCCTCGCGCACCCACGTGCGGGGGCTGGTTCGGGCGAACGTGCTGAGCGGGGACGAGGCGGCCGTGCTGGTGGCGGCTCTCGATCGGGTGGGCGCGGAGCTGGCGGCGGGCGAGCTGGATTTCGTCGCGACCGACGAGGACATCCACACGGTCATCGAACGGCGGGTCACCGAGATCGCTGGTGAGGTGGGCGCCAAGATTCACACCGGGCGCAGCCGCAACGACCAGGTGGCGACCGCGCTGCGGCTGTGGTGCCGGCGGGAGCTGGGCAGCCTGGCCCGGCGGGTCCTGGGGCTGCAGGGGGTGCTGCTGGCGCGGGCGGATGAGGCTGACGACGCTTACCTGCCCGGGTACACCCACCTGCAGCGGGCCCAGCCGGTCCTGCTGGCTCACCACCTCCTGGCGCACGCCTGGGCCCTGGCCCGCGACGTCGACCGCCTGGTTGCCACGATTGGCCGCCTCGACGTGTCCCCGCTAGGAGCGGGAGCCCTGGCCGGCTCGTCGCTCGCTCTGGACCCGGACTGGGTTGCCGAGGACCTGGGCTTCTCCGGACGCTTCGAGAACTCGCTGGACGCGGTGAGTGATCGGGACTTCGTCGCCGAGGCTGCTTTCGACCTGGCGCTGCTCGGGGTGCACCTGTCACGGATCGGCGAGGAGATCGTGCTGTGGTCCAGCG
>JAVKSL010000047.1:0-10000 GCA_039583695.1 Acidimicrobiales bacterium | reverse complement strand
AAGCCTCTAGCGAGTTGACACGGTGCCCGTACCCCAAACCGACGCAGGTGGGCAGGTAGAGAATACCAAGGCGATCGGGAGAACTGTGGTTAAGGAACTCGGCAAAATACCTCCGTAACTTCGGGAGAAGGAGGGCCCCCCTAGGGTGAAGGACCTAGCGTCCCGAGCCCGAAGGGGCCGCAGAGACCAGGGGAAAGCGACTGTTTACTAAAAACACAGGAGCGTGCCAAGTCGCAAGACGACGTATACGCTCTGACGCCTGCCCGGTGCCGGAAGGTTACGGGGAACGGTTAGTCCGCAAGGGCGAAGCTGTGAACCTAAGCCCCGGTAAACGGCGGCCGTAACTATAACGGTCCTAAGGTAGCGAAATTCCTTGTCGGGTAAGTTCCGACCTGCACGAATGGCGTAACGACTTTCCTACTGTCTCAACCACAGACCCGGCGAAATTGAAGTACGAGTAAAGATGCTCGTTAGCTGCATCAGGACGGAAAGACCCCGTGGACCTTTACTGCAGCTTGATGTTGTGTTTTGGTATCAATTGTGTAGGATAGGTGGGAGCCTTGGAAGCTTCGGCGCCAGCCGGGGTGGAGGCAACGTTGAAATACCACCCTTTTGGTGCCGGGACTCTAACCTCGACCCGTGATCCGGGCCAGGGACAGCGTCAGGTGGGTAGTTTGACTGGGGCGGTCGCCTCCTAAAATGTAACGGAGGCGCCCAAAGGTTCCCTCAGGCTGGTTGGCAATCAGCCGTCGAGTGCAATGGCACAAGGGAGCTTGACTGCGAGACATACAGGTCGAGCAGGTGCGAAAGCAGGGCATAGTGATCCGGCGGTTGCGTGTGGAAGCGCCGTCGCTCAACGGATAAAAGGTACCCCGGGGATAACAGGCTCATCTTCCCCAAGAGTCCATATCGACGGGAAGGTTTGGCACCTCGATGTCGGCTCGTCGCATCCTGGGGCTGAAGTAGGTCCCAAGGGTTGGGCTGTTCGCCCATTAAAGCGGTACGCGAGCTGGGTTTAGAACGTCGTGAGACAGTTCGGTCCCTATCCGATGCAGCCGGAGGAGATTTGAGGAAGGCTGTCCCTAGTACGAGAGGACCGGGACGGACGTAGCTCTCGTGTGTCAGTTGTCCTGCCAAGGGCACCGCTGATTGGCGACCTACGGAAGGGATAAGCGCTGAAGGCATCTAAGTGCGAAGCTCTTTCCAAGATAAGATCTCCCACAGGGTTAACCTGGTAAGGCCCGTGGTAGACGACCACGTTGATAGGCCGGAGGTGCAAGCACGGCAACGTGTGCAGCCGACCGGTACTAATCGGCCGAGGGCTTAAAGGCAAGATTACTCGTGCTCGCTATGGAAGTCTCACAGGGCGCAGCCCGGCAACATGCCGGGGCGTACCAATGTCGAGACGCTTTTCGGTGGCTATGGCGGCGGAGAGACACCCGTTCCCATCCCGAACACGGAAGTTAAGCCCGCCCGCGCCGATGGTACTTGGGGGGAGTCCCCCTGGGAGAGTAGGTCGCCGCCGAATCCTTTTGGTACGATGCCCCCCGTCTCTGGCGGGGGGCATCGTCGCGTCCTGGCCTCAGGCTGTGGTTGCACCTCGCGCTGTGCCGGGCGCGCCGACCGAGTGCTGTCACAGTCGGCCGAAGGAATGGCCGACCGTGGCACACGGGTCGGTGCGCTTCTTTCGGTCGGCGGGTAGGCTCGGCTCTGATGGGCGTGTCGGGTGGGCCGAGGGACGGTAGGCGTCGCCAGGGCTTTGGTGGCTCGGGTGGGAAGGGGAACGGTCCGGCGCGTGCGGTGGGGGACAGCGGGGCGGGGCTAAAGGCGCGTGTAGGGAGGCGGGACGGTTGGGGATCGGTAGCCCGGCGGGGGGCCGCCGTCGTCGGGGAGGATCGCGAGCACGCCCGCAAGCGGTCTGGGGAGCCGGATCGGCGAGGTGGTGAAGCTCGGGGGCGCTCGTCGGAGGCGCAGGCGTGGCCGGAGGTGGAGAGGGACCCGGGTAATGGCCGAGCTGAGGTCGGCGGGGCCTCGCCGGTGGCCGGCCCGGGCCCGATCCGGCGAGGGCGGCGATTGCCATCGGACGTGGTCGATGAGCTGAGCCTGCGGGTGGAAAAGAAGCTGGCGCCACGGGTCGTGGAGCGTCTGGCCAATGCTGCGGGTGCCTACGAGCGGGACCGGTATCAAGACGCGCAGCGAATGCTCGTGCCACTGATCCGGATCGCTCCCGACGCGCCAGCGGTGCGCGAGCTCATGGGCCTCTGCCTTTACCGCCAGGGGCGCTGGGGGGAGGCAATCCGGGAGCTGGAGCACTACCGCAGGCTCACTGGGTCCCTGGACCAGCACCCGGTGTTGGCGGATTGCCATCGGGCACTTGGTCACACGGCCGCGGTTCGGGAGCTGTGGGATGAGCTGGCCGGAGCCTCGCCTAGCCCGGAGCTGGTGGCGGAGGGTCGCATCGTGATGGCCGCGTCGCTGGCCGACCACGGTGAGGTCGGCCAGGCCATCGAGCTGCTCGATCGTTCCCTGCGTCGGAGCCGGGTCACGAGGGAGCATCACCTTCGCCAGTGGTACGCGCTGGCGGACCTGCTCGAACGCAGCGGCGACCTAGCACGGGCCAGGGAGCTGTTTGCCAGGGTGGCCGCGCAGGACCCGGGCCTATCCGATGTGGTCGACCGGGTTGCTTCGCTGCGCTGAGAGCTGGTCCTCAGTGGCCGGCGGTGGCGAGGTATAGGGGTCTGACAAGGATTGGGTGCGAAAATTTAGCGGTCGGCTTCGCCCGCCTCGAGATCGTCGACGGCCACGCCCACCTCGGCCAGCTGTCAGTGCTCCCCGAGTACGCACGCCTCGGCGTCGGCACGTCACTGGTCCGCTCTGCCTGTCGGTGGGCCCGCCGGCAAGGCCATCGCGTCCTCACACTGACCACCTTTGCCGACATCCCGTTCAACGCCCCCTTCTACCGCAAGCTCTCCTTTCGTCAACTCACGAATGACGAGATTGGTCCCCAGCTGGAACAGATCATCACCGACGAGGCAGATCTGAAGCGCTTCGGGACCCGCGTCACCATGGGCCGCACCGTCACAGATGACGACCACTCCATTGCGAACGGCGGATGACCCCGACACCGCAACCCTGCAGCGACCGCCCACGCGATTCCCGCAATCCCAACCTTCTGCGGTGATCGGCCGGGTCGGGACTGGCGGCGAGTGGTCAGCGTCTCGCAAGACCCGCCCGGTGAACCGCCCGGTCAGGGGGCGTCAACTGCAACAGCCGTTTCATCCCGGTCGGCTCCATCTCCGAGCGAGGTGGCCGGAGCGAGTACCGGGATCGCAAGAGCAAGCGCCGCGTCGCCCGAATGCCAGCTCCATGGGCCGCCCGGAACGTCTGAATCTGGCGGCCCGTCCTCCTCGCCCCGGGTTCTCGCCCGACGAGTACCGATCGGCGGTTCGGGCGTCGAGGCTCGCCAAACCGAACGACCGCACAGATCGACTGGTCAGAACGACAGCGGCGTCGGGGCCAGGTCACGCAGATCGGCACACCCGGTGCGCTTCGGCGCCACAATTTTCAGCGAGCGGGGCTCACTGAACGGTTGCAACCCTCCTCCCATGGTAGTATGGTTAGATCATGCCTCGTGGAGCACCATCACCCAAGCTTGCCATCACCGTCGCCCCTGAAGTCTATGCGCAGGTTCGCGCCGTGGCGGCCGATGAGGGCATCAGCGTCTCGGCGTGGATGACCACTGCGGCTCGACGCGCCCTTATGGTCCGCGATGGACTGCGCGCCGTCGCCGAGTGGGAAAAGGAGCACGGAGCGTTCAGCGAGAACGAACTCGAAGCAGCCCGCCGCCGCGTCGCCGAAGAACTCGTTACCTCGGTGCGTCCTCGGTCGGCATGAGCGTCGTCTACGACGCCGCTGTGCTCGTTGCTGCCGATCGGGACGACCGCGACGCGTGGGCTGATCATCGGATCCGGCTCGAACTCGGCGCGGTACCCAAGACGACCGCCCCAGTGGTCGCCCAAGTCAGCCGATCGGCTCGCCAGGCACAGCTACGACGCTTCCTTCGTGGTTGTGAAACTGTGGCATTCTCGGCGGAGCAGGCCCATGAGGTCGGCGCACTGATTGGCAGGGCCGGGACCCACGACGTCGTCGACGCGCATCTCGTCATCGTTGCTGCCCTGACGGTCTCGACCGTGCTCACGTCGGATGTCGATGATCTCCGATTGCTGTCGAGCCAGCTACCGGTTCCCATCTCGCTGCTTCGTGCCTGACCGCCTTCGGCCATGACTGCAGCACTGTCCGTCGAGCGAGTAGCCGTGGTCTCGTGAGCACAGAACAGCGCGCCAGAATGACGGCCGTCGCTCGCCAGCCAGGGCACAGAACGGCACCTCGGGGGCGGGTTGCCCGGCCGAACGACCTGCCATCCGACCGCCGGTTCCGCGCTGACGGTCCGAACCGGTTGAGCGGTCGGCCGGCGTCGTTATGCGCGCCCCGCCACGCCGACCTCCTGGGTGATCGCTCGGAGCGCGCGTTCGGTGCGCGCTGTCCCCTGGCGCGCTCGGCCGAGGCGACGCCCTACCCGTCTGATTGATAATCCATGGTGATGCTGCGACGTGGTCGTAGCGTCGGTTGATCCGATGGGCTGGGTTCACGAACCGTCTGCCGAGCGATTGTTCTGGCTTGCGAACGAGGTGCCGGCCCGTCGGGTCTGACCGTGGTGTGGCTCGAAAGAGGTCCGAGCTCGAGACATCTGAAATCAGACATACCCGCCCGGTCGCTTCGTATCCGAGGAGTCGAGGGAGGCACAGATGGCAGCGGTAATGATTGGGATCGACTCGCACAAGGCGTCGCACACGGCGTCTGCGATCGACGGAACCGAAGCAATGCTGGGCAAGGTTCGGGTCCGTGGGGCGGACGGCACCTGCGCTTTCGCTTCCCTTGACCAACAACCTGAAGCCATTTTCTTGAGCGTAGATCCAGGTTAGACTGGAGGGCAGAAGACCAGGAGGTGTGGCCATGGCCCAGACCACGACGATCATGGTTAAAGAGATCCATTGCCAGAGCTGCGAGCGAACCATCGCCATGGCGCTGTCCAAGCTCAACGGGGTCTTGCGGGTGACCCCGAGCGCCAAGACCAACCAGGTGAGGGTGAGCTACGACGAGTTGGTGCTCGGCGAGGACGATCTTCGGGTAGCCCTTGCCGAGATCGGCTACGACCCGGTCGGCTGATGCGCATCGGCGAGCTGGCCCATCGGGTGGGGGTGAACCCCAAGACCATCCGCTTCTACGAGGATCGGGGCCTGCTGCCCGACCCCGCCCGCCTGCCCTCTGGTTACCGCGACTACGGGCCCGAGGACGAGACGCGCCTGGCGTTCATCAAGACCGCCCAGCGCCTCGGGCTGTCACTGACCGAGATCGGTGAGATCCTCGCGTTCAAAGAGCGCGGCGAGCGGCCTTGCGGCTACGTCCTATCGGTCCTCGAAGCCCAGTTGGCTGACATGGACCGGCGCATCGGTGAGCTGGTGCGCCTCCGAGCCGAGCTCGTCGCCCTCAAGGACAGGGCCGACCGGCTGCCCACCGATGGCGCCTGCTATTGCGCGATCGTAGAGCACGCCCAGATACAGGCTGCCCGTTGAAGCCCAAGGAGATGACGCAACTGAAGCGTTCGAGCTGCTTGAAAGCTCGCCGTCCAAGGTAAGGGAGGTAACCGCGTGCGGTTGCCCAGGATAGCGTGGTGCAGGTGAAGGCGTCGTTGTCAATCGGGGTGCTGGCTCGGCAGTGCGGCATCAGAACCTCGGCACTGCGCTTCTGGGAGACCGAGGGCCTCATCATGCCGGTCGGTCGCACGCCGGCCGGCTATCGCCTTTACGACGCGGAGTGCGCGGCGAGGGTGCGCTTCATCCTGCGTGCCCAGGCCCTCGGGCTCTCCCTCGACGAGGTGCGCGCGCTGCTCGCTGCTGCGGATGGGGAAGGCGGCTCGACGGTGCGGGACCACCTCCGGCACCTCGTTGCGCATAAGCTCGCCCAGACGCGCCACCAGATCGGCGAGCTGGAGGGATTCGCGGCCCAGCTCGAGCGCGTATGGCTACGCCTGGACGAGGATGACGGTGCATGTGCCTGCCGTCATCTGGGCGACTGCGACTGCCTGACGCCGAGCACCCGTTCGGGTGGTCGGCACCAGCTTGCGTCCATGCTCGAATCGGTGTCCACGAGCGACTGCTGCTGCGCGTCCGAGTGCTCAGGTGCTTGAAAAATCTCAGTTCTGCTGTTGACATTCAAGTCGACTTGAAAGTGTAGACTTGACCTCATCGTCCCCTCACCGGGACACGACCCCCCCGAAGGGGCCGGCCGACCAAGTCAAAGGAGACCCGATGAACACGCCCAACACGACCGAGACCGCCACCACCTGCACTTGTGGCGACACCTGCGGCTGCGAAATATCCGACACGCCGGTGGGCGCCGATGCCGGCAGCACGCAGGCCGAGTCTGTGGCCCGCAAATGCGAATGCGGCTGCTGAGGGCTCGCAGCAGTCGCAGCGTCCGGCTTTGGTAGTACATGTATCCATAAGCTCAGATCTGTACCACCGCGCCGGCCGAATCGTCCGTTTGACCCCCATGAACAAGCGCTGGTCCTCAGTGGTCGGAGGTGTCGGGCGAGGGGCGCTCGTCCAGCCAGCCTCCGTTGCGGCCGGTCCGGGCGGCGACGAGGCCGGCCAGGATTGACAGGGCCATCTCTGCGGGCGCCAGTCCCCCGATGTTCAGGCCGACCGGGGAGTGGACACGGCGGATGTCGGGGTCGGGGATTCCGTGTCGGCGAAGCTCTTCTAAGTGGCCCGCGACGTGGCGGGAGCTGCCCATCACCCCGACAAAGCGGGTGTCCGACTCCAACAGGACCGCCAGGTGCGCAGCGATGTCGGGGGCGTCGTGATCGGTGTGGACCGCATCGACGACCCGGGCCGGGTTGCTCAGGGCCGGCATCCCAGCGGGTGTGCCCGCGACTGACCCTGCCAGCGCCTCCAGCTCGGGGGTGATTCGCTCCGGGCGCGGGTCCACCAGCACGGTGTCGTAGCCCAGGGCTGGGGCCCAGCGCAGCAGGCACTCTGCAACTGGGGTGGCTCCGAGCACAATCAGCAAGGGTCGAGAGGTGTAGGGCTCCAGGTACGTCTCGACCTTGCCCAGGTCGTGATCGAGGATCCGCAGCTCTGGCAGGCCCTTAGCGAGCATCTCGGCCGCAATGGCACCCGCCTGGCTGTCCAGCTCGGAGCACCCGAGGGTCCCCGCCAGGGGACCGGTAGCACACAGGAGGAGCTTCTGGCCGGGCCGGCAAGGGGGCTCTCCCTCCGTGCGGACCGCCGTCGCGAGCAGGACATCCTCGCCCAGAGCAAGTCTTCGGGCCAGCTCGGCCACCACATCGTGCTCTGAGCTGGCAGGCATGTACGGATGATAACCACAAAGGCCGCTGGCCTGGGCAGATTCCCAGCCCGCTACCGTCGCGATGGTGTCTTGGGACCTCGATGCGTTCACCCGGTCGCTGAGCGAGGTGGCGCCAGCCACGGTGGTCGCCTACCGGTCCGACCTGGAGGCCTTTGTCACCTGGGCTGAACGGGGGGGCCTGACCGGGCCGGAGCAGGTGGAGCGCCTCACGCTCCGGCGCTACCTGGCGTATCTATCGACTCGCCGTTATGCCCGTCAGAGCGTGGCTCGCAAGGCCGCGTCGCTCCGACGCTATTTCTCCTGGTTGAGGCGGACCGGCGTTCTCGAGGTCGATCCCGCGGTCCGTCTTTCGGCGCCCGGTGGCGGGGGGCGCCTGCCTCGTGTCCTCAGTCACGCTGAGCTGGATCACCTTCTCGACCCGGAGCCGCCCGCAGTCGTCGACCGGGCTGTGGGCCTCCGAGACGACGCTGTGTTGGAGCTGCTCTACGGGAGCGGTCTCAGGGTGGCCGAGCTCTGCGCCCTGGACCTTTCGGACCTCGACCTGCCCGGCGGTATGGTCACCGTCTGGGGCAAGGGCGCCAAGCAGCGAACCGTCCCGATGCATGACCGCTGCGGCGAGGCCGTGCGCACGTGGCTCGCCGACGGCAGGGCCTGCCTGGCAGGGCCCGACTCGCCAGCAAATGCGGTGTTCCTCAACATGGCTCAGCGCCGCCTCGGCGTCCGCGACGTGCGCCGCATCCTGGACCGTCGCGCCCAGTCACCCACCCACCCCCACGCGCTGCGCCACAGTTTTGCCACCCACCTGCTCGATGGGGGTGCAGACCTCAGGGTGGTGCAGGAGCTGCTGGGGCATGCAAGCCTGCGAACCACGCAGGTCTACACTCACGTAAGCAAGGAACGTCTGATGGCAGTTCACGAGCGGACCCATCCCCGAGGTTAGATCCACATGATCGACACCAACCAGATGGCCAGTGTGGCGGAGGTTGAAAAGGCCTGGGTGGATTTCAAGGCATCCGGGTCCAAGGCGGCGCGCGACGCCTTGATCGTTCATTACACCCCGCTGGTTCGCCACGTCGCGTCGCGGGTCTCCGCCGGCATGCCCAACACGGTCGAGCACGCCGACCTGGTGAGCTACGGGGTCTTTGGGCTCATCGACGCGATCGACAAGTTCGAGCCGTCCCGGGCTATCAAGTTCGAGACTTACGCCGTTGCCCGGATCAAGGGGGCGATGATCGACGAGCTTCGGGCCATCGACTGGGTGCCGCGTTCGGTAAGGACCAAGGCCCGAGCGGTCGAGGAGGCCTTCTCCAGGCTGGAGGCGTCGTTGGGTCGCTCTCCCACCGACGCGGAGCTGGCGACCGAGATGCGCATCTCCGAGGCGGAGCTCCACGAGATTTTCTCCCAGGTGTCGGTCTCCGCGATGATGCCCCTCGACGAGCCCCTGAGCGCGGGCCGCGCAGACTCGGCGACCCTGGGGGACTCGATTGCGGATGGCCATGCGGACCCGGTGGAGGTGGCTGAGGTCGAGGACTCCAAGCAGGTGCTGGCGCGGGCGATCAACCTTCTGGGTGACCGGGACAAGCTCGTGCTGACCCTCTACTACTACGAGGGCCTGACGCTGGCGGAGATCGGCCAGGTGTTCGGAGTCACCGAGAGCCGGGTGTGTCAGATCCACACCAGGGCCGTGGTACAGCTCCGCTCGAAGCTCACCGATCTGACCAGGGATCAAGCATGACACCGACGGATTCGGAGCTGTGTCTGGGTAGGTGTTGCACAAAGTGCCAGTCGGTGGTCAATTGCGCCACATGAACGGCTCGAGGTGGTGAAGGCATTGTTCCAAGTCATGCTCACGGCTCACGGTGGGCCAGGGGCCAGGATCAAGGTTGGGCCAGGCTCACCTCGACCATTAGCTCGGTGCCCTCCCAGGTCACCAGCGGCCCGATCACGTTGCCGGCCGCGATCAGGTCCGCTCGGCCCGCCTCCAGCGCCGCCAGGCGGTCGCCGAGATCCGTGACCACGACGCGGCTCACCGGGGCGCGTATCGACACGTGGGCCTCGGACTTGGCCCGACGGATGCGGCCCAGCACCTCAGAGGTGACTTCGAGCACGAGTGGGTCCCCTGGGTCGCTAGAGCCAAGGCCCAGCTCGGCCAGGCTCGGCCAGGCCGCCCGGTGGACGGAGTCGTCGTGCCACCACGACCACACCTCCTCGGCCACAAAGACCAGCACCGGCGCGAACAGCCGCTGCAGCACGGATAGGGCGATGCGCAGCGCGGAGCGGGCCGAGGAGGCGCCGGGGGTGAGCACCCCGTCCCCGCCGCCGTAGGCGCGGGCCTTGACCAGCTCCAGGTAGTTGTCGCAGAACGCCCAGAAGAAGCTTTCGGTCCGTTCCAGCGCCCGGGCATGGTCGTACGCCTCATACGCCTCGGTGGCCTCGGAAACCACCTGCCCGAGCCGGGCCAGGAGCGCCCGGTCCAGCGCCCAAGCAGCCCCCGCCCCAGCAGCCCCCGCCTCGCCCGAACCCGCCCCAGCAGCCCCCGAACCCGCCCCAGCAGCCCCCGAACCAGCCC
>JAVKSL010000046.1:22623-23983 GCA_039583695.1 Acidimicrobiales bacterium | reverse complement strand
GGCGGCAGGCGGGCGCGGGCTGGGGGCGAGTGGCGGGCGGGGGGCAGGCGGGCGGGCGGCAGGCGGGAGAGGGCTGGGGGCGAGTGGCGGGGCGGCCAGTGGCGGGCGGGCGGCAGGCGGGGAGTATCGAGGGGCAGGCGGAGGGCTAGCGAGGAGCGAGGGGTATCGAGGGGCAGGCGGCGTTGGAGCCTCTCTGGGGGGACCGTAAGATCGTGCCGGTCGAGCCGGTATCGGGGCAGGTGGCCTGCTAAGGCTGGTGATGGGCGCGACCTCTGCCGCCGCCAGCCTCTCCTCCATAAGGTCCAGGCGCCTCAGTATGAAGGCTCGATTAGCTCCGGCTTGCTCACGGTTCCGAACGACCTCGATCTCGTCGGCCTCAAGCTCTGGCAGAAGGGGAAGGATCTCGTCAATACTGAGGTCGTCGTAATCCGCGATGGGAAAATCCACCCATTCCTCGGTGAAGGCGGGTTCCTCAGGAACCGATTTGCTGGCGAAGGCGACACCCTCAACATCCCCCAGGCTCTCATCCTCGGCCTCGTGGTCGAACATCCGAGGTCGGTCCCAGGGCTCGCGCGCCGCAGTGACAGCTTGGGTGGGCGGCCCCGAGATCGCCTCCGCCTCGGCCCCCAGATCGGGCTGCCCGGACCTTTCGAGTATTCGAGCCAACGGTGAGGATTCGGGGGGAGATGGCGCATACGGTGCTAGGCGAATACCCGACACGCCTCCCGGCCTCGCCTGCGCTCCGATCCCGTAGGCTGACGTGGGCGTAGGGTCTGCCTCGACGCCATCCAGGGTGCCAACAACAGCAATGCTGTCGTCGGTCCTCCGCTGGTCGTAGCCAGCGAAAAGCTCTGGGAAAGCAGCGCGCCGCGCTCGACGAGCCTGCCGCGCAGGGCGTGCGCTCCCGGAAAGCACAGTTGAGGTCTTCGCCCGGCCTCTCCCGAAACGCCCGAGCACGAGCACGAGCACGAAGGCGACGCCGCTAGCAGCTATCGACAGATAGTCGAGAAACGTCGAGCCCTCGGCCACGCCCACGACGAAGGCCAAGAGTGCCAAGACCAGGAGGCTGATCGGTAAAAACGTCACGCAATACCACCATAAAGCGAGGGGACAGTTGCGTTCACCATCCTACGCGGCCTCGTTCGGGCTCAGGAGTCTGCCTGTTCGACATCGAAGACACCGCCAGACCCTCCCCGGGGTCCCAGACGGAGAATCCTGGTGGCGTCGGGGTCGTCAGGGTCAGCCGCGCCGACATCCTCTGGCTCCGACCCGGGAGGATCGTCACCTGACGATCCAGTCCAACCACGCGGAAGCTGACCGCCACTGCCGGCCCGCAAAGGCCTTGCCGGTGCCGGTCCAG
>JAVKSL010000046.1:0-22523 GCA_039583695.1 Acidimicrobiales bacterium | reverse complement strand
CCACAGGTGCCGGTCCAGCCACAGGTGCCGGTCCAGCCACAGGTGCCGGTCCAGCCACAGGTGCCGGTCCAGCCACAGGTGCCGGTCCAGCCACATCAGGCACGGCCCGACCCAAGGAGCTCGATATGGTTCGGTCGAGGTCGGAACGATCGCCCGAGAGCTTGCCCTGAGCACCGCGATCGCCCGAGAGCTTGCCCTGAGCACCGCGATCGCCCGAGAGCTTGCCCTGAGCACCGCGATCGCCCGACAACGCCAGCGATCGCTCCCCTTCCAAGAGCTCCAGCGCTCGCCTCAGGGACTCCCGTGCCCGGCGCCGATCCTCCTCGAGCTGCTCCTCCAACCCCGAAACCTGACCAGCCAGCTCAGCCCGAGCTGAGGTCAGCCTGGCTACCTCGTCGCGAAGCTCGTTGCGCACTTCCAACATCCTGCGATCTGCAACCTGCTCTGCAGCATCGATGATCGTCCTCACCCTGGTCTCCGCCTCGGAGACAAGACGCCTGGCCTCCTCTTTGGCCTCCCTGATCAGCAGGTTCACGGTGCGCTGTGCCACGTCGAGCGCCCTGCGAGCCCCGTCGTCGTCGCGACCCCGGTCAGGCATCGATGTCCCCTGGGGATGCGCGGCCTCGGCTCTGGCCGCGCGGTCGTTCGCCTCTCGCAGCCGATCCTGGAGAACCTCGATGCCCGCCGCCAGTTCCTCAAGGAACCTGTCGACATCATCTTGGTGGTAGCCCCGCAACTGCTGGCGGAACTCCACTTCTCGAAGGGTCTTCGATTCGACTTCCATGGGTTGCATGGTACCGCCATTCGGGCTCGGAGGTGCGGACCCCTGGTCGAGCATCTCAGTCAGTCAACCTGAGCATGTCTCAGGGGTAACCGATGATGCGAATCACGACGTACTGGAGGATCAGGAAGACAATGATCGGCGACCAGTCTAGCGCGGAGCCTCCGATCCTCATAGGAGGCAACAGTCGCCGCAGGGGAGCCAGAACTGGTTCGGTCACCATGCCCAGGACGGACCTCACCTTGCCCACCCCGCTGTCGCTCATCGCGCCAGGAAACCAGGACAGCACTATGTACACGAGAAGGACGCCAACATAGGCCTCCACCAAGTAGAACAGGATCGCACGGACCACCATCAGGACCTGTACAGTCCACGCTCCGACAGTCGCTGTTTTTCCTCAGCAGACACCTCCACGTTCGATGGCGTCAGAAGAAACACCTGGTCAGCTACCTTTTCCATGCTGCCGTTGAGTGCATAGGTGACCCCGCTGCAGAAGTCGATCATCCTCCTGGACAGGTCTCGATCGACCACCTGCAAGTTGACGATCACAGGTTGGTTGGTGCGGAGTCGATCTCCAATCTGTTGCGCGTCTGCAAAGCGGCCCGGCGCCACGACGTGCACTTTGGGCTTATCGGGCACCATGGGTCTGACTGCCGCTGGTCGTGGCATCACTGGACGTACCGCCTCCTCCCTCGGAAGTGTGCGTATCGCGTTCGTCGGCTGGGGCGGTTCGGGCGAAAGCGCGTAGGACCGAACCGGGGCGTGAACAGCTACCGGCGGGGGTGCCTCCTCGTATCTCTCGTAGTCGTCGTAGTCGTCGTCAGTAAGACCCAAGTAGACCATCGCACGCCGGACAAACGAAGCCATCTCCTATCCTCCTCCTGCACGAGAGCATTCTTGCAGATCTGAGCGAGCAACGCGCGGACCACCTTGCGCCGGTACGAGATGCATGGTCATGGCTCTCCCCAAGGAGAGGGCGGCCTCGGACTCGACACCCAACAGAACGGTAACCTCCAACTCAGCGCAGGAACGACGGCACGTCGAAGTCGTCATCGAGGTCATCGAGGTCATCGTCGGAGCCGAACCCTCTGACCGGCCCCTTGCCGCGCGACTGCTCACCGTCGGGACGTGATCCCACAGGCCCGCGAATCGGCCGCTCGGGCTCTGCCTCCTCTCGACTCTCCTCCCAGCGTTCAAACCCGGCTGCAATGACGGTGACGCGGACCTCATCGCCCATCGAGTCGTCTATCACGCTACCGAAGATGATGTTGGCATCGGGATGCGCTACGCCGTGGATGATCTCGGCCGCCTCGTTGACCTCGAACAGACCAAGATCACTCCCCCCGGCAATGTGAAGCAAAATACCGCGGGCACCCTCGATGGAGGCCTCCAGAAGGGGACTGGTGATCGCTCCTCTGGCTGCGCTCACGGCTCGACCCTCACCCGAGGAGGAACCGATACCCATGATGGCGGTTCCGGCATTGCTCATGACCATCTTGACGTCGGCGAAGTCAGTGTTGATCAAGCCTGGCGTGGTGATCAGGTCCGTGATCCCCTGGACGCCCTGCAGCAGGACCTCGTCTGCCATCTTGAAGGCATTCATCATCGACGTCTTGTCATTGGACACAGTCAAGAGACGATCGTTCGGAATGATGATGAGCGTGTCCACCTTGTCCTTGAGCCTCTGAATGCCGGCCTCAGCCTGCACCGCCCGCCTGCGGCCCTCGAAAGAGAATGGCCGGGTAACGACCCCGATCGTCAGTGCGCCCAAGGCCTTGGCGATCTCGGCGATGACTGGCGCCCCACCCGTCCCAGTCCCGCCCCCTTTTCCAGCCGTGATGAACACCATGTCCGATCCCTTGAGGGCCTCCTCGATCTCGTCGTGGTGCTCCTCCGCTGCCTGACGGCCAATCTCCGGATCACTCCCCGCGCCCAGCCCACGGGTCAGCTGACGCCCGATGTCGAGCTTGACGTCGGCGTCGCTCATAAGCAGTGCCTGGGCGTCGGTGTTCACCGCGATGAACTCCACACCCTTCAGCCCTGCGTCGATCATTCGGTTGACGGCGTTGACGCCACCCCCCCCGATGCCGACCACCTTGATGACCGCAATGTAGTTTTGCGAAGCGCCGGCCATGCTCGTTTGCCTCCCATTCTCCTTGGGCGGGTTGCCCTCAACTCCTCAGGACCGCCCGAAGGACGAACACTGGGAGGGTTTCCCTCAATGTCTAGTCTAGCCTTATACTTAGCGGCATTTGTCTCTCTCTCCAGACACACCTTATGGTACATTCAGCCCCGGGTCAAGGTCGGTGCGTCAGGAACTTGAAGATCGATGACCTTCACAGCTGTCATGTTCACTTGGGTAAGTATCGTCACTAGCGCCGACATCTTGGCCTGGATCTCTGTCGGTGCTCCTAATGAGACCCTTGTCGATCCTGACAGCTCCAGGCTCGTCCGGCCCTCAGAGCTGCTGAGAACATCAAAAATATGGGGAAGCACTGACTTTGGGATCGCAACCGCTACCTCCAATCCAGCGCTGGCGCCGGGAAGAGTCGAGCCCGGCTGTCCGGCAGTCCCGAATCCAACAAGGGTTACCAGCCCTGGCCAACTTGACTGGGCTTGGTCGAGAACCTTACCACTGGCATCCACCTCAGCCCAGGCTCCGTCACTGCTCCGGACCTGAGCCACCGGCGTACGCTCCACTATCCCAACGTTAACGGTGCCGGGCCAGTGTCTCTGGACCACCACCGACCTTATCCAGGGGAGACGCTCGAGGGAAGCTTCGATCCGCGACGGGTTGACATCCACCATTGGCGTCCGCGGGCCAACCTCGGCCACCTTGGCAACTTCCGCCGGGCTAACATGCCCAGCCCCACTGATCTGCAGATGCCGGACTCGTACCAGCGGACTGTGCAATACCGCCAGTGCTCCTCCAAGGCTCGCCGCGACCCCCATACCGGTGAGGATGTGACGCAGCCTGCGGCGGCCGCTGGCACGCTTCAGCTCGATTCGCCGCTGTTTGATCCGCGGGTCGATTGGCAGTCTCGCCCCTCTCTCCGAGATCTGCCGCTCTGGATCGCCAGACGTCGCAGAGGGCGGGCGCCGGGGTGGATCTGGGCGCCGGGGTGGATCGGCAACCCTGGGAAGGCGTGTATCTGGTCCCATCTAAAGTCTTACTCTCTACCTGAGCTACATAGAAAGTCCCCTACCAGCCTGCACTCGAGCTGCAGCTCAGTCCCAGTTCGATCGGCGACTCGCCTACGGATCTCGCCAATCAAGCTTGCGACATCGTCGGCTGAACCCCCTTGCGAAGCTTGGATGAAGTTCGCGTGCAAGACAGACACCTGTGCGCTTCCAACCCGCAAGCCCTTGAGGCCTGCTTCCTCGACGAGGCGTCCTGCGGCGTCGCCTGGAGGGTTGACGAATACCGAGCCGGCATTGGAGCCTCCTGGCTGGTGGTCCCGACGCCAACGAACGATCTCACCAATCCGGGCACGGGCTGCGTCGGGGTCAGCCGTATGTCCACTGAACACCGCGCACAGCACGACCTGGGACTGGGTCAGCGCTGAGCAACGGTACCCAAGGCCCAGCTCGGTCGAGCTCAGGTACAGCTGCTCACATGTCCCCAAATCGTAGACCTCGGCACCGACGATCACGCTCCTGACGTCAGCTCCGTGGCCACCGGCATTCATGTACACGCCCCCACCGACCGAACCCGGAATCCCAACGGCCCACTCCAGCCCACCCAGGCCGGCCGCGGCGCACCTGCGCGCGAGGACCGGAAGGTAAGCGGCCCCGCCAGCTTTGACTGTGCGGTCCGCGCCAGGTTCGGCCTCACTGGCAGCACGGATCGCGAGGGACAGGGACTCGGCGGGATCCAAGACGGCGGTGTCGTACTCGGGTCCCAGGGTCACCGCTATCCCAGGAAAACCGGCATCAGCCACCAAGAGGTTCGAACCCCTGCCGAGCACGAGAACCTGGAGACCCGTCTCTTGCAGAGCCACGCTGACGTTTGCCAGGTCTTTGAGCCCTTCGGCCTTCAGGAAGATCGCAGCCTGACCGCCCACCCTGTAGGTGGTCATGGGACCCAGGGGATAGTCTCTCATCGCTCGCGGCCCAAGGATCTCCAGGGCCCGGTCGACAAGGCTTTGCGGGAGCTTGAGGCTCATGTCCCTGTGCCACCCATCAGGTCGTCGATCAACAAACCCACATCTCCCGCTCCCAGGATCAGACACAGATCGCCCTCCTGAAGCCTCTGACGCAACGCCGCGAGGACTTCCGAGCGCCCGGGAAGGTAGGTGACATCCGCATCGGGATGCGAAGCCCTTATCGCATCTGCCACCAACGCGCCCGAGATTCCCAGCCGAGGAAGCTCGCCCGCGGAGTACACATCCATTATCACAACGACGTCAGCCCGGGAAAAGGAGTCGCCGAAGGTCGCCCACAGCGTCTCCGTGCGACTGTAGCGGTGCGGCTGGAACACGCAGACGATCCGCCTCCACCCACCTTGTGCCGAGGCGTCGAGGACCGCTTCGATCTCCCCCGCCAGATGGGCATAATCGTCCACGAAGGTCACACCGTCTTTGCTTCCGCGAAACTGAAAACGCCTGGCTACTCCAGTAAATCTTGCAAGCGCTCGGCGCGCCTCAGTGATCTCAACTCCGGCATACAGACCTGCGACAATAGCCGCGGTCGCGTTACGGACGTTCAGCAACCCCGGCACCGGAAGGCTGAACCTCCCGGTTCGGGTGTCACTGTGAACTAGCTCAAAGCTAGTGGATATCCCGTCTCCCAAGACATCGACGATCCTCCAATGGGCGCCACGATCAACACCATAAGTGGTTGCACCATAAGTCGCCGCCATCTGGGCCGCGACGGGGTAGTCAGCGCAAACTACTGAGTGTGCGCTGACATTTCCCAAGAACGCATCATAAGCCCGCTCCAAGCCCTCCAGGCTTCCATAGAACTCGATATGGTCGGCTTCGATGCTTGTCACGACGCCCACCTCAGGCGTGAGGGCGAGGAAGGTCCCATCACTCTCGTCGGCCTCGACCACAAGCCAGTCGCTGTCAAGCCAGACAGCCCCCGTGCCGAGCTCGTTCAGCTCGCCCCCGATAAGAAACGACGGTTGCAAGCCAGCCTGGCCCATGGTCAGGGCTAGCATCGAGGCGGTCGTGGTCTTTCCATGGGTGCCTGCTACGGCCAGCGTCCGTCTCGTGGCGGCGATCGCAGCCAGGATGCCGGCGCGGGACAAGACTGGCACGCCCCGGGCGTTTGCTTCGACTAGCTCGATGTTTGAAGCCGGTACCGCGCTCGATGATGCCACGGCCTCGGCGTCGCCAACTTGCGCTGCGGAATGTCCCACCGAAACGTCAACTCCCATCTGACGTAGCCGGGCCAATCCGGGCGATGCCTTCATGTCGCTTCCGGTGACGACATGACCCATCCCACGAAGAACAGCTGCAATGGCGCTCATCCCGGCCCCTCCGACACCCACCAGGTGAATCCGCCGGGGCCGGCGTAGGTCAAAGCTCTCGGTCATGCCGGAGCCCAGCGTTCAACCAGTCTGGCAACGGCGTCGGCGGCGTCGGGACGGCCCAGGCTGGCCGCGGCTCTTTCCATGTCTCGTAGCTTCGTGGGGTTGCTCAGCAACGAACCCAGCTCTTGCGCCAAGCGAGCGTCGCTGCACTCTCGATCGGCCAGCACCACCGCGCCGCCACGGCGGGCCAGGACCATCGCGTTGGCGGTCTGATGGTCGCCTGGAGCACCAGGGAGGGGGACGAGGACAGACGCAACGCCCACCGCGGCAACCTCGGCCACCGTGCTCGCCCCGGCACGCCCCACCAGCACATCGGCAGCATTCAGAAGGGCCGGCATCTGATCTTCGTACTCCACGGGGCTGTAACACAAGCCATCCAACGGCAGGTCACGAGCTCGGTCGGACAGCACGGCCCAGTCCCGACGCCCGATCACGTGGCGAATAGTCAGATCCGCACGCGTGGCCCATCTCGATGCCAAGCCCACAACTGCGGCGTTCACCGTAGCCGATCCCAAGGAGCCGGAGAACACAGCAACGGTCAGGCGATCCTCAGGAAGGCCGAGGGTGATCCGGGCCTTTCGACGTCCCTCTGGCGAGCGGTCCAAGCTCGCCAGCTCCGCGCGCACGGGTGACCCGGTGACCGTTGCACGAGGTAGTGCAGTTCCCTCGAACGCAACGGCACTAACCGCTGCAAAGCGAGAGACAAGACGATTCGACGTGTTCGGGACTGAATCGGGATTGCACAACACAAGTGGAATACCCAAGATGCCGGCTGCAAGCGCCGCCGGCAGAGATGCGTACCCACCAAGAGAGACCATCACGCAGGGTCGGCGCCGGACGAGCAGACCGACGCTCATCGCCAGCGCCGCCAACAATCCAGCGGCCGCGGTCACGCTCTGGCGACTCATGTGGCGCGGGACTCCCCTACCTGGCAGCAGGCTCACAGTGAAGCCCGCCTCGGGGACGAGCCTCGCCTCCTGGCCTCGGCGAGACCCAATAAAATGGATGCTCGAAGCCGGGTGTCCACGTGCCACAAGGGCATGAGCAATGCTCAGGGCGGGCAGGACATGCCCCGCCGTCCCACCTCCGGCGATGACGATCCCGGAACTCATTGCCCCCGCAACCCTCTGGCGGATCGACGGGCGATGCTCCCGAGAAGCCCAACCGCAGCCATCTCGATCACCAGGGATGACCCTCCATACGACACGAACGGAAGGGGAACACCTGTCACAGGCAAGAGTCCAATCACTGCTCCGACGTTCAAGACCGCCTGAGCGATGAGCCAGCACGTGATGCCACTAGCCAAAAGAGCCCCGAAGCGATCTGTCGCCCGGGCCGCGATGCGGAGACCGAACACGGCAAGGGCGCCAAACAGCACAACAACTAGAAGGCTTCCGATCAGGCCCATCTCGTCACCGACGATCGCAAAAATAAAGTCAGTGTATGCATTGGGTAGGAATCCCCACTTGGCCTGGCTGGCGCCCAGGCCCACCCCCAGGACATGGCCGTTGGCGAAGCCCACAAGAGACTGAACCACTTGATAGCCACTCGTCGCTCGGTGGGCCCAGGGGTTCAGAAATGAGAGCAAGCGGGCTCGCCGGTAAGGTTCTGCCACTCCCAGCATAAAGGCAATTAGCGCGCTGACGCCGATTGTGGTCCCCAACAGCTTACGCGGGATACCAGCAGCGTAGAGCAAACCAAGGGTTATGCAACCAAGTATGAGCGCGGTCCCCATGTCGGGTTGGAGAAAGACCAGACCGGCCGTCAGCACAAGGGCGATCAAAAGGGGGCGAACAGCAGGACCCCAGCGCTGACCCTGCCCCGAGCGCCTCGTCAGGACGTCGGCGCCAAAGATGGCAAGAGCGAGCTTGGTGAGCTCCGAGGGCTGAATACGAAACGTCCCGTGTCCTAGCCACCGGCTGGAGCCTCCGACTGTCTGGCCAATCCCAGGTATGAGCACGGCCAGGAGGAGGACGGTGCAACCCACCAGCGCCGGCCCCCCGAGCCGACGCCACGCGCGGTAGTCTGTCCGCCAGGCGATGGCCGCCAACCCGGAGCCGATCAGCACCCAGAGTACCTGGCGTTCAAAAATCGCCCAAGGCGATCCGTACTGGCTGAGTGATTGTACCGTCGATGCAGAAAGGACCATCACCAAGCCGATCACCGTCAGCACGCCGACGAGGGCTCCCAGCCAGAGTTGATTGGCCTGACTCATCGCAGGCTGGCGGGGCGCGAGGCGCCCACGGGCTGCGGTTGCTGCCGGCGCCGCCAACCGACGTGGATTGGTAGCGCTCACGATGCTACCTGCCGCGCTACGGATTGGGCGAAGTCGTTGCCCCGCTCTGCATAGGACCCGTACCAGTCGAAAGAGGAACAACCAGGTGAAAGGAGCACCACATCACCGGGATGCGCAGCTGACGCCGCGATCATGACCGCTTCAGCCATCGACCTGGCGCTCGACACCCGAACGATCGGGCCACCGGATCCCCTGCCACCGAACACAGCCTCAATCTCCTTGGCCGCCTCACCGATCGTCACGATCGCGCGCAGGTGGTTCGCAGCGCTGGCAAGCGGGGTGAGATCAAGACCCTTGTTACGACCACCGGCTATGAGCACCACCGAGTCGAACCCGACCACAGCTGCAAGCACCGAGGCGGGGGTGGTCGCCTTTGAGTCGTCGTACCAGCGTACTCCGCCAGAATCGGCAACCAGCTCCACCCGGTGACGAAGTCCTGGGAAGGTAGCCAAGACATATCGACAGGCTTCCACGCTTCCCCCCGCCGCAAGTGCCGTAGCACAGGCAGCAAGGGCGTTCGAACGGTCCTGTGGCAAGGATCGCCACAGCTCGGACCGGGCAATGATCCGCTCCTCGCCCGGCGTCCACAGCCAACCGCCTTCCTCGTGATAATACGGGCCGAAGGCCCCGAGACCAAAGCTGTCCTTGATCTCCGAACCCGCGAGCTCAAGGTGGGAGCGCACAACAGGGTCATCCCGATTGGCCACTGCCACATCACCCGCCCCCTGATTCGCCCAGATGCGAGCCTTGGCAGACACGTAGTGGACCATGGACGGATGCCAGTCGAGATGGTCCTCGCTGATGTTCAACCATGTCGCGACCTGCGGTCGAAACTCCCTGGTCATAGCCAGCTGAAACGATGACGCCTCCACCACTACCACCTCCGCGTCTGTGCCAACGGCCTCGATGAGCGGCTGGCCAATATTCCCTGCGGACACCGCCTTTACGCCAGATGCGCGGAGAATCTCCGCAACCAAGGTAGTGACCGTCGTCTTTCCATTGGTCCCAGTGACCGCGACCAAGGGTACATTCTCTTTGCGAACAAACCCGGCTGCCAGCTCCAGCTCGCTCACCACCAGTGCATCGACGCCGAAGATTGCGTGACGGGCCGGCACCCCGGGGCTTACCACCACAAGATCGACTTGCTCAGCAATCTCTTTCACCTGCGCTGGCCTTGGCGCCTCTATGAGGACTATCCCGAGCTCGTGGGCACTGCGTCGCCGCGTGCGATCAGGGTGATCATCCACAGCCACCACCTCGTCTCCACAACGCAGAAAGTGGCGGACAACAGCGGTTCCAGTCACTGCCAAGCCCACAACGAGCACTCTCACGGCGTCAACCCTACCGAGATGAAATCGGCGTAGAAGATTCCAAGCGCAGCCGCCACACAAAGACCCGATAGGATCCAGAATCTGATTATGACAGTGGTTTCAGGCCAGCCCAGTATCTCGAAATGGTGATGCAAGGGTGCCATCTTGAAGATCCGGCGATGAAACAGACGAAAGCTTGCCACCTGAAGCACAACCGATAGTGTCTCGAGGACGAAGAGCCCACCAAGGATCGGCAGCAACAGGTCCAGCTGCATCTGCAGGCAGAGCGCCGCCAGGACCGCACCAATGGCCAGCGATCCTGTATCCCCCATGAAGAGCCGGGCGGGCGCTGCGTTCCACCACAGGAACCCGGAGCACGCCCCGGCCATTGCGACTGCCACCAGGGCCAGGTCCAGCGAGTTACGAACACCGATACCAGAGGCAGCTGATCCGTAGATGGGGATGTGCCTGGACTGCCAGTACCCGATGATCGCCAGGACGCCAAGCCCAAACGTGGCAGAGCCTGCGGCCAGGCCATCGACGCCATCGGTGAGGTTGACTGCATTGGCCGAGCCGACCACGACGACCGTGGCAAAGATTACCCAGCCAAGCTTGCTCAAGCCGATACCGGGCACGTCATAGCGGGTAAATGATAGGGTTGTGGTTACCCCAGTCCAATAGACAACGCCAAGCGAAAAGCCAAGTGCGACGACTACCTGGGCAGCAAGCTTGGCCCGCTTGTTCAGCCCGAGACTGCGCTGGCGGCGAACCTTGATCCAATCATCGATGACTCCAACGCCTGCGGCACCGAACATGACTGCTATGACCATGAGGCCCGAAGGTGGGGAAAAGCTCGTCCCTGCCTCTATATGACTAACTCCAAAGCCTGCAGCGGTGGCGACCACAATCGCTAGACCACCCATTGTCGGAGTGCCAGCCTTCGCGGAGTGTCCTCGGGGCCCGTCGTCCCTTATCTGCTGACCGATGCCCCAGTGTCTAAGCCACTTGATCAGAAGGGGCGCGCTGAGGCCGGCCACCAGGAGGCCGATGCCTCCGGAAATGAAAAGCGCGATCACGTCGTCGCACCCAGGAGACGGTCAATGGCTGCTGCGGCGACCAGGCGATCGTCGAAATCGAGCCTTCCAGCTTTCGTCTCCTGGCCCGTCTCATGCCCTTTGCCGGCTATGACGACCGAATCTCCAGGTTGGGCAGCGTCGACCGCCAAAGCAATTGCGGCCGCTCGGTCGACCTCTACGATCAGCGAATCGCTCACCCGAGCTCCAGACAGGATCTCGGAAATGATGTCTTCGGGGCTCTCGCTGCGGGGATTGTCGGAGGTAAGGATAACCATGTCAGCAAGACGGGTGGCGATCTCGCCCATGATCGGCCGCTTGGTTCGGTCCCGATCCCCTCCGCACCCAAACACCACGATCAACTGGGCGCTCGGGCGCAGACCCTGTCGAACCGCCTCCAACAGTCGCGCGAGTGCGTCGGGCTTGTGCGCATAGTCGACGACAAGGCTGAAGCGCTGCCCCCGGTCGATCGCCTCGAATCGCCCAGGAACGCCGGCAATCGTGGACAGGCCCAGGGCGATGGTGGGCGCCGGCACACCCAAGGCCTCCGCGACGCGGGCCGCGGCCACCGCGTTGGCGACGTTGAAGCGACCACCAAGCCCGAGGTGAACTGGGTTGCCCCTCCATGCGAAGCAACTCGATGTCGGGGCCAGCTCGATCTCGCCAGCTTCAGTCACAGAGTAGCCCTGCATTGGAATCCCGCCTCGCTCCATCAGCCGCGCACCCCAGGGATCGTCCAAGTTGACCAGCCCGAGCGCGGCCCGCTCCGGACTGAACAGGCCGGCCTTGGCCTCGAAATAAGACTCCATAGAGTGGTGAAAATCGAGGTGGTCGTGACTCAAGTTGGTGAAGACGACGACATCGTAGCGAATCGCATCCACCCTACGGGCGACCAGCGCATGTGAGGAGACCTCCATCGCCACCGCTATCGCGCCAGAGTCACGGTGACGGGCCAAGCTCTCCTGCAGCACTGGGGCCTCCGGAGTAGTCAGAGACCCTCCCAGGGTCCCGAGCACAGCAGTCGGCCAGCCATGGGCCTCGAGAACTGCCGCCAGGAGGTGAGTGACCGTTGTCTTCCCGCTCGTCCCGGTGACTCCCACCATCCGGAGGGCATCTGAAGGCCGGCTCCAGAACGTGGCGGCCATCTCGGCCATGGCTGCTCGTGCGCCACCGATGCCCACGCAGACTTGGGCGACATTGCCGGGGATCATGTCGGGCGGCAGCGCCCGCTCGCACAGCAGTGCCACGGCCCCCCTTTGCACGGCTTCGCGGGCAAAGGAGTGCCCGTCCACATTCGAACCCGGAATGCAGCAGAACAAGGAGCCGGGCTTGATCTGGCGGGTGTGAGAGGTCACGCCGGACACCTCCACCTCGCTCGGGATGCCCAAGACTTCCAGGACGTGAACGCCATCGATGAGCTTGTCAAGTCGAATGGCCGGAGAACCCTCCTCGTTGGCGACTACCTGCCAGGTCTTCATCAGTGGAACGGAGTCGACCCTGACCCGCCAATCGTAGTTGACGGCACCACCTGCGCGGCGCCGCTCGACAGCTTCCCCGGCGGCACGTGCAGGAGCCTCAAGGCCTCAGTGGCCACCTGGGAGAATACGGGAGCGGCGATCGTCCCCCCGTAGTAGTCCGGTGGCGCTGGCTGGTTCAGTGTGACAACGATGGTAAGGGCAGGGTGCTCGGCCGGGACGATCCCGACGAAAGTCGCCATGAAGGCATTTTGCGCGTAACCGCCGTTGCTTGGAATCTGGGACGTGCCGGTCTTGCCGGCCACCGTGTACCCCGGCACCGCAGCAGCAGGCGCCGTGCCGTTGGGACCAACCACTCCTCCGAACATGCCTACAAGCTCTTTCGCCACCTCCTCGGAGACGACGCGACGGCGCGGGGGAGCGGGTAGCTCGTGACGGGTTCCATTGGCACCGATTGTGGCCGCGACCAGGCGGGGCTGCACGAAGACGCCGCCGTTGGCCATCATGTTGTATGCGTCGGCGAGTTGCAAGGACGAGATGGCCGAGGCTTGGCCGATGGGCATCGAGCCCATAGTGGAGCCCGACCAAGCGGACACTGGCGGGAGGAGTCCCGGGGAATCCCCCGGGAAGCCCAGGCCGGTGGTCCGGTTCCAGCCCATCGCCACAAGCCAGTGATAAAGACCTTTCGGGCCGAGCTTGGCAGCAATCTCGTCAGTCCCGATATTCGATGATCGGGCCAAGATCTGCGAGGCGGTGAGCTGCTCGTCGCCGTGAGGCTCCGCGTCGGTGATCCTGTAGCCCCCCAACGACAGGTAGGGAGGAACATTGAGCACCGTGTTAGGCGTGATCAGGCCTTCCGAGAGAGCGCCAGCGAACGTCGCCAGCTTCGCGACCGAGCCCGGCTCGTATAAGTAGGTGAGGGCCAGGTTCGAGCTCGCCTCCACAGGTGGCGACCCGGGGGTTGACCCGGCAACCAGGTCGGCCATAGCCAGGATGTTGCCGTTGGTAGCGAGCACTACCGCCCAGCCGGACTTGGCCTGGGAACTCACGATCTCTTTCGCCAGTGCGCTCTCGGTCACGTACTGGATGGCGCTGTTGATGGCAAGAACCAGGCCCTCACCAGGACGAACGGGAACGACGTCCTCCGGCTTACCAGGGATCGTGTTGCCGCTCGGGTCCTGCGGAATGATCTCGGAGCCGGGATGGCCGGCCAAGGCCGAGTTGTACTCCTCCTCGATGCCTGAATAGCCCACGCCAGCGCTGTTCACCTGCCCAATCACCGGCAGGGCCAGGTTGCCACTGGGCAGGAATCGCCGAGAGCTCGCCTGGAAGGTCAGACCCGGAAGGTCCAGGGCCTCGATCCTGGCAGCTGCCGATGGTCCGACCTGGTTGGCAACCTGCACGTAGCCCGAGTCCTCCGAAAGATCTGAGCTGAGCTGGCTCGTGGTCATGGACAGCAGTGGCGCCAGCTTGGCGGCCTCACCCGTTGGGTCCGTGATCTGGAAATCGTCGGCGATCACCGTGGTCTCGGGCTCGGAGATTGCCAGCACGGTGCCCGAGCTGTCGTAGATTGTCCCTCGCAACGCCGGAAGGCTCACCTTGTGGAGCACCTCGGACTTGCCGTAGGCCGTGAACCTCTGTGTCCCTATCACTTGAACGTCGGTCAGGCGCACGATGACAGCCGCAAGGACCAGCCCGACAAGCACCATGAGGCCAAACAGCCTTCTGCGCGGCACGGGAGCCGTGGTCTGGGACGCTCCGGGTCGCCGGGACGCTCCGGGTCGCCGGGACGCTCCGGGTCGCCGGGACGCCACACCACGGCGTGGCGCCGCCCGGCGACCTGGCCCAGGCCTTTCCCAGGGGGGCTTGCCGTCCACTAACCCGGCGCTGCGAGCGCGGAGGTGCTCGCCGCTCCGCTGGCAGGGAGAGGCGCAGGAACGCCTTGGACCTTGGAAGCCACCTTCGCGTTGGGAGTCAGGTAGACAACCTCCGGAGGCATTGCCATATCGAGCCGGGACTCCGCCTCGGAGACAATTCTCGAAGGAGATTCAAGCGTCGCTACCTGCAGGGCCAGCTGGCCATTGGTTGTCTTGGCCTGTGCCAGGGTCTGGTCCAGCTGGTCCAGACGCAGCTGTCGTTGAGTCAGAACGACCTGGGCTCCGACAATCGCGAACATGCCCGTTGCAACGAGAAGGCCGATCGTGACGACCAGGAAGCGGGCGCGACGCCTCCTGGCGGGGAGGCGTCCCTGTTTGGGGGGTACTACCCGAAGCGGTGGCCGGGCCGGGCCGGGTGAAGCTGGGGAGCCAGGCGCTACCTGAGCCCTCCTCACTGATCTGGCCTGTTCCACGGCGGTCATCTGGCAGCCCTCCCCACTGGCGCGTCGAGCCGCTCCACCGCTCGAAGCCGGCAGGCCGCCGCTCTCGGGTTCAGCGCGACCTCACCCGGCGAGGCCATTCGTGCCCCCCGATTCAGGAGCCCTACCCACGGCTGGGCGCCACATACACAGCCGAGGGCACGAGGACAGGTACAGCCGCCTGTGGCGGCGTAGCCGAAGCTCTCTTTGACCAGGCGATCCTCATTGGACTGGTAGGCCAGCACAACGCAGCGGCCGCCCGGGACCAGTCTGGCAACCGCCTCCTCGATCGCGGACACAAGAACGTCGAGCTCTTCGTTCACCTCAGTGCGCAGCGCCTGGAACACCCGACTGGCCGGGTTCCCCCGACGGCGAGCAGCAGCCGGAATCGCCCTGGCAACGGCGTCGGCAAGCTGTGTGGTTGTCTCGAGTGGCCGGGCGGCCAAGATGGACCTCGTAATTGCAGCGGCAAAGCGCCTCTCCCCGTTTACCTCCAGCAACTCGATCAAGCGATCCTCGGTCATGGTGTTCACCAACTCGGCAGCCGTGAGTCCCTTGGTCTGATCCATGCGCATGTCCAGCGGGCCTTCCTCGCGATAGGAGAAGCCACGTTCGGGGGTGTCGAGCTGCGCAGAGCTCACCCCAAGGTCGAACAGCGCTCCGACGAGCGGCGTGGCCCTGGAGACAGAGGAAAGGTCGTCGAAGCGGGCGTGGATCACCACCGCACGGTCGCCCCAGGATCCCAAACGCTCACGAGAGGCCGCGACCGCCTGCACGTCGCGATCCATGCCTATCACCGAAAGATGCGGGTAGGCAGTCAGGATCGCGTCGGCGTGGCCACCAGCCCCCACAGTCGCGTCCAGCACCAGGCCTGGCGGAAGCGTTTCGAAGAGTTCCACCACCTCGTCCAGCATCACGGGTTGGTGCTCAAAGCTTCGGCTCATACGCAGCCCCTCGACCGGCAGTGCGCCGTCGGGTTGTCTCCCCGATCGACTTGGATGGAAGTGGGCGGAATAGGAGTCTTCCACCGCGCTAGTCGAGGGGCTACGAACGAGCCGAATCACGCTCGCCAACTCTGACCGGCCTTCCGGACCAGTCATGAAACAGAGCTCATTTCTTCTTTGAGGCTGTCGATGAGTATCAGCTCTGCGGGCTTGACCTTGGCTTCCCACACAGCCGGGTCCCATAGCTCCACCCGGTCGATGGCCCCGTTGATGAGCACATCGCCAGTGAGCCCGGCGAACTTGCGCAGCTCTGCCGGTATCGCCATCCGACCCTGACGATCCACCTCTACCTCGTGAGAGCCAGATGCCCACACCCGGGCAAGGTTGCGCTGCGACTGCCCCGCCGCTGCGGCTTCGTGCAGAGCCACCATCTGGCGCTCGAACTCCTCGGAGGTCCACAAGGCCAAGCAGCGCTCGTGAAAGAGGGTGAGGTAACCGCCCTCGGCAAACGGAACGCGGAACTTCACCGGCAGGATCACCCGCCCCTTCGCGTCGAGCGAATGCTCGAACCTCCCGAAAAACCTCGCTGCAGCCACTTACGTCCACCAAGCTCCCGATTCGTGCCAGGGGATCCTCCCCTTTGAACCACTAGCCGCCACTTTACTCCCTATCTCACCACTTGTCAACCCCGGGAGCCACAAACAGCCCCGTCCGACCAGAGTGGTAGCGATTTGAGGTCCATACCAACCAAAACCACTACCACTTCACCCAGTCAAGTGGATTGTCACACCCTTCGGGCATCATTGGTGCATGAAACACGTCAGCCTCGATGCTGCGGTGGCGTTCGACGCCGCCGCGAGGCGTCATGGCCTGATCGTCAGGTCCGAGGCCATCGCGCTGGGCCTCACGGCGCAGATGATCAGGACTCGACTCGAGATGGGGCGATGGATCGCCGTCGGTCGCGGTCTCTACCGCATGGCCGGCATGCCGATGACCTGGGAGCAGCGTGTCCTCGCCGCCTGCCTGCTCGGCGGCCCAGGGTCAGTCGCCTCGCACCATTCGGCGGGAGTGCTCTGGGGCTTCAGCGGGATCCGACCTGGGAGCACTGAGATAACCATCCGCCACGGGGCGAACGGGGAGCGGGCCCGACAGCTCGGTCGTGTCCATTGGTCGAGGAGGCTCGACCAAGCCGACCTGACCACACTCCACCACATCCCGGTGACCAACGCTCTTCGCACCGTGGTCGACCTCGCGGGGTGCGTATCAGAGGACGCCCTCACCGAGGTGGTGGACGACGTCGTCTGCCGCAAAATTGTGAGCATCGACGACCTGTCCCAACTGAAGAAAGGGCGGAGAGGGCCAAAGCCACCGCGGCTCCTCGAGGTGCTGGCCAAGTGGGAGTGCGGCCCACCGCCGGACAGCATCGCAGAGATGAGGTTAGAACGTTCGATCGTCGCCCACGGGCTGCCCAAGCCAGTACGACAGCACGAGGTTTGGACCGACGGCACCTTCGTGGCCAGGCTGGACCTGGCGTGGCCCGCCGTCCACTTGGGCTTGGAGTTGCAGAGTCTGCGCAGGCACAGCGCGCCCGCGCAGTTCCACGCGGATCGCAAGCGCATCCTGGCCCTGCGTGCCTGCGGTTGGGACATCGTTGAGATCACGCCAAGGCTCCTTCAGGAGGAGGGCAGCAAGAGCCTCTGCAACATCATCAGGACGGAGTTGAGCCGGATCGGCCACCGGGGCTCCTGAGTCTGGGCCTGGGCCGGACTCGACGCTACCTGCACCGCACACCGCTCGGTCTACGGCAAGCGCTCGTCGCGCTCGGTGATTCGGGTCTGGCCACCAGGTACATTGCGCACGTCCTCGCGCACAATGGTCCGATTGTGGGAACCGAGGGCCAGCACAGCCAACCCGACCACAAAGGACACGATCCCGACAATCAGGATGATCAACCCGATCTCGTTGATGTTGAAACCTGTGGCCTGGACGGTGACCGCGTAATCGAGAATCGCCCCGATCGCGGCCAAGACCACTCCCAGCCCCAGGAGCCCGCTACCAGCTTGGTTGTTCATATCAACCTTGTACCCATTCGTCACGGCCAATAAAACCAGAAGCTATGGCAGGCAGGACAGCAGCGCCGCCTCGACGTCCGCTGGCTTGACGAGCGAGGCCCCCAGCGGCGCCGCACGATCCTCGAGGGCGACGGTTACCCGTGCTCGATCCTCGTCGTCCAGCACCAGGAGATCGCCGAGACCGTACAACCCGGAGCCCACATATGCGGCGCACGAGAAGACCGCCCCCTCGCGAGAGCGACGCTGCGATATGCCGACTACCTTTCGCCCGGCCAGAGTGACCTCTCCAGGTCCAAGGCCGGCGAAACAAGCCCGTGACGACCACTCGTGGCGCAGCAAGGGTCCCGTGTGGACGACGGCAGGTCCCAGGCCAAGCGATTCCAGCGCATCAGCCCAGGCCCGCCCCAGCCACTCGAATGCCCTCCCCACGTCGGTCTCCCACAGCCGATCGCCGCGCGGCAGCGCCAGGTCCACCCAGATCGTCTCCCCCGGGATGACCAACACGGCTCCCCCGCCGCTGCGGCGGCGAACCACGTCCACATTCCCAGCCAACGCTCGAGCGGCATCGACATGGTCGCATGGCTGGGTGCTACCCAGGACCACGGCGCAGCGGGTGCACTCGCAGAGCCAGACCCGGCGCTCCGGCGCGCCATCCCACAAGCAACGCGAGTGCAACGCCCCTGCAGTGCCACTGATCCTCGTCACAGCCCAACCGGCGGCCGCGCTATGCCGACAGGGTCGCTGGACCAGCATCCCTGACCAACGACAGCGGCCCCAGGTACGGCTCCCAGTCGGCGTGGATCCCGCCGCTCGCGTACAGCCAGATCCGCTCGCGGGGCTGGACCGGGGCCTGGCGCAGGGTGAGGCCGGCCTCGGTCAGGAGCCGATCTTCCTTGCGGGAGTTGCAGCCACGACATGCAGCAACCACGTTCTCCCAGGTGTGGGTGCCTCCTCGGCTCCTCGGGATGATGTGGTCGATGTTCTCCGCGTCAGCGCCGCAGTACTGGCAGCGGTGGCCATCCCGGGCGAACACGGCCCGGCGATTGAGCACGACTCGCCTCTGATATGGAACCTTCACGAAGTACGTGAGACGCACGACCGAAGGCTCGGGGAACGTTGCACGCTCCGAGTGAAAGCACTGTCCAGTGGCGTGCAGCAGCTCAGCCTTGTCCGCCAACACCAGCATCAGCGCCCGCCGGGACGGCACCACGCAGAGGGCCTCGTAGGTAGCGTTGAGGATCAAAGCTCGACTCACGGCTCGACGCTCGTCAGTCCCTGGGCCCCCGGCTCACCCGAGCCCCGCCGACGAGCGGAGCTGGCAGCCCAGGTCTGGGTAGTGGTACCGGCATGAGCCTAAGCCTAGCGTGGGCGCAGGCCCGTGTCCTTGCACCATTCTAGCCAGGCGACCACGTCTTCGGCTGCCAACCGGCCACCCCGGCTCCCCGTGACACACTCCAAGCGGAACTGGACCCACGGGCTTGGCGGCATCGGAAGGAACGGCCAGCGCCTCCACCATCGCGTGCGTGCCGTGAGCAACACGACCGAGACTGCGGTGAGCCACAAACGTGGGCGGCAGAGCACCGCCACCAGGACATTCATCAGAGCCCGGTGGGAACAACACCGGCTGGAGCGGGCACGAGGGCCGCCCAGCACAGGTGCACAATTTCGTAGAAAGCCACTCCCGCGAGGGTAACCCGATAGGCCGCCTAAGGTTGCGCCTGCCGGTTGTCGAAGAGAAGGGGCGTGACGTTGGTGAGGCAGGGAACGGCGACGGCGCGTGGCTTCGACCTTGTCGCCTGCTTCGAAGCGATTGCTTCCAACATCGGGCGGGTCATTCAGGGCCGGGACGGGGTGATTCGCCTGGCGCTGGTGTGCCTGATGTCGGAGGGGCACCTGCTCATCGAGGACGTGCCCGGCGTGGGCAAGACCAGCCTGGCCAAGGCGCTGGCCCTCTCCATCGACTGCCGCTGCAGCCGCATCCAGTTCACCCCGGACCTGCTGCCTTCGGATGTCACCGGGGTCAGCGTGTACGACCGTTCCCGGGCCAGCTTCGCTTTCCACCCTGGCGGGATATTCGCCAACATCGTGGTTGGTGACGAGATCAACCGGGCCTCGCCCAAGACCCAGTCCGCCCTTTTGGAGGCAATGGAGGAGAACCAGGTCAGCGTTGACGGCACCACCTACCAGCTCCCGGCACCGTTCATGGTCGTTGCCACCCAGAACCCGATGGGTAACGAGGGGACCTACCTCCTGCCAGAGAGCCAGCTGGATCGCTTCCTGATGCGCATCGCCGTGGGCTATCCCTCGCGAGCCGATGAGATTGCGATGCTGGAAACCCACAGCGCGACCCCGGTGATCGCCAGCCTCGGACCGGTCGCCAGTCCGTCCGACGTCCTGGCCATGGTGGGGACCGCCCAGCTCACCTACGTCGCTCCTGCTCTCAAAGGATACCTGGTGGACCTGGCCCGGGTGACTCGCAACCATCCGGACCTGGCTCTCGGGATGTCGCCGCGTGCCGCCCTGGCTTTGCTCAAGGCATCCCGATCCTGCGCTGCCGCCGCCGGGAAAGGCTTTGTGACCCCCGACGACGTGAAGGAGATGGTCGGGCCGGTCCTGTCGCATCGGCTCGTGGTCTCACCCTCGGCGGGCACGCAGGATGCTGGCGAGGTCCTCGAGGACATTGTGGCGCGTTTGCCAGTGCCGGGTGTCGGCGCCCTTCGATGAAGGCTGGCTGAGGTGCCGACACGAAGGGGCTGGGAGGTGATGCTGGGCGCTCTTGGAGTGCTCCTGCTGGGCCGGATCCTGGGACTGGTCCAGCTGTATGTGGTGGGCGTCGCCGGCTTGATCCTTACGGGCGCGGCTGTCGGGTGGCTGAGGCTCAGCCCGGTCAAGGTCGAGGTCACCCGGCGACTCCGACCCCATCGAGCGTCGGTGGGCGACAGTATCGAGGTCGAGCTGGGCATCACCAACACCTCGACCCGGCGGTCCCCCCTGGTCGAGGCCCAGGATCGCTTCGATGGAGGGACCTCCGAGGCCGGCGAGCTCAGATTCTTGGTGGCACCGATGGCTCCAGGGCGGGCAGGCCGGACCAGCTACCGCCTCGTGGCCGACCGTAGAGGCGTGTTCGAGGTTGGCCCGCTGGAGGTGGAGGTGAGGGATCCTTTTGGGCTCGCCGCCAGGGCGTCAACGGTAGCCGGCTCGTCCGCGTTGACAGTGCTGCCACGGGTGGAGCTGATTGCTCCTCCCCCGCGTTCGCCTGGTGGGACGGCTTCGGCCGGGACACCTAGGCCGGCGCTGGCGGGCCAGACCGGGGACAGCTTCTACGCACTGCGCGAGTATGCGCCAGGTGACGACCTCCGCCGGGTGCACTGGGCATCCTCTGCGCGGCGCGACCAGCTGATGATCCGCCAGGACGACCACCCGCTCCAGGACCGCACGACCGTGATCCTGGACCTGGGGGTGAGGGACCCTGAGGCATTCGAGACGGCTGTGTCAGCGGCAGCCAGCGTGGTCAGCGCCGCGAGGGCGACTTTGGTGCGTTTCGCCGATACTGCCGGACACGACTCTGGCTACAACAACGGGCCTGGCCATATCGCTGCCATCCTGGACCGGCTGGCGGCGGCCAAGGTGATTCCCCCCAAGCCGGCTGGGGTTGCCAGAGGCCTTCTCGGAGCTGGCCCTGGCGGGGGCACGTTGGTAGTGGTCACATCGGCAGATCCGAGCGGATTCCAGATGCGAACGGAACGTTACGCGTTAGTCCTGGTCATAGCGGTCGCTGGCGGGCAGTCCGGCGGCGGGCAGTCCGGCGGCAGGGACGACAGTGGGGCCATCCGACTTATCCCGGTCACGGCCGGGCAGAGCCTGGTCGGTCCGTGGAACGAATGTCTCCGCCACAGTCAGCCGGTCCCAAGCGCTGACCGACTCAGCGGATCCAGACGGGGGACCAGCGCTTGAGGACAGGACGGCTGGACAAGCCGGGGAGGAGCGGCCGGCGCAACACCGAAGTGGGCACGGGTCTGGTGAGCACCATCGCTCTTGCCGTAGTCACCGTGGCGACCGCCGTGGGTATGGGCCAGCTGTTCGAGGGTCACTCGTACTTGCTCCCGGTGCTGGTCGTAGTGCTCCTCGCTCACGGCTTGTGCTATGGCCTGCGCCAGTCGAGGCGTTTTCCGCCGGTCCTGCTCGGGCCGGTGTGTATCGCAGCGGTCGCCCTGGTGTCTACCTGGCTCATGTTCGGTCAGTCCACCGCGCTCGGGATCCCTGACCCCCACACCTGGCGCGCGATCAGCCAGGCAATGGCCCAAGCCAGGGTGGACATCGCCGTCCTGCGCTCCCCCGTGCCGGCAACGCCGGGGCTTGTCTGGCTGGCCTGCCTGGGGATCGGTTTCGCGGGCGTCTTGGCGGACGTCGCTGCGTTTCGACTTGGCGCGCCGGTTGAGGGAGTCCTCCCCGCCTTCGCCGTGTTCTTGTTCACCGCCGGGCTGGGAAGCTCCGGTGGGCGCTCGTTCGCAGTCGCACTATGGATCGCTGCAGTGCTGGGCTACTTTCTCATCATCGAGGTCGGCAGGCGGACTGCTCGGGCCAACTGGCTGGCTGTAGACCAGGCCGGCGGCGGCGCCGGGGGCCCTGGGGGGGGCGGCGCCAGGGTCGGCGGCGCCGGGGGCGCCAGGGGCGCCACGG
>JAVKSL010000045.1:0-24197 GCA_039583695.1 Acidimicrobiales bacterium | reverse complement strand
TCTCCCACCTGGTTAGAACCGTGGTCGAGCCCGACTGGTAGGTAAGGCTGCTCCGCACCCACTCCCCAGCGGCTTCGCAGGCTTCCACCGGGCTCGCGCACCCATCTCTGATGCGCCCGGCGACCAGACCAGGCTCTGCGTCAATCGGCACGTAGGCCGTGGGGAGAAGCAGCTCTGCGAGGCAGTCGAGGACCGACGGCTGCTCGAGGTCGGCCCAGCTGGTGTCGTGGGACGGCGTGGACGGCGTGGACGTCTCCACTACCGACGTTGCGGTCACAGCCAGCTGGGTGTGGTTGACATGGACATCGAAGGCCTCCACATGGGTCCCCCAATAGTCCACATAGCGCAAGCGACTAGCGGGTGGGTAGACCTCGACGCTTGATTCGAGGGCAGCCTGGCGATTCGTGGTGAGCGGGGTGAGACGCGCTTCGTTGTACGAGAACGCGACAGTCCCCCCATAGCGGAAACCACTGCGATGGCAGATCTTGAGACGCCAGCTCATCGGGCACCCGCCCATTCGAGGCCCACGTCGATCTCGGCGACCGCACGGAAGAACCTGCTCGCAATGTTGTTGCCCGCTTCGAGGCAAGCGAGCTGGAACCGGGTCAGGTTCCCGGGAAGGTCAGCCATCAGCTGGCTCAAGGTCACGGACTCGAGGTCCGTACGCGCCCTGCCCACTACCCTCCTCGCCTCACCACCGGCGCCGGCGCGCCCGGAGTCAGGGTCCGGCTCTGCCAGGCAGCCTTCTGCCTCACCCAAAGCATGAAGGGCCGAGCGGGGGAACAGGCTGTCCAGCAGGCCCCTACCCGCGGGCTCCTCGTCGACACTTGGGTCCTCCAGGTGATGGTGGACATGAACATCCAGGATGCGCGCGGTGTCCTCGGCCCGCTCCACGTAGCGGCCCACCCAGTACAGGGACTCTGCGATCCGGCTCAGCATGGGGCCGACCCACCAGCACGCGCCTGCTGCTGTTGTTGCTGATGCTGCTCCGCCGGCTCGATGGCCTCGGGACCCAAGTCGGTAGGCAATCCAAACTGCAGTCCGGCCCGGGTGCTCGGCGGGGCCCCGGCTTGGGTGCCCACTCGGTCGAGAGAACCCAGGTGTCCTTCGAGCCGCCGCCCCTGCTCGAGTTGACCACCAGTGAGCCTTCTTCGAGGGCGACTCGCGTGAGTCCCCCAGGGGACACCCAGACCTTGCTTCCGTCGTGGAGCGCAAAGGGCCTCAGGTCGACGTGGCGGGGGCAGAGGCGACCACCCACCTGGGTGGGCGACGTGGAAAGCTGGACCAGCTCCTGGGCGATCCAGGCACGTGGATTCGCACGGATCGCGCTGGTCGCGGTGTCGAGCTGCTCGTCGCTCGCCTGGTTGCCGAATACCAGCCCTTTGCCACCCGATCCGTCCACCGGCTTGAGCACAAGGTGCTCGAGACGTCCCAGCGCGTGCTCCAGCTGATCGGGCTCGCTCAGGCGGTAAGTCGGAACGTTGGGCAGGATCGGCTCTTCTCCAAGGTAGTAGGAGGTCATCGCCGGCACGTAGGTGCAGACCAGCTTGTCGTCCGCCACCCCGTTGCCCACCGCGTTGGCTATCGTGACCGTCCCTGCCCTGGCCGCATTCAACAAGCCGGGACAGCCGACCATCGAATCCGAGCGGAACTGAACCGGGTCCAAGAACTCGTCGTCGATCCGGCGGTAGACAACGTCGACCCGCTGCTCCCTGGACGTGCTCCGCATGAACACGGTGTTCCCCCGGCAGACGAGGTCGCTCCCGTGGACCAGCTGGACTCCCATCTGCCGAGCCAGGAAGCTGTGCTCGAAGTACGCCGAGTTGTGGGCCCCTGGCGTGAGCACCACGACTGTGGGCTCAGCCACACCCTCGGGGGCGCTGGCACGCAGGCATTCCAACAGCATGGCGGGATAGCCGTCGACCGGTCGCACCCGGTTGCTGGCGAACAGCTCAGGAAACACCCGCGCCATGGTCCGGCGGTTCTCGATGGCCCTCGGGCCAGGTCGATCCCCGCCATTTGGATACGGACTCCGTTCGGCGAGCGGATCCCGGCAGCCGCACGATGAAAGTGCTTGGACGTAACCACCAGCTTGCGAGGCACGACCCCCTCGGAAAGGATCTCGCCGGACCCGTAGATGTCGTTCAGGAATGCTTCAAGTGCCCTCACCCGCTGCGCCACACCCAGCTCGATGACCGACCACTCGACGGCGGATATCACCCGTGGAACCAGGTCCAGGGGGAAGGGTCGCTCCTCGCCCGAGAATGAGAAGGTGATTCCCTGGTCCAAGAAAGCCCGGTCGCGCGCCGCGCAACGGGCGGCAAGGTCCTCTGCAGACAGGGACTGCAAGCAGTCGTAGAGGGCCACCGATGGCGAGCGCGGCATTCCGGTGGCCGCGACCATCTCATCCCAGGGAGGTCGGGCCGGCCCCGAGAGGCGCCTGATCCCGCTCACGTACCCGTCCAGGAGGTCTCCCACCCCTTCAGCATCGCGGATGCGTGTTTCCTGGCGGTTTCGTCCACCCGACGATCAGGTCAAACGGACCCTCAATCGCTCACCGTCGGACCCGCGACGACCACAGGACTGTCGGGCTGCGCAACGCCGCCTACCGGTTCCGCGGTCATCATCAACTCGTTCACCTGGGAGAAATCGACATGAAAGGCCGCCTGGGAAGGCGAAGGACCGAGAGTTCCCAAGGATATTGCCTTGCCGTCCGAGAGGCCCCACAGCTGATAAGTCTGGTGGGGGGTAAGGCGGGGGAGCCTGGCGTCGATCAGATAGCCCTGCCCATTGGGCGCGATCACCGCTGCTGCGCGCTCCTTGCTGGTCTGCGAGCGCAATGTCACGGTCTCGCGCCCGGGAGTGCCCAGCGCAACGTCGGCGAGGCGCTGGATGCTTCCCGTTTGGGAATCGCGAACCTGGGTAACCTGAGCCTGAAGGCTGGTGAGCTCGAAGGCGAGGACCCCGATGACCACAGCGGCCGCGCTCACCATGGCGATGACCGGCTTCACGCTGACTCGTCGGCGCCCACGTCCGAGTCCCGCCGCAGGCCCGCCAAATACAGCGTCCGCCCCGCCGGGGCTGGCCGTGACCCCCTGGGACACCCGGACAAGAGCCAACGGGGGAGGTACCTTGGTGAGCTCTCCCGAGATCCGGTCCCAAAGACCAGCGGGCGCGGTCGCTCCAACATGGCCCAAGAGCGCAGCTGTCTCCCGATGACGGGCAACCTCGTCCCGGCAGCGGGGACACTGCATCAGATGCATCTCGAGCGCTGCGGCTTCGGTCTCGTCGACGGCGTCCAGGGCATAAGCGCCCAACAGCTCCTCGTAACTGGAGTGGCTCAAGGGCCGTGGCAGCGCGTTCAAGACAGCCCCACCCCTGCGGCGGCCAGCGAGGTCCGCATCCGCTTGAGCCCAGCCCGGATGCGGCTCTTGACGGTTCCCTCGGGCTGTTGGAGCAGGTCGGCAACCTCCCGATATGTGTGGCCTCCGAAGTACGCCAGCTCGATCGCCCGACGCTCCACCTCGGGCAGCCCGGCCACTGCCTCTTTGACCTGGTCGGCTACTGTCAGGTCCCAGACCTCCAGCTCGAGGTCATAGCCGGCGGTGGCCGCGTCCCTAGCGTCACGTTCCTCGCGGCGGCGCCGGGACGTGTCCGAACGCAAGGCATCCACGGCTCGACCATGGGCTTGGGCGAGCAGGTACGACCGGAGCGACCCGCGCTCCGCGTCGAACTTCTCCGGGTGGTCCCACAGACGCAGGAACACCTCCTGGACAACGTCCTCCGCCACGGATGCCTCCCGCAAGACCCGCTGGGCCAGGGCGTACACGGCTCCGGCATGACGACGGTAGGCCTCGGCCAGGGCTGGCTCGCTCCACCGACCTATCGCCACCACCAGGTTGGCGTCGCTCGCCTCGCGCAGATCCACCATGTCAGGTCCCGGCTCGTTGCGCTCTTGGCACATTGGTGGTCATCACCTTAGCATCCGGAGGCACCCTACCTACTGGATGCTACTGGCCTCGGGAGCCCCAGTCGTGTAGAATCCAGCCTTGTCACCAGGCTCGGGGTGGGTGGTGACACAAGCAATCCCATCCGACTTGGCGCGCCGCGCCGAACACATCCTGGACTCCCTTTCACGGGAGCCATATGAGACCCAAAGGGAGATCTGTTGCCACGTCGTGCCCATCTGATCACCATTGCAACGGTCCTGCCGGCGCTGGCCCTCGGACTCAGCGCCTGCTCGGCCAAGGACACCCCACCCGGACCCACGACAGGAACCGCCGCCGCGGCCGCGGCGAAGGGCTGTAACGGCGGCAAGCCGGCATCTTCGGACACCATCGACATCTCGAACTTCGCGTTCGAGCAGTGCCCAGACACGGTGAGCCCCGGAGCCACCATCACGGTGCACAACATGGACACGGTGACCCACACCCTCACTGACCTCAAATCCGCAAGCATTTTCAACACCGGTGATATCTCCCCCGGAGCCACCAAGACCTTCACCGCGCCAACAACTCCGGGTACTTATTACTACGATTGCACGATCCACCCATTCATGCTGGGCGCCCTCGTCGTTAGCTGAGTTCCGGCCAAGCGGCCCCCCACGCCCCTAACCCCACCAAGCAAAAATACCCCATCCACAGGAGGGATGCTCACAGTGACCGACGACCAACTTCTCGATGACGGGCTGCTAAAGCCGTTGCTCGAGCAGTCCCAGGACATCCACAGCGATGCCATGGCGGCAATCAAGGAGCCGATGGCAGCGTTCGTGGAACACGGCCAGGAGGCCCGGGCCCACGGAGAGGTGGAGCCAGTCGACATCAACCTCGTCCGCACCAACCGCTGGGACAGCTTGTCCGGCATGATCGCTGGCGCAGGTGGCCTGGTCGCAGCAAGCGGGATCGGGGCTGCGCTGCTTGGCATCTTCGCCGCGCCCGCCTATGCGGCGGGCACCACCTCCATGGATATCGAGGTCCTGCAGACCGCCGCCTCGATCGAGGTCCTGGCCGTGGGCACCTACAAGGAGGCCCTCACCCTCCCCTACATCGGCGGCAGCTCGGCCAACCCCGTGGTCACCGCCTTCGCCAAGGAGACGATGAAGCAGCACTCCGAGCACCTGGCGGCGTTCAACCAGGCCGCCACCGCCCTGGGCGGCAAGGCCCAGAACAGCCCGGACCCGGCGTACGTGCCCACGGTGAGCAAGGCCGTGGCCTCGCTCAGCGGTATGTCAACCGCTGCGGCAACTTTGGCGGTCGTGAACCTGGCCACGACCCTCGAGGATGTGGCAGCCCAGACCTACACCAAGGACATGGTGCTGCTCTCCGACATGCACTCCAAGCAGGTCATGGCCAGCGTCATGGGGGTAGAGGCGCAGCACGTGGCGGTCCTCTTGGCCGTCGCCGCGCTGCTCAAGGGCGGTGACGCCAAGCTCATCGCCCTGCCGACCACCTTGTCGGCCATCGTCGCCAACGACACTGCGCTGCCTGCCGCGGCCGGATCCGTCGGCTTCCCCAACGCCTTCTACTCGACATCGAGCGCCGCCCCTGCCAGCCAAGGAGCAGTCAAGTGAACAACCTCAACAGCGAGATCCAGATCTCCAACGCAGAGCTCGCCTCCATGGTCGAGGACCTCGACCAGATCAACAATGACGTGTCCGTCCCAGCCATGGCCGAGGCCGCGGCCTGGATGACTGAGTCCGTCCGCGAGGAGGCCGAGGCCGCCGATGGCCTGAAGGGCCGTCGCCTCGGCCGGCGGACCTTCCTGCTCGGCGCCGGGGCGGCCGCTGGTGGCCTGGCCCTTGCCGCGTGCGGCAGCAGCACCCCGAGCACCACCACCAGCACTACCCCCACCACCTCGGCGACCACCAGCGCGACGGATCTGGCCGTCACTGCCCTCGCCGTCAGCCTGGAGAACCAAGCCGTCACCACCTACGGTAACGCCATCGCTGCGGTGGTCGCCGACAAGTACGGCAACATCCCCAAAGCGGCAGCCAGCTTTGCGGTCACCGCCAAGAGCCAGCACGCCCAGCACGCCGCCGCCTGGAACCAGATCCTGGTGAGCGCCGGCAAGCCCAAGATCACCACTGGACCCAACGCCGGGCCCTACAGCGACTCCATCGTCGCCTCGAAGCTGGCGGCGGTCAACAAGGCCGGCAACCTGGTCGCGCTCCTCGAGCTGGCACTCCTCCTGGAGAACCAAGCAGCACAGACCTACCAGGTCGGCTCGACCGTGGTGACCAGCCCGGCGGGCATCGCCCTGGCCGCCAGCATCCAGCCAGTCGAGATGCAGCACGCAGCGATCCTGTACTTCGTGCTCGGAAAGTACCCGGGCGTCCAGACCAGCGCCGGTCCCATCTCGTTCAACCCGACGAGTGCCGCCGCCCAGGCCAGCTACTACACCGGGCCCCTGTAGAGCCCCCTGCACCCAGCAAGAAAGAACGGCGGCCCGCAAGGGCCGCCGTTCTTCGGGTTCGCCTGCCGGTCCGGAAGAACTGCCTTCCTCAGGATCGTCTTCGCACCTCAGTACTCGGTCATCGCCGCGATCTCCACCTGGAGCGCCTTGTACTCGGGCGAGCTGGTGATGGGCAGGAGGGCCATGAGCTTGCCCATGTTGCCGGTCACCTTGATCTTGCCCTGCATGAACGCCGCGTTGGGGTCGAGGTCGCCCTTCTGGATCGCCATGGCATCCTCGTGGGCCTGGGTGAGGGTGACCTCGGCGTCGTCCAGCTCGCCGAGAGACGACTCCAAGAGCCGGCCGTCCTCCAGGACCCAGTAGTAGCTGATGTCCCCGTCGGGGCCACCTGTCACCACGTACTGCATGCGAACGCTGGCCCCGGGACGTTCGGGCTGGCCGGCGGCCATCTCCCGGGTCTCGTCAAGCCAGGGCTGGGTGAGCCACTTCGACATTGGTGTGCCTCCCGGTAGATATCTGGACGCCTCAGACTACCCCGCGAAACAGGTCGTCCTCGAGGCCACCCGCCTCGATCCCTCCCGCCCCGGTCAGATCCCGGGCCAGGACGTAGTCCTCGAAAGGATGCACCGTTCGCTCCACTTCGGGGGGTAGCCCGAACCACCACGACGAGGTCGGATCCACCTGGGTGGCATGCGCTCGCAAGGCCGCCGTGCGAACATCGGCCCAGCTGGAGATTTCCACCCGGGTGGTGATCTCCTGGTCCGCCTGACCCATCCTGGCCAACCGTTCCTCGGTGAAGGGAGACTCCATCCCCAGCTCGAGAAACTTGGCGTGGGTGGCGAGCATCCGGGTGCGCGACCAGGTGATGTAGTAAAGCTTCTGCGGCTGCCACGCAACTCCTGCCCTGGGGTAGGCGGCCCCATCCCCAGCTGCGGAGAACGCGGCCAGGCCCACCTCATGGGTGCGGATGTGGTCCGGGTGGGGATAACCGCTGTGGTCCTCCCCGTAGGTAACCATCACCTGGGGCCTCACCCGTCGGATCACCGCCACCAGGGCACCCACCGCCTCGTCGAGGCGAGACCGGGCGAAGCAGGCAGGGTTCTCGTTGGCGGGTGTGCCAGCCATTCCCGAGTCTCGATATCCCAGCATCACCACCTCGTCGTAGCCGATCACCCCGGCAGCCCGCTCCAGCTCCGAGCGTCTCACCGCCGCCAGTTCGGCCCGCACCTCGGGCGTGTCCATGGCCGGGTTGAGGATGTCGCCCTCCTCACCGCCGGTGGCGCATACCAGCACCGTGCGCACCCCCGCCGAGTGATAGCGGGCCACGGTCGCCGGCCCCTTGGACGACTCGTCGTCGGGATGGGCGTGGAAGGTGAGGAGGCAAAGTGACTCAGTGATGTCACCAAGCTACCGAGCCCGGCGACCCGGCGATGCGCTCGGGCGACCATCGCTCGGGCGACCATCGCTCGGGCGACCATCGCTCGGGCGAGCGTCATTGCCGGGGAACCAGACCGCAGGCGCACGGCGCAGGTGCTCTTCCACAAGCTGGCGCACCCGTGACGGCGCCAAGGAGCTACCCAGGCACGCCATCCCCTGGATCAGGGAGGAGGCCGGGTCCGCCGACCAGGCTGTCCCGGCGCCGGCCTCCTCCGCCTGCAGCGTTGCGGCCAGGGAAACCAGGTCCACCCGTGGCGCTACCGGCCTGCTGACCAGGCGAACCCAGCTCTCGTAGCGCACGACCAGCTCGTAGCGAGATCCCTGGCAGTAAAGGACCCTGTTGGCGCTCACAGCATTGTGAATGGCCGCCGGGTGACATGGCGCGTCGGCCCGTCCCATGAAGCGAGTGGCGATCCGGGCCGGGGCACTCTCGGCAAGGCTCACCACCGCCAGGTCGACCTCGGCAACCTCCTCCAGGGTGACCATGCCGCTGGCCAGGTCGGCCTCGCTCGCCGCCAGGGCAGCATCTTCCTCGGCCCACTCGGCGACACACCGTGAAGGGTCAGCGACCAGCTCGGCCAGACGCCCCAGCAGCTCGACGGTCAGCGCTGCGGGATCGGCCACAGTTCCGCCAGGCAGTGGAGAGCGCTGGGGATCAGCCAGGGTCGCCAGGGCAAAGCTGACCCGGGCCGCGTCCCGATCCGTGAAGGTGGCGAAGTCCCCGGCCCGTGCCACCTCCACCAGGCGTCCCCGACGCTCGAGCGCCAGCTCCGGCGCCACCACGGCCCACAGCCCCGCCAGGCCGTCCTGGTCGAGATGGTCGATGGAGGCCAGCCCAGCCCCCGCCCAGCGCCCCGGATCAGCTCGCCACCGCAGGGCCGACTCCACCGACAGGTCGGCCCGCAACTCGACCGGGGTCGGCGTCCCCGGCCAGTGCGACAACGTCAGCTCCGTGCCCGCCGTGGGCGCCCCGTCCACCATTACATGGGGTTGCCCACCCAGCAAGGAATACGGCTCGTAGCGGATCGCCCGCCGCGCCCGCTCACCCCTGGTGAGCCCGCGCCTCATCCCTGCTAGAGCCCGGCGATGAACGCTGCAATGTTCGGGGTGCCCCTGCCAGTAACCTCGCTATATCCCGACCCTGCCAAGTAGAAGCCGTTGTTACCCGTGGTGATGTCGTGGAACACCGAAGGCGGCGCGGCGTAGATCGCCATGTTGGCGAACCCGAGATTGCCACCCTTGGCTTCCTGCGCCCGGGCCCAGATCCCCACCCAGGCCTGGGTGGCCGCGCTGGTTCCGGCGACCGTCTCGGTCTGGCCGTTCACCACCACCTGGTCGCCAGTGTTGGGACTGGCGTCGAAGGCGACATCGGGCGTCGCCCGGCCACCGACGTTGCCAACCAGGCCAAGCTGGTAGGGGGGCTCGAGCTCGAAGGCGGACACTCCCCCACCGCTATCGATCCAGGCGGCCTCGGTCAGAGGATCGGTGGTGAGGATCGTGGTCCCCCCGACCGCCACGGCATAGCGACTGGAAGCTGGATAGCTGATCGACGGTGGCTCCTTGCCGGCGCCGGCGAGGCCGACGTCTTGAAGCGCCTCACAGAACGCCCCGTCGTCCCCGGTCGCCACGAAGAGGGTCTGGCCCTGGGCTACCGCCTGCGCGAGCGCATTGTCTGTGGCGCCCATGACCCCGTCGGCGGCTGCCACAGACTCACACTCGCCACCCGACAGCCCTGCCTCCTTGGCCTTGTCCTGGGTGACAAAGCTGTTTATGGCTGCAAGGACGTCGGTGTCGGACAGGGAGTGCGCGTCGTAGAGGATCAGGCGAGACGCCTGGGGCGCCAGACCGGTCGAGTACTGGGTGTCGAGGTCCCACTCGATCTGGGAGGAGGTGTCGGACGACTTGGCGCCCACCGTGACCACGGTCACCGGGATGTGCGGCAAGTTGTTGTTGGTCTCGAACGTGGACAGGTCCTTGGTCACCTGGGTGAGAGACCCCTCGACGATGTCGGCGATGATCTGGCCGGCGCCCTGATCGGCAGTGGGAGCGTTGTAGATGCTCGCCAGCTGCCGGGGACCGTAGCTGGGTGCGGCAGGCGTGCCGGTGGTGACCGGGTTGCCGGGAGCTTGGCCTGGGGCGGGCGTCGAGGCGCCGCCGCCGAACAGGTCCCCGAGCAGGCCCCCGAGCAGGCCCCCGGACGAGGCGGACGAGGCGGTGCCATCGGATGGGGCGGTGGAGTCCGATGGGGCGGTGGTCACGCCCAGGCGGCCGAGGGTGGACATACCCACCACCGAAGTGACCTGGCCAACCAGGGCTGCCGGCAGGATCGCGGTGGAGCTGGGTGTGAGGTAGGTGAGCCCACCCTTGACCCGGTAAGTGTCAAAGGAGGTCCCAAACGCCGTGCCGATCGAAGAGGTGGTGCCCGAAAGCTGCACCAGGGTGCGATTGGACGACACCGAGGCCACGTCTATACCCATATTGGCCGCCCAGCTGCGGATCCTTGTCACCGAGGCCTGAGTGGGGGCGAAACGTGCGTCGAACTCCGAAGGAGTCAGGTAGTGGTGGTAGGTGGGATAACCGGGCGTGTACTCGTCCCTGAACAGATAGTTGAGCGCACTCTTGTGCCGCAGGGGGAGCGCCAAGGTCACGGTCAGGTGCTCACCGGCCGGTGCAGTGCCCAGGTTGGTGGCGCCCGCAACAACCGTCGAGGTGGTCCCGGGTGTCGCCGGAGTGATCGAGCCTGCGCCGGCAAGGGGCGCCGCCGTGCGAAGGGGCGGGTTGGCTGCCATGCCGGACCCGATCCCGACGGCAGCGACAGCTGCCAGGGCCACGCCAGACGGAACTGCGCAAACGATGAGTCGCCGCCTGGATCTGTTGTTCATCTACCGTCCCTTGGTCCCTTGGCGCCGGATCTCCTGCGCCACTCCAGGCTAGTACCAAGACCCTAGGCCGGGTGGTACACCCCGCCACCGAGTGAGGCCAGCTCGGCGGACTTCTCCTTCATGCCTAGCGCGATGGCCTCCTCCGCCCCAACCCCGTGCGCCTCCGCATAATCCCTGACGTCCTGGCTGATGCGCATCGAACAGAACTTGGGGCCACACATGGAGCAGAAGTGGGCGACCTTCGCCGGTCCCGCCGGGAGGGTCTCGTCGTGATAGGCCCGAGCAGTGTCGGGATCCATGGCGAGGTTGAACTGGTCCTCCCAGCGGAACTCGAAGCGAGCCTTGGACAGGGCGTCGTCCCAATCCTGGGCCCTAGGGTGACCCTTGGCCAGGTCCGCGGCGTGTGCTGCGATCTTGTAGGCGATCACGCCGTCTTTGACGTCAGCTCTGTTGGGCAGGCCGAGGTGCTCCTTGGGGGTCACATAACACAGCATCGCGGTGCCGTACCAGCCGATCATGGCCGCTCCGATGGCCGAGGTGATGTGGTCGTACCCCGGCGCCACGTCGGTGGTGAGCGGTCCGAGCGTATAGTAGGGCGCCTCGTGACAGACCTCCAGCTGGAGGTCCATGTTCTGGCGGATCTTGTGCATCGGGACGTGGCCCGGTCCCTCGATCATGCACTGCACGTCGTGGCGCCAGGCAATCTCGGTGAGCTCCCCCAGGGTGCGCAGCTCGGCGAAGGAGGCTTCGTCGTTGGCATCAGCTATACAACCAGGGCGCAGCCCGTCGCCGAGGGAGAAGCTGACGTCGTAAGCCGCCAGGAGCTCGCAGAGCTCCTGGAAGTGGGTAAACAGGAAGCTCTCGGTGTGATGGGCCAGGCACCAGGCGGCCATGATCGAACCACCGCGGCTGACAATCCCTGTTGTCCGCCGAGCGGTGAGCGGCACGTAGGCCAGCCGCACCCCGGCGTGAACAGTCATGTAGTCCACACCCTGCTCGCACTGCTCGATCACCGTATCGCGATAGACCTCCCAGGACAGCTCCTCCGCGGCACCGTCGACCTTCTCTAGCGCCTGGTAGATCGGCACGGTGCCCACCGGCACAGGCGAGTTGCGGATGATCCACTCGCGGGTCGCGTGGATGTCCCGCCCGGTGGACAGGTCCATGATCGTGTCAGCCCCCCAGCGGGTCGCCCAGGTCAGCTTGTCCACTTCCTCCGCGATCGAGGATGCCACTGACGAGTTGCCAATGTTGGCGTTCACCTTCACCAACAGATTGCGGCCAATTGCCATGGGTTCGGACTCGGGGTGGTTGACGTTGGCCGGCAGGATGGCCCGACCCCGCGCTATCTCGTCCCGGACGAACTCCGGGGCGAGGCCCTCCCGCGCGGCGACAAACGCCATCTCGTGAGTGATCTCGCCCCGCCGAGCGTAGTGCAGCTGGGTCACGACGCGCCCGGGGAGCGCCCGCAGGACCCGGGGCCCAGCGGCGGCAGCCCGGCTGCCCGGGAAGGTCTCCACATGGCGCCCGGCCGCCGCGGAACGGCCATCGTCGCGCACCGCCGGAAGGCGCCCGGCGTGCTCCTCAACGTCGCCACGGGCCACAATCCACTCCCGACGCAGGGGCGCCAGCCCGACCTCGGGGTCCGAGCCCGGGCCACTGGTGTCGTACAACAGGATCGGCTCGTTGGGCACGGTCGTGCCCCCTCTGGCGGGCGAGGGAGATAGAGCGACCTCGGTGAAGGGCACCTGGGTACCCAATGGACCGGGCCGGTAAACCTTGCGGCGAGCCTGGCCCTGCGTAGCTGTCTGACTCATCTCGTCCTCCCTCCGCCGGCATGACCCGGATCAGGTAAGCGGTCGGCACCCTCTGGTGCCCTCTCAGCCCCCCGGTGGGGCTCCCGTGTCGCGCCCAGCCTAGCGACCCCCTACGGAAACAGCCCCCGCGCAGCCACGGCCTCGGCCACCCGCTCGACCCCAAGCACGTATGCCGCGGCGCGCAAGGACACACCCAGCGCCTGCGCCCGGGCCCACACTGCGACAAAGGCGTCGTCCATGCCCTGGCGAAGCCGGCTCGCCACCAGCCCCTCATCCCACGCGTAACCCTGGCGGGCCTGGGCCCACTCAAAATAAGAGGCGGTCACTCCACCGGCGTTGGCGAGGATGTCGGGGACCACGACCACCCCCCGACTCGCCAGGACCGCATCTGCGTCCGGCGTGGTGGGGCCGTTCGCCGCCTCCACGACCACCTGAGCGCCCAGCCGCCCTGCCACTGCCTGATCGATCACCCCATCCAGAGCCGCCGGGACCGCCAGCTCGCAGGGGAGGCTCCACAGCTCGCCAGGCGCCAGCGGGTCGCCAAGCGCGAATCCCCCCACGGTTCCCGTCAGGGCCTTGTGGGCAGCTAGAGCGGCCTGGTCGAGACCCACCTGGTTGCAAACCGCACCTCCCGCGTCCTCGACCGCCACCACCCGCATCCCCGCCGACGCCAGCAGGTAGCCGAGCGGCCCGCCCACCTTCCCGTATCCCTGCAGCACCACCCGGGCCCCGGCCACGCTCAGCCCAAGCTCGGCGAAGACCGCCCGGATGACCATCAGGCAACCCGTCGAAGTTGCGCCGAGGTGGCCGTGAGCACCACCCACCGACAGGGGCTTGCCGGTAACCGAGCCCGGAAGGGACTCCCCGTGCAGCATGGACAGCGTGTCCATGACCCAAGCCATCACCCGGGCATCGGTGTTCACATCCGGTGCCGGCACGTCCCGGTCGGGTCCGAGCAACGGGGAGATCTCCCAGGTGTAGCGCCGGGTCAGGCGCTCCAGCTCCCCCAGCGAGAGTCGGGCCGGGTCGCAGCGCACCCCGCCCTTCCCGCCTCCGAAGGGGATGTCGGCCACTGCGCATTTGAAGGTCATCGCCGCAGCCAGAGCCGAGACTTCCCTGGCATCGAGCGCCGGGTGAAAGCGGATCCCTCCCTTGGCCGGCCCACGCGTGGTGTCGTGATGCACCCGCCAACCGGTGAACACCTCGATGCTGCCATCGTCCATCTTCACCGGCACGGCCACCTCCAGCACCCGGCGGGGCCGGCGCAGCAGCTCGTGAATCGCCGGATCGATGCCAGCCACCGCGGCTGCAGCGTCAAGGCGGGCAAGGATGGCCTCCCAGGGGTCGAAGCTCACAGCTCTATCTTGCCGCATCGGCGGGCTGGTCATGAGTGGGCACAGCACCTGAGTCAATAGGGGGCATATTCCTCCGAAATTGGTTTGCCGCCAGTGATTGCCATACCTTTATACGTCTGGCGCGCTGGACCCTGCGAGCCAGACGGCTACGGACGACATGGTCAACCACCAGGACAGGGTGACGGAGGAGCTGACCCGTGCCCTAGCCTCCACACGGTGAGTGACTTCGAGGGCGAGGCAGCCGCCTTCCTCCGGGCCCACGCCAAGCCGCGCATCCCGCAGAGCACCGCCTGGGGGCAGGGGTCCGACTCGGTGGCGATCTTTCCGGAGCGCACCCATGAGGAGGAGCAGGCCGAGCTGGCCGCAGCGAAGGCGTGGAGGCGGGAGGTCTTCGATGCCGGGTTCGGCTGGATCACCGGGCCGCCCGCATACGGGGGACGGGGGTTGACCCGCTCCTACGAGGAGCTCTACCGCCGCATGGAGGCGACGTTCGAGACACCGAGCGAGCTCCCACTTGCCATAGGAATAGGCATCGTTGCGCCAGCCCTTCTCGCCCACGCGACCGAATCGGCCAGAGCCGAGTACCTGCGCGGGCTGCACCGGGGCGACATCGTGGCCTGCCAGCTGTTCAGCGAGCCAGGGGCGGGATCGGACCTGGCCAGCCTTCAGACGACCGCCCTGAGAGACGGCGACGAGTGGGTTATCAACGGCCAGAAGGTCTGGACCTCAGGGGCCCAGCTCTCCGACATCGGCGAGATCATCTGCCGGACCGACCCGGACGTGCCCAAGCACAAGGGCCTGACCGGGTTCGTCGTGGACATGCGGGCCGCTGGGGTGGAGGTGCGGCCACTGCGCCAGATGACCGGAGGGGCCTCGTTCAACGAGGTGTTCTTCAGCGATGTGCGAGTCCCCGATTCGCACCGGTTGGGCGACGTCAATGCTGGATGGTCCGTCGCTTTGACCACGCTGATGCACGAGAGAGCAGCGATCGGGGGCGGCATGGTGAGCACGGCTGCGGGAGTGCTGGGCGCTGAACGGCTGGTGGCGCTGCTCTGCCACCTCGGACTGGACGGCGATCCGCTCATGCGCCAGCGGCTGGCGGACATCTACATCCACACCAAGGTAGCCGATTACACCAATCAGAGGGCAATGGCCAAGGTCCGGGCTGGGCAGCTGCCGGGGCCCGAGATGTCGGTAGCCAAGCTGGCGCTAACCGAGAACATGCGGCGGGTTTCCGATCTGGTCAGCCTCGCCCTGGGGCCGGCCCTGTGCGCGGATACCGGTGAGTGGGGCACCTGGGCCTGGTCGGAGCTGGTGCTGGGAATCCCCGGTATGCGTCTCGCCGGGGGGACCGACGAGGTCATGAAGAACATCATCGGCGAAAGGGTGCTGGGCCTGCCCAAAGAGCCCCGGGTGGGCTGAGTGAGGTGGTCGGGACGGCCTGCGGGGCGCCGACTCCAGCTCGGTGAGTCCGGCCGCCCCACACCAGGTGGTCCATGAACGCCCAGCTCCGGCGGTGAATGGAGCTGGGTCCCCAGGCCGCCAGGGCCATCTTGTGGCGGGGGCAGGGGTAGCCCTTGTTCGCGTCGAAGGCGTAGCCGGGGAAGTGCTCCGACTCGGCTCGCATGATCCGGTCACGGGTGACCTTGGCCAGGACCGAAGCTGTGGCGATGGACAGACAGATCGCATCACCCCTGACGATCCGGCGGGTGGTGAGGCCACCTCCCACAAAATCCCAGCCGCCATCGATCAGCACACCGTCCGGCAACCCGTGGAGCCCGTGAAGCGCCCGGTTGGCTGCCAGGCGCTGAGCCGCCGACATCCCCAGGGTGTCGCACTCATCGTGACTCGCGTGACCCACAGACCAGCTGACACACCACATGGCGAGGCGATCGAAGAGGCCCTCGCGCCGAGCCTCGTCGAGCATCTTGGAGTCGCGCACCCCATAGACCCTCCGGTCCCTCGGCAGCACGGCCATGCCCACGCTTATCGGGCCGGCCCAGGCTCCCCGACCCACCTCGTCGACGCCGACCACCACCTCGTGGCCCTCTGCCCACATGGCTCGCTCGAAGTGGAGCCCGGGTGGCATGCTCCGCACAACGGAAGCGTAGCTACACTTGCGAGCATGCACGCCGCGCCGGAGGCCGCCGTGCCGGAGGCCGCCGTGCTGGTCCCGGTCAAGTCCTTCGAACAGGCAAAGGTCCGTTTGGCGCCAGCACTGCCTCCGGCACAGAGGTCCGCTCTGGCCAGGTCAATGGGTGCCAGGGTCTTGGCCGCCGCGGCGCCGCTTCCCGTAGCGGTCGTTTGCGACGACGAGGAGGTGGCAGCGTGGGCCGTCTCGCTCGGAGCCCGGGTCATCTGGGCGCCCGGACAAGGACTCAACCAGGCCGTCACCGCAGGTTTGGTTCGCCTCGCCGCTCTTGGGGCTCGCCAGGTCACGGTGGCCCACGCCGACCTACCGCTGGCGACCGACCTGGTGTCGGTGGGGCTGGTTTGCGGCGTCCGCGACCTCCGGCTGGTCACGCTGGCACCGGATCGTCGGCTCGACGGCACCAATGTGGCGGTGGTGCCCACGGGCTCGGGATACTGCTTCTCCTATGGTCCCGGGTCCTTCCGGCGGCATGTGAACGAGGCGCTCCGGTTGGGATTGGCGCTTCAGGTGGTCCGCAGCCGTGAGCTGGCGTGGGACATCGACATTCCCGACGACCTGAGGGGCCTGCCCCTATCGCCACCCGTAGCCGAGGCGCTCTAGCAAATGCCCAGCCCAACCGTCAATCTCCCCCTTCCGGCGAGGGCACTGGCCGTCGGGGCGCATCCCGACGACATCGAGTTCGGCTGCGGCGCGACGCTGGCCAAGTGGGCCGCGGCGGGTTGTGAGATCCGGCACCTGGTTTGCACGGACGGGTCCAAGGGCTCGTGGAACCCGGGCGAGGACACAGCCCGGCTGGTGCTCACCCGCCAGGACGAGCAGCGCGCCGCCGCCCGCGCTCTTGGAGGTAGCGGCGAGGTGGTATTCCTTGGCTGGACCGACGGGGAGCTCGAAGCGGGGCTGCGCCAGCGCTGGGAGCTGTGCTCTTGGATCCGGGTGATCCGCCCGGACGTGGTTCTCGGGCATGACCCGTGGAGGCGCTACCGGCTGCACCCCGACCACCGCAACGCCGGGTTCTTGCTGACCGACGCGATCGTGGCGGCCCGTGACCCGCACTTCTTCCCCGAGCAGGCGGCTCCACCCCACCGGCCGTCGGCGCTGCTCCTCTGGGAGGCCGACGAGGCTGACCACGTGGAGGATGCCTCAGGCTTTGAGTCGGTCAAGCTTGCGGCGTTGCTGGAGCACCGCAGCCAGTGGCGCTCCACGATGCGGATCGACAGACCCGAGTCGCTTGACGAGGTGGAACATTTCCGACGACGCATGCTGGATCGACTCGCCGAGCACGGCCAGCTGGCCGGGTTACCCTCGGGCGAGGCGTTCAAGCTCGTCGACAAGCTGTGACCGGGGCAGAGCCCAGGACCTCGGTGGCCGGACCGCCGGGAATCGAGGTGGCCGGGCCGCCGGGAATCGAGGACCGGCTATCGGACATGACGGCCAGGGGAGTGCTGCCGCTACCCGTGCGGGCAGTGACCGTGCCGGGCGTGAGCGCCGGGAACGTAGGGGTCCTGTGGCGTCAGGGCCGAGCCTCGGCGACCTGGGTGCGAGAGGCCCTCGAGGCGCTCCCAGATCTGAAGTGGATCCACTCCGACTTTGTGGGGATCAACGACCTTCCGGTCGATGAGCTTGCCAGAAGGGGCGTCGTGGTCACCAACGGAGCCGGCAACTACTCACGCCCGATGGCCGAGTGGGTTGTACTGGCCATGCTCTTGGCCGCGAAGCACCTGCCACACTTTGTCCGCCAGTCGGATGCCGGCGTGTGGGACCCAAGCCTCTCCCTGGACGAGCTCGAGGGATCGGTGGCTTTGTTCTTGGGCTTGGGTTCGGTGGGGGCGCTCGCGGCACCGATGGCCGCCGCGCTGGGCGTCGAGGTCCGAGGCGTCGCTCGAGCGTTCCGACCGAGCTCCCCCGCCGGGGTGGCGCGGCTCGTGCCAGCGGACCAGTGGCGCTCGCAGCTGCCCGAGGCCGACTTCGTGGTCTGCGCCCTCCCCCTGACCCCGGCGACTGCCGGAATGATCGATGCCAGTGCCCTGGGTTCGATGAAGCGCACCGCGTGGATCATCAACGTTGCGCGCGGCGAGCTGATCGACGAGCACGCACTCTTGGGCGCCCTGGACCACGCCAGCATCGGCGGCGTGGTCCTGGATACGTTCGCGGAGGAGCCCCTGCCGGCCGACCATCCTTTGTGGGGACGCCCCAATGTGCTCGTCATCCCCCACCACACGTGGTCTTCGAGAAAGGTAGCGAAGCGTATGGACGACCTGTTTGCCAACCAGCTGAAGGCGTGGGTCGAGGGACGGGCGCTGGCGAACCAGGTCGACCTCATCGCCGGCTACTGACTAAAAGGAGGCTCAGGCCTGGAGGCTCAGGCCCGGAGGCTGCGCCCCATGTCCCTCTCCCGGACAACGCCTCGTTCCCGCTCCAGCACCCGATCGAGGCGCAACCGGCTCTGGGTGTCCAGCACGGTCCGCTCCACCTCGCTCCGCTCTCGACAACGGGCCAGCTCTACAGGGTGGTCGTGACCCAGCGCTCGGTTCGCATCGGTGACCTCCCAGCGCTCGCGAAACGCCTCGATGGCCCCGGCCGCCTCCCGCCAAGCATCCCGCTCAGCGGCCTCCTGGGGAGCAGGACCCAGGGTCGAGATGACATAGGTGTACCTCATCACCTCGGCGACTCGTCCCAACGCCACTTGACGCTCCGCAACAGCCCTGGTCAGCTCGCCGTAACGGGTCAGGGCCGGCGCGTTCTCCATCACCCAGGCCTGCCTGCGGGCAACTGCCTGCTCCAGCTCGACTTGGCGCTCGGCAACCCTGCTGGCCGCGACGTCCCAGCGCTGAGCGTAGCTCGGCATCAGAGCGGCTGCGTTGGCCTGTCCAAGGCGCATGGCTGCGCGCTCCTCAGCCAGGTCCGCCAGCTGACGGGTGGGGTCGGGTGGCAATCCCGCCAAGAGCACGGAGCGCAGGTGCTCCAGCTCCGGGGCGAGCTCGGCAAGAGATCTTGTCCTGCCAGGACGCGGGCATCGCGCCGGGTCGAGGAGCTCGTGCGAACCGGGCGTGGCGGCTGGGGACGGCGTGGCCGGGGGCGGCTCCGCTGAGAACGGCGGCCTATCCATCGGGGCAGGCAGCTCCCTGCCGCTCGCACGTCTCGAAGGTGGGGGCGCCAGCGCAAGCAGCTCGTCCGAACGGCCCAGATGGCATCGGGCACGATCTTCCGCCAGGGTCATGGCCAAGGCCGAGTGCCTTGCCAGCGTGGCGTCCAGCACGTAGTGAGACAGCGCTGGCGCTGATCGGCTCCTCGAAAGACCCGAAAGAGGGGTTTCACGCTCAGGCTGTGCCCGATCCAGCTCGTGCGGCTCGAGCGCTTGTCGGCCAGGGCTGGCCCGAGCTTGCCTGGCTCGCGCCAGCACCTCCGGCCCACCGAGCACCAGGCAGCTGACCTCCCGATCCAGGTGACGCGCCTGGTGAGCCGTTACAGCGTAGCCGTGGACGAGCTGCCCAGGGTGAAGCTGATCGAGAGCGACCCTCGCCTCTGCCCCGGTATCGCTCCGCAGGCAGATCACCCTGTTCGCCACACCGTCGCTACGTCGACCCTCATGCTCCTCGATCCCGACGACGTTCGCTCGAGCATGCGGATCCAGACCCAAGCGGGCATGTCCCCACCGCAGCTGGACCCAGTCCCCAACCGCCAGCTCGACCTTGCCGAGGCACACCGGCTCACCCGCCAGGCCCAGCTTGCCCGCTTCTCGCATCCTCGCCCTGGCCTCAGCATTGAGCACATCGACCTCCGCACGGGTCTTGGCCACCATCACGGCCGGGGTCTCAGTCCTGGCAACCGTCCACCAATCCTCGACCAATGCCCTGCGCAAGGCCGGTGCCGTCAGACCCACCACGACGCACTGCTCGGGATCACGTGCCACCCTTACTGGCGCCACGCTGGGCTCCGCTGGCCGGTGCTCGACCTCGTGCGCCAGGAGTGCCAGTGGGCTGGGGTAGCTCCCCAGCTGTCTGAGCACCTGGCTCGAAGGTCCCCTCACGCCAGCGTCTACCACCAGCACGACCTTGGCCCTGCCAGCAGATCGGATCAGGTCGCGCAGCTCACCGACGCCCCAACTCTGTGCCTCAGCCACCAAGATCACGTTCGAAGAAGAAGCTGCCTCGGCCGGCACCAACCCCGTGCTTGGGACGACGACCACGCCCGTGGAAAGCTCCAGGGCCGCGCCATCGCTGGATCCCTTCGCGAGACCGCACACCGTGAGCCCAGCCAGCTGCCAGACCTCCCGGGCGGCCTCCAGGACGTCGGTGCCAGCCGGCCCAGACTGGCCCCAAAAGATCTCGATGCCTGACTCCGAGCCAACCAGATGGCGAAGCGCCCCAACCTGGTCGACGCTCAGCTCGGGCCGCCTCTGCAAAGCCACGGCCAGACCCTCGCTGTGGGTGATCCCAGTTGAGCCTCGATCCGAGCACCGGACCTCTCTCACCAGATCCTCCTCGGCTCGCACCCGCCGCCTGGTCGTCCATCGAGCCTCCACGATGCCGGACGGAACGCGTCTGGCCTGCCGAGCGCGCCAGGTGTCGATCTCCGAGCCATGCTCGACCAACAAGGCCCCGCCGGACGCGGAAGCCACTATCGCCTCGCTGATCCTTTCGATCGTGGCTACGTCTGACCCGTTTGGGAGGCTCTGAGCCACTGCTCTCAGCAAGTCTCGTTCTCCGAAGCTCCCGGTCCGCTCGACAAGAGCCGCTGTGATTGCCTCGAAGTCAAGCGCCTGGTCGCTGGCAGCCGGGACGTTCAGCAGCGCTCTCACCCCGCTCTGGGTCAGACCAAGCGCATCGGCCCGGCCCAGCCAATCGTTCCGCAGCTCCTCTATCGAACGCGAGGAGTCCTTCGGTGGTCTGGTGGCCAGGGCAGCTGTGTGGGCTGCGCGGGGACTGCCCGTCCCCCACGCCTGGAACCGCTCGACGACTTGCCCGCGGCGCTGGGAGAAATCCTCCATCACCACTGGATCGACACCCACGACGTTTGCCACCCCGTGGGTTACCGGACCAAAGGCAACGCCGGTGGACCGGACAAGCTCGTGGCGCAGGCGAGCGTGATACAGGTAGCCAGCGGTCGTGCCGTAGGCGTACAAGCCCCTCGCGTCGAGCGCGGTCCACCGGCCATCTTCTCCTTCAACCAGGTTGCTCACCAGGACGTGGGTATGAAGATGCGGGTCGGCCAGTCGACTGGTGCGGTGCACGAAGCCCGCCGCGATCACCCCAGCCGTGGGGACGGACCATCGCGTGGCACTATCCCGTCTCCGGGCGGATACCGCGGTCCGCTCCAGGTACTCCAAGGCATCGCCCACTGCGCTCTCGTGGGCGCTTTGAACCTGCTCCGAAGCCTCGGGGTCTGCGATACCAAAGAGGATCGACACCGACTTGGGCGCCGCAAACACCAGGTCATAGCCCACCACCTTGATACGCGACTGGGCCGGGTTGAGCCGTAGCCCCGAAGCCGGGTGGGATCCACCAAGCACCGCTTCGAGCTGAGCCGCGTCCACCTTGCCCCCGAGGCCCAGGCCCGCCGACCCGGCCCCCAGCCAAGTCCCGTCGGGCTCGAGCCCGGCAGGACGGTGATCCTCCCCTCCCGCCGCCACCGAGGCCAGGTAGTAGCGCTCGGCGCCGGTGCCAAGCTTGGCCAACCTCACGGTAGCTCAACAGCAGATGACATATTCTCATGTTATCTCATATCGAACAGAGGCGCTGCGTCTCGCAGGTATGATCGAGGGAGGCACCATCAACTGGTCCAACGCGGGACAAGACGGAGACGCCAAGTGACCAAAGCCCAACTCGCAGCCAAGATTCCCAGCTCCGAACTTCCGGTTGGGGCACAAAAGTACCTGGCCATCCGCAGTCTCACCGAGGAGCTGGCCAGACCCCTGAGCGCAGAGGACCAGACCGTCCAGTCAATGCCAGATGCAAGCCCCACCAAGTGGCACCGCGCCCACACCACCTGGTTCTTCGAGACCTTCGTGCTTGGTGATCACAGCCCGGGCTACGGGATTGTGGATCCGGTCTACACCTACCTGTTCAACTCCTACTACGAAGCGGTTGGCGCCCGCCACCCCAGGCCTGGACGTGGGCTCGTCACGCGGCCCGGGATCGAGGAGGTGGCGCGATACCGTTCGCACGTGGACCGCGCCATGATGAGCCTCCTGGACGGCAAAGCTCTGACCGAGGACGTGGCCGGGCTGATCGAGCTGGGAACCCACCACGAGCAACAGCACCAGGAGCTGCTGCTCATGGACATAAAGCACCTCTTGTCCTGCAACCCCCTGCGTCCGGCCTACCGACCCCTGGCCGGCCCAGGAGCGCAGGGACCTGCGCCCGCTCGCCGCTGGACCGAGCACCCCGGAGGACTGGCTGATGTCGGACACCAGGGGACCGAGTTCGCATTTGACAACGAGTCGCCCCGCCATAGGGTTGTGTTGCGGCCCTTCCGCATCGCCTCCCATCCGGTGACCAACGGCGAGTGGCTCTGCTTCATCGAGGACGGGGGGTACGATCGGCCCGAGCTGTGGCTGTCTGACGGCTGGGCCACGGTCAAGGCCCAGGACTGGGAGGCGCCGCAGTACTGGTTCCGCGACGCGCCAGACTCATCCAACTGGAATGTCTTCACCCTGGGGGGCTCCCGGCGGGTCCACCCAAACGAGCCCGTCTGCCACGTGAGCTACTACGAGGCCGATTCGTTCGCCCGCTGGGCCGGAGCGCGCCTTCCCACCGAGGCCGAGTGGGAGGTGGTGGCAGCCAACCAGCCCGACAGCGGAGGGCTCCTCGACCTGAACCGCTGTCACCCCAGGCCTGTGAGCGCCTCGCATGGCTCCTTCATCGGAGATGTGTGGCAATGGACGGCGAGCAGCTACTCCCCATATCCCGGCTTCCGGCCTGCGCCGGGCGCCGTCGGCGAGTACAACGGCAAGTTCATGGTGAGTCAGTACGTCCTGCGCGGTGGCTCCTGCGCAACTCCGGCTGGACACCCCCGGGTGACCTACCGCAACTTCTTCCCACCCTGGGCGCGCTGGTGCTTCAGTGGCCTGCGCCTGGCGCGGGATGCCTAGCGTGCCGGGGCAGTCACACGTCCTAGACGTACACCTTGACCCCTCCGCGCTGGCAGAAGGCCTGGCCATGGAAGCCAGGACCGCTCTGACCTCCCGACCGAAGGTGCTGGCTCCCAAGTGGCTGTATGACAAGCGGGGCTGCGACCTGTTCGATGAGATCACCCGCCTTCCTGAGTACTACCCAACTAGGTGCGAGCAGGCCATCCTAGAAGGGACCGCCGCCGAGATTGGAACGCTCACCGAGGCCGACACGCTCATCGAGCTGGGCTCGGGCACCTCCACAAAGACCCGGGTGCTCCTGGACGCCCTGGCTGGGGCTGGGACCCTGAGCCGGTTCGTCCCATTCGACGTCAGCGAGCCGACGCTGCGGGATGCGGTCTCGACAATCGCCAGCGCTTATCCGGGCACCCTGGTCCACGGCGTCGTGGGAGATTTTGAGCAGCACCTCGAGCTCCTGCCCACAGGTGGGCGCCGGCTGGTGGCATTCCTCGGTAGCACCATTGGCAACCTCGAACCCGATCAGCGCAAGAAGCTGCTCTCCGAGCTCGCAGGGGGGTTCGGCCCCGAAGACTGGCTGTTGCTTGGCACCGATCTGGTAAAAGATCCAGCCCGGCTGGTCGCCGCGTACGACGACGAGGCGGGAGTGACTGCTGAGTTCAACCTGAACGTGCTGTGCGTGCTGAACGATGCCCTCGACGGGGACTTTCGCCCTGAGCGCTTCTCTCACGTGGCACTGTGGGACCCAGGAGCTGAGCGCATGGAGATGCGGCTTCGCTCGGAGGCCACCCAGGCCGTCACCCTCGGCGCCCTCGACCTGTCGGTCCACTTCGACAAAGACGAAGAGATGCGCACCGAGATCAGCACGAAGTTTCGCCGCGGCAGCCTCGAAGCAGAGCTGTTCGACTGCGGCCTCGGCCTAGCTCGATGGTGGACCGACGAGGATGAGGACTTCGCCGTCTCGCTCTGGGAGCTGACCTAGGCCGAAGTTACGTGCCCTCAGCCCCCGGACGTACCCCACCAGCAGCATTGATGGGTGATTTGAGTCGGAGAATG
>JAVKSL010000044.1:0-24478 GCA_039583695.1 Acidimicrobiales bacterium | reverse complement strand
ATGCCTACTGGATCGATGCTGGTACCCCCGCGGCATACTTGCGGGCTTGCATGGACCTGTTATCTGGGGTCCGCCCGGGTCCGCCCGCCCCAAGCACGAGGAGCATCTCTCCAGGCGTGTGGACTACTGGCTCACCCGTGCTCGATGGTGAGGTGCGGGCGCACAGCCTGGTTGCCGATGCTGCCCGAGTCGCTGCCGGAGCTGTGGTGGAGGACTCAGTGGTGGGTGAGGGCGCGTCCGTCGGCGCCGGCGCCCGGGTGAGCAGGTCGGTGCTGTTGGCGGGCGCGATCGTATCCGCCGGGGCAACAGTGGAGGGTTCGATCATCGGCGGTGGAGCAACAGTCGGGGAGCGGGCAAGTGTCGGGGGCTTGAGCGTGCTCGGCGCACGAGCCGAGGTGCCCCCGGATGCTCGGGTCGAGGCGGCCAGGATCGCCCGGGTGGAGGCTCCGGCCCCGCCAGCCGCGCCCCCCCCGCCAGCGCCCGAGCCGCTGGCCCCGCCAGCCGCGCCCCCCCCGCCAGCGCCCGAGGCCCCAGTCGATACCGAGACCGTTCCGTGAGCTTGCCCGGGAGGGCGCTGGTCACGGGGGGCGCAGGATTCATCGGGTCCACGCTGGTCGACAGGCTGCTGGCCGAGGGCCGCTCGGTGGATGTGGTAGATGACCTGTCCTCCGGCAGGTTGGCCAACCTCGCCGAGGCCAGGGCGGCAGAGTTCAGGCGCTTCAGCTTCTACCAGCTCGACATTCGCTCCCCCGACCTGCCGGATCTGATGTCTCGCCGGCACTATGAGGTGGTGTACCACTTGGCTGCCCAGACCGATGTACGCGCTTCGGTGGCCCGCCCCGACCTCGACGCCCAGATAAACGTGCTGGGCAGCCTCAACGTTTTGGAAGCATGCCGCCTTGCTGGTATCGCCAGGATCGTCTATGCGGCAAGCGGCGGTACCCTCTATGGTGCCCCGGACCCATCTCTCATCCCCTTCACCGAGTCATTGCCGCACCGGCCCCTGTCTCCCTACGGAGTATCCAAGAAGGTGGTAATGGACTACCTGGCTGCCTACCACGACCTTTACGGTCTCACCTACTGCGCGCTTGCCCTGGCCAACGTCTACGGACCCCGTCAGGACCACCTGGGGGAGGCAGGCGTGGTGTCGATCTTCGCCGGGCGCATGGTGGCGGCTCAACCCTGCACGATCTATGGCGACGGCGCCCAGACCCGGGATTTTGTGTTCGTCGACGACGTGGTCGATGCATTTGCCCGGGCCGGCGAGGCAAGCGTGGACGAGCTGGTGTGCAATATCGGAACCGGGACCGAGACCTCGGTGATCTCTCTCTACGAAATAATGTCCGGCATCGCCGGGCCTCCGCACCCACCCATCATCGCGCCGGCCCGTCCTGGCGAGGTGGGGCGCTCCTGCCTCGATCCGGGACTGGCATCTGCCCAGCTTGGCTGGAGGCCGTGGACTCCATTGGCCGACGGGGTCGCAGCTGTCATCTCGGCCGCCTGGGGTGGTGGCACCTAAGCCGTCCCTCAGCGAAACAGGTCCTCCGAGGGCGGTCTGACCACCTCGCCGGCAACCGAGGACTCGCGCAGCCAGGCGGGGTCCACCCCCCGCACCACCGCGACCGGAATGTGCCCCGCTTTGCCCATCACCAGCTCGGCCGCGCCGGCCAGCTCGTCGGCCACACAGACCTCGGTGGCGACCAGCTCGAGTCCCAGCCCGTCGGTGGTTCCCCGAAGGTCCACGATCCCCGCAATCCCGGCTGTGCCGATCGCCACGTCGGTGACTCCACGACGCCAGGTCCGACCGAAGGTGTCGGATACGATCACTCCCACCCTGAGCCCGGTGAGCGCCGCCAGACCGTCACGGATCCGCCGCGCTGAGCGGTCGGAGTCGAGCGGGAGGAGCGCTACCGATCCCCGCTCCACGTTGGAGCGGTCGACGCCGGCGTTGGCGCAGACGAAGCCGTGACGGGTCTCGGTTATGAGCAGGTCCCCCCGGCGGCGCAGGACGCGGGTGGACTCGGCCTCGACGATGGCCTGGGTCGCCCCGGGGTCGTTGGGGTCGATGGGGACCAGGCGGCCCTCGGCCTTGGAGACGATCTTTTGGGTGACGACGACCACATCGCCATATTGGAGGGTGGTCGCGGCGGCGATCAGCGCTGCGAGGACGTCACCCTGGCGCACTTCGGGAATGCCCTCGACGGCGATGACCCTGAGCTGGCGCGCTGGCGCGCCGGACGGTCCCGCCGGAATGTCGGCAACGCTCACCGGAGATCCAGCACGCAGCGGGCCAGGGCGGTGGCGGCATCTGGGCGGGACATCACGGTGGGGGTCACCACACAGGTCATTCCCTCGGCCTCGACGGCGCTAGCCAGGGCCGCGTCAGCGCTGTCCACCACGAGGGTCGCGGCAATGCCGGCCCAGAGCCGGGCCACACCGACCACTGAAGCCTCGTGACCCAGCTCTCTGAGCAGGCGGTCGGCAGGTCCCTTGAGCGTTGCTCCAGCCACGATCGGCGACACGGCCACCGTGTCGGCCCGCCGGTCCTCCAGAGCTGCTCGGATCCCGGGCACCGCGAGGAGCGGGGCAATGGATACCACGGGGTTGGATGGGCAGACGATCACCCGTTCGGCTCTGGCGATGGCGTCGAGCACGCCCGGGGCGGGCAGGGCGGTATCCGCTCCCACGAAACGCACAGCGCTCACCGGGACCGAGTGGCGGAGGCGGACAAAATAGTCCTGGAACGCGACCTCCTCTCCTGTGGTCAGGGTGAGGCGGGTGCGCACCGGGTCGTCACTCATCGGAACGATGCGCTGAGCCAGGCTCCAAGCTGCAGTGATCTCTGAGGTCACCACGGATAGTCGTGCTCTCTCGGCCAGGCGAGCAGTCCGGTACAGGTGTGTTCCGAGGTCCCGGTCGCCGAGGCGGAACCAGGTGCTGGTCCCATAGCGCTCCAGTGCCCCCATCGCCTCCCAAGTCTCGCCGCTCAGACCCCAACCAGTGTCCCGGTTCACCACCCCGGCCAGAGTGTAGGTCACAGTGTCCAGGTCGGGGCTGATATGCAGGCCGTGGACGACCTCGTCGTCCGCGGTGTTCACCACCGCGTATATCTGTGAAGGCTCGACGACGTTCGTGAGGCCCACAAGCAGGCGCGCTGCGCCAACGCCCCCTGCCAGAGCGGTGATCACGGGAGCAAACCTAGCGCCCTTGGGTTGCGTCGTCGGAGACCCGAAGCAATTGCACTTAGCGCGCTTTTTGGCGCCTAACTGCAACCGCTTCTCTTCCAGCCGACCGACGCACCCATTGGCGCAGGATGCCCCGGTCCGGGGCAGGTGTTGGGTGGGCATTGGTGTCTGGGCGGAGGGGGCATATTCTTCGGGGGTGTCCTCGCTGCGGGTAGTGCTGGACGCCACGCCGCTGCTTGGCACCCCGACCGGGGTGGCCACCTTCTGTGCGGGGGCGCTGCGGGCCTTGGGGGAGCGCGAGGACCTGGCGGTCGGCGGCTATGCCGTGAGCTGGAGGAGACGCGCGGGGATCGTGGACCAGCTGCCGCCCGGCGTCGCCGCGGTGGGGCGAGCCATGCCTGCCCGGCCGCTTCACCTCGCGTGGCGCTGGCTCGGCTTTCCCCCCGTCGAGTGGTTCGTGGGGGATACGGACGTGGTGCATGGAACCAACTTTGTGGTGCCCCCGGCCCGTCGGGCGGCGCTGGTGGTGACCGTGCACGACCTCACGGCGATACGGTTCCCCCAGATGTGCGAGCCAGCCAGTCTGGGCTTTCCTGGTCAGGTGCGCCGGGCGCTGGGGCGGGGAGCGTGGGTGCATGCTCCGTCGGAATGGGTGGCCGGCGAGGTCGTGGACCAATTCGGCGTGGACCCGGCTCGGGTGAGGGCGGTGCATCACGGGGCCTCACTCCCCGGTGAGGCTCCGGTGGACTCCCCAGCGTCGGTGGCCTGGAAAGCGCCGGTGGACTCCACAGCGCCGGTGGACCTGCCAGCCGGAGTAGGTCGCTACGTGCTTGCCCTCGGGACTGTGGAGCCTCGAAAGGACCTGGTCGGCCTTGTTCGGGCATTCGATCAGCTGGCAGGAGAGCGTCCGGACGTCGGTCTGGTCATCGCTGGCGCCGATGGATGGGGATCGACTGTTCTCGATGAGGCCGTGGCCAGCTCGGCCTATCGAGAGCGCATCATGCGCCTCGGCTATGTGAGCACGGGAGTCCGGGACCGGTTGCTCGCGAGCGCTGCCGTGCTTGCGTACCCCTCGGTCTATGAGGGCTTCGGGCTACCGCCGCTGGAGGCGATGGTCCGGGGGGTCCCGGTGGTGGCGACCCGAGCCGGAGCTCTGGTAGAGGTGCTGGGAGACGGGGCCGAGCTGGTGGCGGTCGGGGACCCGGCCGAGCTGGCGGGTGCGCTGGCCTGCCTCCTGGACGATGAGGCGGCGTCGGCGGAGCTCGCTCTGAGGGGCAAGCGACGGGCGGCGGCCTTCTCCTGGGAGCGCTGCGCCGACGGGTTGGCCGCCTTGTACCGCGATGCCGTGGCGGGGAAGGGCGGTTAGCCGGCCGTGCGGGTGGGGATCGTCGTCGAGCAACTTCGCCGTGGGGTGCCGGGCGGGATCGGGACCTACGCTCGCGGCCTTCTCCAGGGTCTCGCCACCTTGGGTGACAGCGGAGTCGAGGTGACCCTGCTCGCCAGCCGGTCGCCCCTGTCAGGTGGTGACCCGCTGTCCGACCTCGGCCTTCCGCTCGCCACCTCGCAGCTGCCTTCGGCATTGCTCACGCGTGCTTGGGACGCCGGGTTGGCACTTCGGTCCACCGGGTTGGAAGTGGTTCACTCTGTTTGCCTGGGTGGGCCGGCCACGGGGACGGTCCCCAGTGTCACCTGTGTGCACGACCTGGCGTGGCGGTGCCTGCCGGAGGCGTTCCCGCCCCGCGGGCGGCGATGGCATGAGGGCGCACTGGCCCGTACCCTCGTAAGGAGCGCAAGATTTGTGGTGCCGTCGGCCGCCACAGGGGCTGCCCTGTTCGATGCCGGGGCCAAGCCCGGTACGGTCGCTGTTGTGGAAGAGGGTTGCGACCACCTGGCCCCGGTTGATGCGGAGGCGACTGCGGACCTCCTGGCCTCTGTTGGTGTGGCTGGCGCTTACCTGCTCTGTGTGGGGACTCTCGAGCCCCGCAAGAACCTGGCTCGATTGATGAGTGCCTTCGTGGCCGCTAGAGATCGGCTTCCCGCGCCTTGGCCTCTAGTGGTGGTGGGGCCACGTGGATGGGGACCTGGGGTAGTCCCCGCTCCCGGCGTGGTGCTCGCCGGTGCCGTCGCTCCGGGAGTTCTGTCCGGGTTGTATGCCGGGGCGCGCTGCGTTGTGTACGTGCCTCTCCTGGAGGGTTGGGGCCTCCCTGCTGTCGAGGCCATGTCGTTGGGGACCCCGGTGGTGGCGAGCCCCATGCCCAGCACAGCCGGCCAGGCGCTCGAGGTGAACCCGCTCGATGTGGTCTCGATAGCCAATGGGATTGTTCAAGCGGCGTGCGACGAGCCGACCAGGGCTCGCCTGTCCGCCAACGGCCTCCTGCGCACGGCGGTGCTCACTTGGGAGTCAACTGCGGCGGCTCATGTGGCCCTCTGGGAGGAGGTGGCTTGAAGGCTTCGGGCTCTCTGGCCGTGAGCATCGACGTCAGCGCGGTTCCCGAGCAGCCGGGGGGTGTCGGGCGCTACACGAGCGCCCTGGTGGCGACCTTGGGCCAACGCGACGACGTCGATCTGACCTTGATGGCCCGAGCCTCCGATCTCGATCGCTGGGCGGCGGCGGCCCCTCGGGCCCGAGTTATGGGGGTGGCGCCCGATCCGCGGCCCATGCGCCTCATCTGGGAGCAAGCAAGGTTGCCCCGGTTGTTGGCCAATCTGGATGTGGCTGTGCATCACGGACCCCACTACACCATGCCCGAGACTGCGTCGCTTCCCCGCGTGGTAACGATCCATGACCTCACCATGTTCGATCATCCGGAGTGGCATGAACGGTCGAAGGCGGTGTTCTTTCGCCGGGCAGTCAGGGTGGCCGCGGCTCACGCGGATGTGATCATCTGCGTGAGCCAAGCCACGGCTCGACGACTTGTGACCTGGTGCGAGCCAGTCGGTGAGGTTGTGGTGGTGCCCCACGGGGTGGATCACTCCCGATTCAACCCGTCCAGGTCCGAGTCCGCTTCAGAGTTGGCGTCACTGGGGGCCCTGGGCGTGCACCAGCCCTATGTGGGATTTTTGGGCGCCGTCGAGCCCCGCAAGGATGTGCCCACTCTGGTGAGGGCGTTCGACCGGATGTGCCTTGCCCACCCGGGGCTGACGCTGGTGATCGCCGGGACGCCAGCGTGGGGTGAGGCTGACCTGGCCAAGGCGATCGCGGAGTGCCGGCACGGGGGTCGCATCATCCGGTTGGGCTATGTCGATGAGGCAATCATCCCCGAGCTTCTCCGTAACGCCGCAGCGATTGCCTACCCGGCTCTGGAGGAGGGTTTCGGGCTCCCGGTGCTGGAGGCACTGGCCTGCGGAGCCCCACTGGTAACCACCAGGTCGACCGTCATGGAGGAGCTTGCCGATGGCGCCGCCCTGCTGGTCGAGCCGGGGGATGCCGACGGGCTGGCCGGCGCCTTGGACATGGCCGTGCGTCGGGACGCTGGCCTGGACGCACGGAGGGACCGGGGCCTTGCAGTAGCGGCCCGATATACGTGGGCGGCAAGCGCGATGGGGCACGTGGCTGCCTACCGTGCGGCCCTGTCGCGCGGGGCTGACGCCTACCGTGCGGCCCTGTCGCGCGGGGCTGACGCGGTGGCTGACCCACCGGGGCTGGCCCGGGGCCGGCGCCGGGCCAGCGAATAGTGGGCACCGACGGGGATTTCCAGACCGACGGGGATTTCCAGACCGACCGGGACGGCCTCGATGCGGCCCTTGACGCCCTCTGCAGCCACGCCGCGGGCCGCCTCCACGGACCCCATCCCCGGCTGACGCTGGCGGCCGAGCTACCCGAGGACGGCATCGGCTCCGGCCCCGCCCTCTCCGAGCTCGCCCAGGTCGCGCTGGGCGAGGCCCGCGCGCTGGGGGACCCGGGATACTGCGCCCAGATGGACCCCCCCACGCCATGGGTCAGCTGGGCCGCCGTCCTGTGGGCCGCCAGTCGCAACCAGAACCTGCTCCACCCTGACACCTCGCCGGTTGCCAGGGAGCTCGAAAAGGCCGTCATCGCATGGGTGGCCCCTTGGTTTGGCATGGGAGGAGGACACCTCGTCCCGGGCTCGACTGTCGCGAACCTCACTGCCCTTTGGGCCGCACGTGAGTGTAGGGGGATCACAGAGGTCGTGGCGAGCGAAGCGGCACATTTGAGCATCCGCAAGGCGGCGAACCTGCTGGGAATCACCTACCGGACGGTGCCCGTGGATCCCCTCGACCGCCTGGACCCGGACTGCCTGGGCAACCTGAGGGGCTCGGCACTCGTGCTCACGGCTGGGACCACGGTCATGGGATCGGTGGACCCCCTCGACCTGGGGCACGAAGCTGCCTGGCGGCACCTGGATGCTGCCTGGGCCGGGCCCTTGCGCTTCTCGGACCGCCATCGCCACCTGCTTCATGGCGTGGAGGCCATGGACTCGGTGTCTGTGTCGGCCCACAAGCTGATGTTCCAGCCCAAAGAGTCGGCGATTGTGCTGTTCGGCGATCCGGAGCGAGCTCACTCGGCCCTGTCTTTCACCGCCAGCTACCTTTCGGTCCCCAACGTAGGCTTGCTGGGCTCCCATGGAGCAACCGCCCTTCCTCTCCTGGCCACCCTGCTGGCCTGGGGTCGCAGCGGGCTGGCGGCAAGGGTCGAAAGGTGCATGGACCTGGCGTTGGAGCTGGAAGGACTGGTGGCCTCCGACGGCAGCTTCGAGGTCCTGGCGCGCCCTTTGACGGGGATCTTGCTGTGGCGCCCGACGGACGCCGACGTGGTGGCGGTCCGCGACGGCCTGCAGGCCGCATCGGTCTCTCTGGGCCTTCACCGCGGGGAGACCTGGCTGAGGTCGGTGTTCGCCAACCCCCAGGCCGACCCGCATCTGATGGTTGACGAGGTTTGCCGGGTCATGGCGAGCCTGGGCTCACGATCCTCGAGGGTGAGCTAGGCGGTGCGGGCCTTCGTGACCGGCAGCCGGGGATTCGTGGGGAGCTGGCTCGTGGCGCACCTGGTCGCTGCTGGTGACGAGGTGGTCCAATCTTCCGCGGATCTGGACGTCGGCGATGCCTCAGGGGTGATGGGCGAGGTGATAGCGGCAGCGCCCGAGATCGTCTACCACCTCGCGGGGTTCAGTCACGTGGGGGCCTCCTGGGGCGCGGCGCAAGAGGCTTACCGGGTGAATGTCCTGGGCACGGTCTCGGTCGTGGAGGCGGCGCTGGCGTGTGAGGGGACTCCAGCCGTGTTGATAGTCTCCTCTGCGGAGGTGTACGGGCGGGTTGGGCCCGGCGACATCCCGACCAACGAGGAAGCGCCGCTCCGGCCGCTCAGCCCATATGCCGCCAGCAAGGCTGCCGCCGAGCTGGTCGGCCAGCAGGCGTACCTGGCCAAGGGCTTGCGGGTGCTGACGGTTCGACCGTTCAACCACGTGGGGCCGGGCCAGGCGCCCAGCTTCGTGGTCTCGGCGCTCGCCAAGCGCATAGTCGAAGCGCAGCGCGAGGGAGATTCGAAGATCCCCGTCGGGAACCTGGCGGCCCGGCGGGACTTCACCGACGTTCGCGACGTGGTTCGTGCTTATCGAATGCTGGCCGGTGCTGGCGAGGCAGGTCAGGTGTACAACGTGTGTAGCGGGATCGATGTGTCCGTGGAAGCAGTCGTGCGCCGGCTGCTGGAGATCGCGGAGGCCGACCTGCGGCTGGTCGTGGACCCGGCGCTGTTCCGGCCGGTGGACGTTCCGGTCCTCAGGGGTGACGCCGGGCGACTGCGGGTGTGCACCGGCTGGCAGCCGGAGATTCCCCTGGACGACACCCTCGCGGCGGTCCTCGATCACTGGCGAGGTATGTCGCCCAGCGTTGACAAGTGACCGCGGTCCGGGGGAGGATGATCCAACAGGGGAGCACTTGGTACGCTCGGGAGGGCGCTTGAGGGCACGCTGGGCGTGCAGCGGTCGCCCAGATGCTGATGGCTGGACAGTAGCTTAGAAAGGGATGGACGTCCTCAAGGTGCCGGGGACCGACGGTGGGCATCGCCCTGCTGGCAGCGTCGTGACCATCGGAGCTTTCGACGGGGTGCACCTGGGACACATGGCGGTGATCCACCGGGTGCGGGGGCTGGCGGCTAGCAGGGGGCTGGCGAGCGCAGTCGTGACCTTTGACCGCCACCCCGCCAGCGTGGTGAGGCCTGGTTCGGCTCCCCAGCTGCTCACCGACCTGGAACAGCGCCTGGAGCTGTTGGAGGCCGCCGGGGTGGACCTCACACTCGTGGTCACTTTTGACAAGGCTCGTTCGGAGGAATCAGCGGAGGATTTTGTCACCGAGGTGCTGGTCGGGCGGCTCGGGGCTCGGTCGGTGGTGGTCGGTGCCGATTTCCATTTTGGCCACGGACGCAAGGGTAACGTCGCCCTTCTGCGCGAGATGGGCTCAGAGCTGGGTTTCGAGGTCGTGGGTCTGGAACCCTTGGTGGAGGCCAACGCTCCTGTCTCGTCTACCCGAATCCGTCGCATGCTCGCGGAGGGGGATGTGGCTGGCGCAGCCCAGCTGCTGGGTCGGTCGCATGCGGTGCGAGGCGTCGTCGTCCACGGCGATCATCGGGGCGGGTCTGTGCTGGGCTGTCCCACGGCAAACGTCAAGGTCGAAGGCGAGATCATGCTTCCCGCGGATGGCATCTATGCCGGCTGGTACCGTCGGACCGACGGTTTGGCTCACCCCAGTGCCATCTCGCTGGGGCGCCGGCTCACATTCTACGACGAAGCGCCGTCGTTGGTGGAGGCCCACCTCATAGACTTCGAGGGGAACCTCTACGGAGAGGCGGCGGAGGTGAGCTTTGTGGCCCGGCTCCGGGAGGAGCGTCGCTTCGACTCGGTAGAGGAGCTGGTGGCGCAGATGAGCGTGGACCTGAACGAGGCGCGGGTCCTGCTCGAGGGCACACCTGGGGTGGGTGGACTCAGGTCCTGAGGGCCAGGGTGCTTCATTCCTCAAAAGGTTGGGCGCGGCGCTCGGACTTGCGCAATGCCTGGCGGCGCTTGGCATCCAGGCGGCGCTCCTGCGAGCCTCTTGTGGGGCTGGTGGGGTGGCGGGCGGGCTCTACCCGGAGGCCATCTGCGAGCTTGGCCCGGAGGCGCTCGAGGGCGAGCTCGCGGTTGCGCAGCTGGGAGCGCTCGTCGGAGGCCGAGGCCCGCACCGTCGGGCCGAGGCGCTCCAGGAGCCTGGCGCGCTGGTGCGGGCCGAGGGCCGCCGACGCGGTTATGTCGAAGCTGACCTCGGCGCGGGTCTGGGAGCGGTTGGCGTGCTGGCCGCCGGGGCCTCCGCTTGTGCTGTATCGCCAGGCCAGCTCCGCCAATGGGATGGCGCAGCTACGGGTGACGCGCAGCCGCTCGGGACCCTCCGGAGGCATGGCGCCAGCGTAGGAGCCTGCCAAGCCGAAGTTGCGGCTAGTATGGGGGCCAACGCCGCACCATTCGACGAGCAGCCCAGCGAGGTATCAGCCAAGCATGCCAGACAAGACAGCCACGATCGCCGAGCATCGCCTTCACGAGAGTGACACTGGCTCGCCCGAGGTGCAGATTGCGCTGCTGAGCGGGCGGATCAACCACCTGACTGAGCACCTCAAGATGCACAAGGGCGATCACCACACCCGGCGAGGCTTGATGCAGATGATCGGGCGCCGCCGCCGCCTGCTGGACTACGTGAAGGCCAACGATGTCGAGCGCTACCGGGCGATCATCGCCCGGCTCGGCATCAGGCGCTGAGCGTCGCGAGCCCGGACGCGGTCACCTCAGTTCAATCCGGGAGGAGCCACCGCTTCTCTCGCCAACACCGGCGGCACCTGAGCCCAGCTGCCAGTCGCCGATCACCCGAGGCTCCCTCGGGCGCTCGACGACTGGGAACTGGTCCGGTGGCCGCCCTATACGTCAGGAGTGAGCATGGCGGACGCCATCTCAGTATCGGCTCCCGTGAGCGGGACCGATCGAACGCTGTCCTTTTCCACCGGCAAGCTTGCAGGCCAGGCAGATGGGGCAGTGCTTGCCCGCCTGGGTGACACGGTGGTGCTGGTTGCGGCCACGGCTGCCAGGTCCGTGCGGGAGGGGGTCGACTTTTTCCCCTTGACCGTGGATGTCGAGGAGCGGATGTACGCCGCGGGGAAGATCCCCGGGTCGTTCTTTCGCCGGGAGGGTCGGGCTACCGACCAGGCCATCTTGAACGCCAGGCTGATCGACCGGCCTTTGCGGCCGTCGTTCCCCGAGGGGTTTCGCAACGAGGTCCACGTGGTGGCCACCGTCCTGGGGGCCGACCAGGTCAACCCGCACGACGTGCTGGCGATCAACGGCGCTTCGGCTGCGCTGATGGTCTCGGGAATCCCGTTTGACGGGCCGATTGGCGCAGTGCGAGTTGCGTACTCGACGCAGGGCCGCTGGCTCCCCCATGCCACCTGGTCAGAGGGTGAGGAGTCGACCTTCGAGCTAGTGGTGGCGGGGCGGGCGATCCCCGGTCCCGACGGGACCGAGGACGTGGCGATCATGATGGTCGAGGCGGGCGGGACCGAGCACGCGTGGGACTACTACGTGGCCGGCGCCCCCAAGGTCACCGAGGACGTCATCGCGGAGGGGCTCGAAGCGTCCAAGACCTGGATAGCCGAGTCCATCTCGCTGCAGCGCGAGCTCGTGGTCGCCACGGGGGGACGCAAGCCGGCGATCAGCTTCGTGGAGCAGAGCGACTACGGCACCGACGTGTGGGAGGCGGTGACCTCGCTCGGAGAGGGTGCGTTGTCGCAGGCCAATGCCGTGGATGGCAAGGCCGATCGGGCCGCAGCGCTCGAGGCCGCGGGGGCCGAGGTCATGGCCTCTCTTGCCGCCCGTCCAGAGCTCGAGGGCCGCGAGAAGGAGATCAAGGCCGCGATACGGTCATTGACCAAGCGTCTCGTCCGCCGGCGGATCGTCGAGGAGGGCATCCGGATCGACGGGCGGGGGCCCACCGACATTCGCCCGCTGTCCGCCGAGGTGGACATCCTGCCAACTGCCCACGGCTCGGCCCTGTTCGAGCGGGGCGAGACCCAGGTGCTGAACGTCACCACCCTGGGTATGCCGAGGATGAACCAGCTCCTGGACACGATTGGGGTGGTCGAGACCAAGCGCTACATGCACCACTACAACTTCCCTCCGTACTCGACTGGTGAGACTGGCTTCATGCGGGGGCCCAAGCGGCGCGAGATCGGCCACGGCCTGCTCGCCGAGCGGGCCTTGTTCCCGGTCATACCCCGGATGGACGAGTTTCCCTACACGCTCCGTCTGGTGTCCGACGTGCTGTCCTCGAACGGCTCGACGTCGATGGCCTCGGTCTGTGGCTCGACTCTCTCGCTGATGGACGCCGGAGTCCCGATCAAGGCGCCGGTGGCGGGCATCGCCATGGGCCTGGTGTTCGCCGAGGGCCGCTACACGACGCTCACCGACATATTGGGGGCGGAGGACGCGTTTGGCGACATGGACTTCAAGGTGGCAGGCACATCAGAGTTCGTTACTGCTTTGCAGCTGGACACCAAGATCGACGGGCTGCCAGCGGATGTGTTGGGCCATGCGCTTCACCAGGCGCGTGATGCCCGGATGCGCATACTCGAGGTCATGTACGCGGCGATCGCCGAGCCGCGGCCGGAGGTCAAGGAGAACGCGCCGAAGATCATCAGCTTCGAGGTTCCCCTCGACAAGATTGGCGAGATCATCGGCCCCAAGGGCAAGATGATCAACGCATTGCAGGCTGACACGGGTGCCGACATCAACATCGATGACGACGACCTGGTTGGGACGGTCACCATTGGTGCCCTGGATGGTCATGCCGTGGCTGAGGCCCGACGGCGCATCGAGATGATCCTGGACCCGCCGGCCGCGGTGATCGGGTCCACTTACCCGGGCAAGGTGGTAAGCGTGACCAAGTTCGGGGCGTTCGTGAACATCCTGCCAGGTAGGGATGGGTTGCTTCACATCTCCAAGCTCGGCCAGGGCCGCCGGGTAGAGCGGGTCGAGGATGTGGTCAACCTGGGCCAGGAGCTGGAGGTCAAGGTGGATGACATCGACCCGCAGGGGAAAGTGTCGCTCTCGCTGGTCGGGGGAGAGGATGTGGTGGGCTCAGGAGGGCCTGGCAACGGATCTGGCGGTGGCAGCCGGGGCGGTGGGTCTGGTGAGGGCGGTCGAGACCGGCGCCCGCGTGAGTCCGGACGGGGTGACCGGGGTGACCGGGGTGATCGGGGTGACCGGGGAGATCGGGGGAGTCCAAGGACACCGCAGGACCGGCCCCAGTCGGGAGCGCGCCCGGCGGTCTCGTTCGAAGCGTCTTTCGAGGCCGAGATCGAGCGCGAGCTTGGGAACCTCGGCCCTGCGCCCGGTGCAGGTGCCGGGGGCGGGCCAGGACGAGGAGGCAGCCCAGGTGGCAGCGGTCGAGCGGGGGAGGCCGGACGTGACTCCGGAGATCGGGGCCCACGTCGTAACCCTGGTCGGTCTGGACGGCGCTGAGCACCCGCTCCTCGCTGAGAGCCAGCCTATGACAATCCGAACGGCGAGCCTCGACAGTGGCATGGTCGTGGTCACCGAGGCGATGAGTGACGTGGCCTCGGCCAGCGTCGGGTTCTGGGTGGGCACGGGAGGCAGGGACGAGCCCGACGGGGAGGCCGGCGCTTCGCACTTCCTCGAGCACCTGCTCTTCAAGGGCACGGAGAGTCGCAGTGCCCGCAACATCGCCGAGGCCGTCGACGCGGTCGGTGGAGAGATGAACGCCTTCACCACCCGTGAGTACACCGGCTTCTACGTGCGGTTGCTGGCGGACAAGCTGGATCTCGGCCTGGATGTCCTGTGTGACATCATGTCCCGGCCAGCGCTGCGCCCTGGGGAGGTGGACGCCGAGCGTCATGTGATCCTCGAGGAGATCCTCATGCACGCGGACGAGCCTGACGACCTGGTCCACGAGCTGTCGTCCGAATCGCTTTTCCCGGGGCACCCACTGGGCAGGGACGTGCTGGGTGACGAGGCCAGCGTGTGCGCCATGGGCCCTGACCAGATCCGTGCCTTCTTCGATCACCACTATCGGCCCGGGAACATGGTCGTGTCGGTGGCTGGCCACCTGGATCACGACCTGGTGGTCGAGGGACTTGCATCCCGCCTCCCCGAGACTGGTGGAGGGCAGCGACCCGTTCGGGTTGAGCCATCGAGCGAGCTTCGGCCTCTCGTGGTGGACTCCCGGCCCACCGAACAAGCTCACCTGGTGGTCGCTATGCGCAGCCCTGGGCGGGACAATGCCATGCGTCACGCCCTGGACGTGGTCAACCACGTGCTGGGTGGTGGCCTGTCGAGCCGACTCTTCCAGGAGATTCGGGAGCGGCGCGGCCTGGCGTACTCGGTGTTCTCGGACCGGGTGGCCTACGACGATTGCGGGGCGCTCTCGGTCTATGTGGGCACGGCGCCAGGCAAGGTCCCCGAGGTCCTCAGTCTTTTGCGTGAGGAGCTCGACCGGATGGTGGCCGACGGCATCACGCCCGCTGAGCTGGCGTTGGCAAAAGGGTACCTGCGCGCCCAGAGCCTTCTGGCCCTGGAGGACTCTGCTGCCCGGATGAGCCGGATCGGTCGTAGCCAGCTATTGCACGGCGAGGTGCTGGTGGTGGAGGAGCTGGTGGCCCGGATGGAGGCGGTCACACTGGAAGACGTTCACCGAGCTGCCGATCTGGTTCTCGGCGGGTCCAGGACACTGGCGGTGGTGGGCCCGTTCAGCGTGGAGGACCTTGATGAGATCCAGGTTGGCTAGCGAGGGTTGCTGAGAGGTTGCCGCCCGAACGTCCGGGGGTTGCCCGAATGGAGCTAGCCTGCGAAAATGCGCGTCGGGGTTCTCGGGGCCGGGGGGCGGATGGGAGCGACCGTGTGCCGGGCGATCAGCCAAGCTGGCGACCTGGAGCTGGTGTGCGCTGTGGATCCTCGCCTGGCTGGCACCGCCCTCGATGAGGCAGCTGGCCTCAGTGGCACCGGGCTGGTGCTCGCTCGATCAGCGAACTCCCTCGTGGAGGCCGGGGCGGAGGTGGCCGTGGACTTCACCAGCGCCGGGAGCGCCATGGCCAACCTGGTGGCGTGTGCTGCGGACGGGATCCACGCCGTTGTGGGGACGTCTGGGCTGTCCCAGGAGGATGTCACCCGATTGGGGGAGCTGTTCGGACCCGGCGGGAGCGCCAACTGCATCTTGGCGTCGAACTTCGCCATAGGCGCGGTCCTCATGATGCGCTTTGCCGAGCTGGCCGCGCCCCACATGGACTCGATCGAGGTCATCGAGCTGCACCATGACTCCAAGGTGGACGCACCCTCGGGTACTGCGGTGCATACCGCGCAGCGCATCTCGGCAGCTCGCTCGGCTGCGGGGGTGGGTGAGCTAGCCCGCGACCCCACCCGTCATGAGGTCCTGTCGGGCGCGCGAGGAGCTGTGGGGCCGGGCGGGGTGCGGGTGCACTCGGTGCGCCTCAGGGGCCTGGTGGCCCACCAGGAGGTGCTGCTCGGGACAGCTGGTCAGAGCCTCACGATCCGCCACGACTCCTACGACCGGACCTCGTTCATGCCCGGGGTCCTCCTAGCGGTGCGATCGGTGGCTCGGTGCCCCGGCCTGACGTTGGGCATAGACTCCCTGCTTGGCCTTGACGGCCAGCCAATTCCTGACTAGATTGGTCGGCAATTGCGACCGACGACCGACTACGGAAGGGAACCCGCGTGACCGTGACCGACGAGCTTTTGGGTAATGCCGAGGCATATGCCTCGAGCTTCGACAAGGGGGACCTCCCCATGCCCCCCGGGCGGCGTGTGGCGATCGTGGCTTGCATGGATGCCAGGGTCAACCCCTATGGGATCTTTGGCCTGACTGAGGGCGACTGTCACGTCATCCGCAACGCGGGTGGTGCAGTCACCGACGACGTGATCCGCTCCCTGGCGATCTCTCAGCGCCTGCTCGGGACCGAGGAGGTCATCTTGGTCCACCACGCCGACTGCGGGATGCGCACCTTCAAGAGTGACGAGTTCGCCAACCAGATCGAGGCGGACACAGGCGTGCGCCCCCCCTGGGCATCCGAGGCCTTCCCTGACTCGACCGCCGATGTGCGCCAGTCTTTGGGTCGCATCGCCGCCAGCCCGTTCCTTCCCAAGAAGGACAAGGTGCGCGGGTTCGTCTACGACGACAAGACGGGTCGGCTGACCGAGGTCTGACCGAGGTCTGACCAGCTCGGCACGAGGGTTTCTGGGCAGGTATTTCAAGGCCCTTACCGCGGGTGGCGGGAAGCCCGAGCAAATGCCCACAAGCGGTCTGCGAGCTGATTCGTGCGTAGCCCTGGGGCCTCCCAGTGGCGTCCGTCGAGCGCTCTTACCGGCAGGACTCCTGATATTGAGGAAGTCAGGAACACCTCGTCAGCCGACGCCAGGCCTTCGAGGTCGAGGTGCTTGCAGGAGACCTCCATCCCGGAGCGACTCGCGACCCGCAGCACGGCGTCGCGGGTCGTGCCGGCCAAGATCCTGCCGTCGGCCGGCGGGGTACGGAGAAGGTTGCCGTAGATGGCGAGCACATTTGCCCGTTCGGCCTCCAGGACTGTGCCGTCGGGCTCCACCAGGAGGAGCTGATCGCCGGACCTCTCGCTGCGCAGGTCGGCAAGGATCCTCCTGTCCTGCCACTTATGCTCCCCCAGACCCCCTGCCAGCTCGACTGCAATCAAACCGATCGGTGGGCCTGGCCGCTGTTCCAGCACTTGGTGGGCTGGTTCGAAGCAGAGCTCCAGCTCCAGCCCGGAGCCGCGTCTGGGGGTAGCCAGTATGCGCAGCCGCTGCGCTCCCTCTTTACCAGCAGCCCGGTCGACCACCACTGCTCCGAGGGTCGCCGGCAGGCGTGCTCCGTACAGCGCGGTCACGCTCGTGGCCAGCCGCGCCAGGTGGGTCTCCAGGGCCACCGGACGTCCTGCGAGGACGAGGACGGTCTCAATCACGCCGAGCGCAGGGTCCGGCCTGCGGGAAGAGCCTGGTTCGGCAACCCTCCCCAGCACCGACCGTCCCGGGGTTGATCGCTCGGAACGCTTGACGAGCGGCGCAGGCTCCAGCCGGGCTCCGATGCCGGCAAGCAGGGGAGCGGCCTTGGTGAAGCACTCCTCCATCTCCGCCTTCGGGTCCGAGTCGGCCACGATGCCTCCCCCGACTCCCAGACGGGCAGTCCCGCCGGAGATCTCCAACGTGCGAATGGCGACGCTCAACTCGAGTCCCGAGGCCGGGCTGGCGATGCCCAAGCATCCCGTGTACACCTCGCGGCACTCTGCCTCCAGCGCGGCGATGAGCTCCATAGCCCGGACCTTTGGCGCCCCAGTGACCGATCCAGGCGGGAAGGTGGCGCGCAGGACGTCCCCGTCACTGACCCCTGGCCGCAGCTCGCCGACAATGTCGGACACGAGGTGCCACACGCCCGGATGGCTCTCGACCCGGCACATATCACTTACCTGCACGCTGCCGAAGCCACACACTCTCCCCAGGTCGTTTCGCATCAGGTCGACGATCATCACGTTCTCAGCCCGGTCCTTGACCGAGCTGGCCAGGCGTTGCGCCCCAACGGGCCCGGCGGCGGCAGTCCCCTTGATCGGGGACGTGAGGACCTCCGAACCCCGCCTGCGCAGGAACAGCTCGGGGGAGAAGCTGGCGACAGAGAGACCGGCATATCCGAGGTAGGCGCCATAGGCAGGAGCCAGGTGCTCGACTCCGGTGCACCACGCCTCGAGGGAATCTCCTTTGAGCTCAGCGCAAAGGCTCAGGCAGACGTTGACCTGGTACACGTCCCCCGAACGGATGTGCTCGATGGCCCGGGCGACGGCGAGAAGATGGGCCTCCGGCCGGGCGGCCGGGGCGAACAACCCGCAGTGGTACTCGCCTCGCTCGGGCGGGGGCTCCATGAGGCGACGCCTCCATCGCTGCAAGCGAGCGTCCAGCCGCGTCGCCTGCTCATCTGACCACAGGGCTTCGAACCACCACCGACTCGTTGCCGCCTCGTAGCGCAGGAGATGATCGTAGAAGCCGAGCATCAAGCCAGGGGGCGGGTCGGGTCTGCGCAGCCCCAGCGGGACCCGCTCTATTGTAGATCCGAGCCTGTACCCGAGGTAGCCGATCCACCCTCCACCCACTGTGTCGGGCTCAGCCTCGGTGAGGCTGGGTTGATGGTCGAGGACTCCAAATGGGTCGTCCGAGCCTTCGATCACCACCAACGGATCAGAGCCGACGAGTGCACCGCCACCGGTCCACTTGCCCGTTAGGGCAAACGCTTCGCCGTCGCGGGCGGCGGCCCTCAGGACGTCGGTCGGGGTGAGCAATGAGTCAAGGGGTACCCGGATTGCCCTGACCGTGGGAGGGAGACGGCAGGCTTCCCCGGGGCTCAGCGCTCGTACGCTCTCGGGCATGGCGCCACCGTATGAGGGCCCTGACCCGCCTCCGACTGGAAGCGGTTGCAGTTATGCACCGAAAAGCGCGCTAAGCGCAATCGCTTCCAGTTTTAACCTGGTGCTGCTGAAGGCGCCGATCCCGGCGGGCTTCAGGCAGGCATCCGGCACGCCGCCGCCTTGTCCGTAGGGCCGGTAACGTGGCGGGCGATGCCACGTCACGGACCCCTGCCCAGCTCTGTGCCCGGCCGATTTGGCGCCGTCCTCACCGCGATGGCCACACCCTTCGCTCCCGACGGGACCCTGGACCTGGACGGGGCTGCGACCCTGGCCCGGTGGCTGGCTGATCACGGCAGCGATGGCCTGGTGGTGGCCGGGACCACAGGGGAGGCCCCGGTCCTTTCCGACAGCGAGAAATCCGATCTGTGGCGTGCCGTTGCCGAGGCGGTCACCATACCGATGCTGGCCGGCTCGGGGACCGCCGACACGGCTCACTCGATCCACCTCACCCGGCTTGCCCGAGCCGCTGGCGCCGCCGCAGCCCTGGTCGTCGCCCCCTACTACTCACGCCCTTCCCAGGCCGGCATGGCCGCGCACTTCGCCGCCATCGCGGCCTCCACCGACCTGCCGGTGATCATCTACGACATCCCCGTGCGCACCGGGCGCAAGGTGGACACGCCCACCCTCCTGGGCCTGGCCCATAGCTCTGCCAATATCGTCGCCGTGAAAGATGCCGCCGGCAACCCCGCAGCTTCCGCAGCCCTTCTGGCAGCCGCCCCGGACGGCTTCGAGCTCTACAGCGGCGACGACGCGATGACCCTGCCCCTCCTGGCTGTCGGGGCGTGCGGGGTGATCGGCGTGGCCACCCACTGGGCAGGGGTCCAGACGGGTGATATGCTGGCCAGCTTCGCCAAGGGGGATGTCGGCGCGGCCCGGGCCATGAACGCGCGCCTGATCGACTCCTACGCGTTCGAGACCGGCGACGAGGCACCCAACCCGGTTCCCACCAAGGCCATGCTCCGGGTCCTCGGCCTGCCGGGTGGCTCATGCCGGCCCCCGATGGGTCCCGAGCCGGACGGGCTCGAGGACCGGGCCCGGTCGGTGCTGGCCGGCCTCGAGACCGCAAGACCGTGACCCAAACCGTCCCGCTCGAACGTAGCTTGGGCAACCTTGGCACGTATGAGGTCAAGATCGCCCAAAATGCGATGCCCCCGGCCTCGTGCCCGGCGCCACCCTGCCCCCGGCCCCGTAGACCGCCCCCGACTCCCACCAACGCCCGTGCTTGAGCCCGTACGCATCGTCTTTCTCGGTGGGCTCGGCGAGATCGGCCGCAACTGCGCCTGCGTCGAGGTCGATGGGCGCATACTGGTGCTCGACTGCGGGCTCATGTTCCCCGATGAGCAGATGCCAGGCATCGACCTGGTCCTGCCTGACTTCACCTACCTGCGGGACAACGCCGATCGCATCGAGGGCGTGATCCTCACCCACGGGCACGAGGACCACACCGGTGGGTTGTCGTTCCTTCTGCGGGATCTCGAGCTCACCGTCTACGGCTCTGGGCTCACCCTAGGTCTGGCCCGTAACCGGGTCGAGGAGGCTGGGCTGCTCAGCCGGGTCACCATGGTCGAGGTGCAAGACGGGGAGCGCCGGCGCATCGGGCCCTTCGACGTGGAGTTCATCCCGGTCACCCACTCGGTCCCCAACGGCTTCGCCACGGCCTTTCACACTCCCCAGGGTGTAATCCTGCACACGGGGGACTTCAAGCTGGACCTCACCCCGGTCGACGGCCGCCTCACCGACCTGGCCCGCATCGGCGCCCTCGCCAGCGGCCCGGGGATCCGCCTGCTGCTGTCCGACTCCACCAACGCCGAGGAGCCAGGCGCGACCCCGAGCGAGTCGGAGGTCGGGGTGGTCCTGCGCCAGCTGTTCGTGACTCACCGCCACCGCCGGATCATCGCCACCTGCTTCGCCTCCCACATCCACCGGGTCCAACAGATTGCCGATGCAGCCATCGCCTCGGGCCGCCAGGTCGCCACCCTCGGGCGCTCGATGGCCAAGAATGTCGCTCTCGCCCGAAAGCTCGGCCTGCTCGGCATCCCTGAGTCCGCCATGGTGGACATCGAGCACATCGGCCGCCTCGCGCCCGAGCGCATCTGCGTGATCTCGACCGGCTCCCAGGGCGAGCCGATGTCCGCGCTCGCCCTCATGGCTGCCGCCGAGAGCCGCTGGCTCACTGTGGGCCCGTCCGACGTGGTCATCATGAGCTCCCACGCTGTCCCGGGCAACGAGGCGGCGGTGAGCCGGGTCATCGACGGGCTGTATCGCCGCGGCGCCGAGGTGGTGCACACCGGGGTCGCCGAGGTTCACGCCAGCGGGCACGCCAAGGCCGAGGAGCTCAAGACCATGCTCGCGGTCGCCCGGCCCGATTGTTTCATCCCGGTCCACGGCGAGTTCCGCCACCTGTTCAACCACACCCGCCTGGCTGTGCTCATGGGTGTCGCCGAGGAGAACGTCCTGCTGTGCGAGGACGGCGACGTCGTGACCGTCGGAGACGAGGGAATCGCGTTCGCGGGTGAGGTCCCGGCAGGGTACCTCTTCGTGGACGGAACCGTGGGGGACGTGGGCCACGGGGTGCTGCGCGATCGCCAGGTGCTCGCCGAGGAAGGTATGGTCGTGGTGGTCGTCGGCATCGACGCCCGCACTGGTGAGGTGGTGACCGGGCCCGAGATCATCACCAGGGGATGGGTTCATGCCCCCGAGGCCGAGGCCCTGGGTGGGGAGGCCCGGGCCGTCGTGCTGGCTGCGGTGAGCGAGGCGGCGGGAAAGGGCGCCACCGACGTCGAGACGATGAGGCGCAACATCCGTCGGGCTATGGGCCGCTTCGTCAGCGACAAGACTCACCGCCGCCCGATGATCGTCCCCTTGGTTCTGGAGGCGTAAAGAAGGCATAACCACTGTTGACAGTGTTAGCTTTGTGCTTGTTGTGAACCAATCCAAGGCGAGATCGAGACCGGCGTCCCACCGACCCGTGCCCACTTCCCCGCGGCGCCCCCCCGCAAGGCGCCCGGTGAGTGCTCCGCGCCGCCGCCCTCCCCGTGCCCCCATGCCCCAGCCGAGCCGAGCTTTACGCCTCGGCCATGCCCTGCTGCACGCGCTGGGCAACCTGAGCCACGAGATTTGGGGAGCGTTGGCGATACTTCTCGGCCTGATGGCGGGTCTGGCTGTCTACTCAGCTCCCTTCGGCTCCCCCGCTCTCGGCCCGGTAGGAAGCGTCGCCAACCGCGCGCTTGGGGACCTGGTGGGATGGGCCCGGGTGCTCGTTCCGGCTGGGCTGGTGGTCCTTGGCACAGTGCTGGCTGTGAAGGCGCACCGGGGATTTCGGCCGGTATCCGAGGAGCCAGATGCCCCGAGCCCGGCGAGCCCGGCGAGCCCGGCGAGCCTGTGCATTGGCTTGGCCCTGGCCTGCGTCGCCCTGGCCGGCCTGCTCGCCCTGGCCGGTGGGCACCCCAAGCTCACCAGGCCGCTGGGTGTCTTGCGAGGTGTGGGAGGCTTGGTAGGAGCCGGCCTGGCCGAGCCGGCCAGGGCCATGATCGGGGTTCCCGGCGCGGCTCTGGTGGGGGTGGTGGTGATGGCCGCTGGCTTGGCCCTGCTCGGCGGGCTTAGCTTTCGGCGGACCGCGACCCTGGCTTGGCTGGGGATTCGAGCGCTCGGCCGGGCTGTGCTGGCCGGGGCGAGGTGGCTTGGCGGGGCGCTTGCCGGGCTGGGTGGGGCGCTCGCCGGGCTGGGTGGGGCGCTCGCTGGGCTGGTCGAGCGGCGCCGTAAGGCGAAGAGGTTGGCGCCTTTGGTGAGTGTTGCCCCCGCTCCCGTGGAGGACGTCCCTACCCTGGAGGAGGAGGGGGCCGAAGCTGTCGGGGAGGTAGGTGAGCGGGCTCCCGGTGATCAAGAGGGCACGGAGGCCGAGCCTGTGCAGAGCTCAATTTCTCCAAAGCTGCAGGGAGCTTGGAAGCTGCCGCCGATGAGCTTGTTGCGGCCTGGGCGGGCGCTGACGGTGGATCGCAAGGCGCTGGCGGCCGACGGGGGGGTGCTGGAGCGGGCGTTGGCCGCCCACGGGGTCGAGACCCGGCTGGTGGGCATGACCGTCGGGCCGACCGTGACCCGCTTTGAGCTGGAGCTCGGCGCCGGGGTCAAGGTGGCCCGGGTGACCAGCCTGTCCAAGGACATCGCCTACGCCATGGCCTCGCCCGACGTGCGAATCCTGGCACCGATCCCGGGGCGCTCGGCGATCGGGGTGGAGGTGCCGAACCGCAACCGCCAGCTGGTGGCGCTGGCCGACATCTTGGGCTCGGAGGAGGCCAGGCGGGCGAAGCACCCACTGGAGGTGGCGATGGGATGCGACATCGCCGGGCGGGCGGTCCTGTCGAACCTGGCCGACATGCCCCACATCCTGATAGCGGGGGCCACCGGGGCGGGGAAGTCCAGTTGCATCAACAGCCTGCTCACGTCGATCCTGATGAGGGCCACTCCCGAGCAGGTGCGCCTGATCCTGGTGGACCCCAAGCGGGTGGAGCTGGGCGCCTACAACGGGCTGCCGCACCTGCTTACCCAAGTGGTGGTGAACCCCAAGCGGGCGGCCAATGCCCTGTCCTGGGCGGTGCACGAGATGGAGCGGCGCTACGACCTGCTGGCCGAGATCGGAGTGCGGGACATCACCGGTTACAACCAGGTGGTGGCGGATGTTGCGGGACCGGCCAGGGGTCGGGATCAGCCCCCGCCCGAGGCGTTGCCGTTCATCTGTGTGGTGGTCGACGAGCTGAACGACCTGATGATGGTGGCGGCTCGGGACGTGGAGGAGTCGATCTGCCGTATCGCGCAGATGGCCCGGGCAGTGGGTATCCACCTGGTGATCGCGACCCAGCGCCCGTCGGTCGACGTCATCACCGGGGTCATCAAGGCGAACATCCCGTCCAGGCTGGCTTTCTCGGTGTCGTCGCTCGCCGACAGCCGGGTGATCCTCGATCAGCCAGGAGCGGAGCGCCTGGTGGGCAAGGGGGACATGTTGTTGCTGACGTCGTCGTCCTCGACGCCCCGGCGCATCCAGGGCCCCTGGGTGAGCGAGGCCGAGGTGCGGGCCGTTGTGGCCCACTGGCGCCGGTTGAGCGAGCCCCGCTATGTCGCGGGAGTCGAGGGCGAGGACGCCCCGAGTGGGGGAGGGGGAGGTGCTGCCGGCGATGACGACGAGCTCTTGGCCCAAGCGATGGATCTGGTGGTCAGATCGGGATTGGGTTCCACGTCGATGCTTCAGCGAAAGCTTAGGGTAGGCTTTGCACGAGCTGGGCGTCTCATGGACCTGCTCGAGCGCCGGGGGGTGGTAGGACCGTCGGAGGGGTCCAAGGCGCGTGCAGTGCTGATGACCGCCGAGGAGTTGGACGAGCAGTGACCGAACCTTCTGATCCGTATGCAGAGGCCCGGAGGGCAGGACCGCCCGACAAGGCCAAGCCGCCCCCCCGATGGCGCCGCGGCAAGGACGCTACTGACTCTGCTGTGCGCAGTGCAGCGGCGGCCCGAGCCGTCGGCGCCAGGGACCGCCTTCCAGGGGGGATTCCTGAGGGTGACGGGCCGCAACGGTCCTCGAGCGGCAATCCGGGATTGGCGGCCCTTGGTCGGGCTGCCACGGGACAGAGGCTGGGAGATGCAGGTGAGCCGGCTCCGCTGAGCGACGTGCGCCCGTTCCGGGTGATCGAGAGCTACCCAGGCAGCGGGGTGCGCCCGGCGGGATCGGGTGGCGGGCAGGGCGGTGGCGGCCCGGCGGGGCGAGGCGGGCAGGGCGGTGGCGGCCCGGCGGGGCGAGGCGGGCAGGGCGGTGGCGGCCCGGCGGGGCGAGGCGGGCAGG
>JAVKSL010000043.1:0-24697 GCA_039583695.1 Acidimicrobiales bacterium | reverse complement strand
GGACGGGGCACTGGCTGCCCTGACCGCCCGGCGGGGCAGCGCTGCGGGGGTCGGGCTGCGGGGGGTCGGGCTGCGGGGGGCCGGGCTGCGGGGGGTTGGGGTGCGGGCGGGCGGGTGCGCCGGGCCGAGCCGGGGGCCGGGCCATCCTGCTCGGCGGTCCGCGTCGAACGCACACCATGACGCTGCTCGACGAGCGCCTCCCGCTCAATCTGGTCGACGAGGTGATTCATGCGCTGAATCATCCCGTTGCTCCTTGGAGCATCGAGGTGGAGCTGGCGTTCGCAGGACAGCTCGAGGAGCAGCGGCTTCGGACGGCGATCGGGGTTGCGCTGGAGCGCCACCCGATGGCCCGGGTTCGGCTCGTGCCTTCCCGTCCCTTCGACCGGCAGTATCTCTGGCAGGTCACCCAGGGGGCCGAGCTGGACCCGCTACAGATCTTGGAGTATGCTGACGAGGCTCAGCTCGACGAGATCCGTGACCGCTTGCAGAGCATCGACGTCCCGCTGGCTGAATCGCCACCATTTCGGCTCCGCCTCGCCCGTCATGCTGGCGGGGACCGGCTCCTGCTCAACGCAAACCACACGGCCTTCGATGGGTTTGGTTGCCTGCGCCTGATGCAATCCGTCGCCAGGGCCTATACCGGCGCGCTCGACCCAGCGCCCGCAGTGGCGCTGAGCGAAGCACGCGATGTCACCGGCACCCTGGGGACCGACGACCCCAGGATCCGAACGCAACGAAGCCGGGTGCTGGCTGGCAAGGCTGCCGACCTGGCTCGGCCACCGACTCGGCTCTCCCCGGACGGCGGAGCTGTCAGGCCTGGGTACCTGATCGTCCACCGTTCTTTGTCAGTGGCCGACACCGCGCGGCTGACCGCTTCGGGCGGGCCGGGGACCGTGAACGACAAGCTGGTTGCCGCCTTGCACATCGCCATCTGGAAGTGGAACTACTCCCATCGCGCCCCATCCCGTCGGATCAGCGTGCTGATGCCGCTCAACCTGCGCCCCACGAGCTGGCGCGACGACATCGTCACCAATTTCGTTCTGATGTCTCGAACCCTGACCAACCGGCGTGATCAGCTCAGCGCAGCTGCAGTGCTCGAAACGGTGGTCGCCCAGACGGAGCGGATCAAGGATTGCGGCCGGGGCGCTGCGCTCATCGAGCTTCTTGCCCGCTCCAACAAGCTCCCAGCTCTGTTGAAGGAGTCGGTATCGCAGCTGCTCTGGTTGACCGGGAACCGCCTCGTGGACACGGCCCTCATCTCGAATCTCGGCCTACTCTCGGATCCGCCCACGTTTGGTCCCGATGCCGGTGCCACCACCGGCCTGTGGTTCTCCGCGCCAGCCCGGATGCCGTGCGGGCTGTCTGTCGGCGCAGCTACGACAGCGGGCCAGCTCCATCTGTCATTTCGCTGTCGCTACCCGGTGCTGGACCGTGGCGCGGCAAATCGTTTCGCCGACCGCTACCTGGCGGTGCTGAACGATCTGGCCGAGACCTGACTTCGGGCCGCCTGCAAAAGTGGTTGGAGGTCGACCGGAAAATTGGTCCAAGTATCCCTTCCTGCTCGTCAAGCCTGCTTGAAGAAGCCTTCGGCGGCGGCTTGACCCCGGGCGATCAGCTCAGCGGTCCGCCGGAAGTCGTAAGGCAGCAGGTCGACGCCGAGATCGGGCGCCGGGATCACCTTCAACTCCCTACGGGTCCCCACGTCGGCCAAGGCGTAGTTGTTGGTGCGGTCCTCCAGCAGCCCAGCGGCTCGCATCAGCATCGCCAAGGCGCCGTTCGGTGGTTCTCGACCGGCGGTGGGTGGCCTGGTGGACAGGACATAGATGGTCGTGGCGCCCAGCGCCTCGGCCTGGAAGATGCCCATGTCTGCGGAGATGGCACCGTCCACCAGCCAGCGCCCTTGGAGGGCGACCGGGGGGAAGAGCCCAGGCATCGCCATGCTGGCGACCACCGCAAGCAGCGCTGGGCCCTCTGTCAGCACCACGGCCTCACCGGAGGACGCGTCGGTCGTCACCACCGCCACCTGGGGAATGGCTTGCTCCAGCTGGCGGCCACCGAACAGTGGCGTGACGAAGCGGATCGGGGCTGTGCCAGGGAACAGGCTGCGCTGCCGGCCTGCCAAACCTAGTGCCAGCACGTCGGCGCGAATGGGGAACGTGACCCGGCGCGTGGTCCGGAGCCAAATCTGCTCCAGGTCAGCCAGCCCGGCCAAACCTCCGTGGAATCCGAGGTAGGTGGCGTTGACCGCCCCTACCGAGGTCCCCACCAAGAGATCAGGCTCGACGCCTTGCCTGGACAGCACCTTCAACATGCCCACCTGGATGGCCCCGTAGTTGGCCCCTCCAGGCAGGACGAACGCGACGCTCACGATCGCACGTCGGGGGCCATCTCGTTGGGGATCGCGCCCCGCCAAGCTGAAAGCGCAGCCTCGAGCGGCAGGTCCAACAGCCCTTCGACCACGATAGATCCTCCTCCAGCGGTGCCCAGCAACGCCCAGCTGACGCCGGCCGCATCGCCCGCCGCGCCCACAGCTTCGGGCAAGCCAGTGCAGACTACCACCCGGCTTGGGGACTCGGCGAATAGCTCTACGTGACTGGGCACACCCGACACCCGACACCCCACACCCGAACGCAGCGCCATCTCTGCCAGGGCTACCCCCAGGCCCCCGTCCGACACGTCATGAACGCCCAGGACCATCCTGGGGTCGGCGGAGCCAACCAGGCCAGCCACCAGGGCCAGCAGTGCCCGGTGAACCTCGAGGTCCACCGGAGCCAGCGTGCCTCCCCGGTGGCCGTGGACCTGCGCGGCCCAGCGTGAGCCGGCCAGGCTTGGGCGCCCGGTCCCGCCCAACACCAGCAGGGTCGCTCCCTCTACGAGCCTGGCTCCCGGCGGGGGCCGGGTGAGGTGCTCGATCAGGCCTACCACCCCCACAACTGGCGTGGCGTCGATGTCGTGTCCCGCGCTTTCGTTGTACAGGCTCACATTGCCGCCGACCACCGGGAGGCCGAGCGCGTGGCAGGCTTCGGCCATGCCGTCAATGGCTTCTGAGAGCTGCCACATGACCTCGGGGTGCTCGGGGTTGCCGAAGTTCAAGCAATCCACCAGTGCTGCTGGGCGAGCTCCGACGCAGGCGACGTTGAGGGTGGCCTCGGCCACCACCATGGCTGTGCCTCGGCGGGGGTCCAGGGCACACCACCTGGCGTTGCCGTCGGTGGTGAGGGCCAGCCCTTTTCCGGTCGGGGCCAGGCCCGGGGCAGCGAGGCGCAGGACCGCCGCGTCGTCCCCTGGACCGATGACCGTGTTGAGGAACAGCTGATGGTCGTACTGGTGATACACCCAGGACGGGTCCGCCAGCATGGCGCACAGATCGGCACCACAGTCAATCGGGGGGGGCAGCGTGGAAGGATCATCGGACCTCCGGGTGGCGAGGTCGGCGGGAGGAGCCAGTGGGCGGTGGTAGAGCGGGCCGTCGTCGGCGAGCGAGGCGGCCGGTACGTCAGCGAGCACCTCGCCCTGCCAGCCTTCGAGGATCCGTAGGCGTCCACCTTCGGTGACCCGACCAATCTCCGTTGCTCGTACATCCCAGCGCTGACATACCTTCCTGAGCGCGCTCAGGTGCTCCGGACGAACGATGGCCAGCATCCGTTCCTGGCTCTCGCTGGTCATCACCTCGAATGGCGCCATGTGTGGCTCGCGACGGGGGACCGCGGCCACGTTCACGTCCATTCCCATCCCGCCGCGTGAGGCGGTCTCGCAGGTGGCACAGGTGATGCCAGCTCCCCCGAGGTCCTGGATGCCCACCACGAGGCCCCGGTCGTAAAGGTCCAGGCAGGCTTCGATGAGACGTTTCTCTTCGTAGGGGTCGCCGACCTGGACGCTGGGGCGCTTGGACTCAGCCTCACCCATCGCGCTGGCGGGCTGCCCGTCACCGGCCTGCGCTCCGAAGGCGGCCGAAGCCAGGACGCTCACTCCCCCAATACCGTCACGACCGGTCAACGAGCCCAGCAGCATTGCCAGGTTGCCCACCCCCGATGCAGCGCTGAGGACCAGCCGAGAGGTCGGCAGCACCCCGACGCACATCACATTGACCAGCGGGTTCCCGGCGTAGCATGGATCGAAGACCACCTCGCCACCGACCGTGGGGACGCCCACTGCGTTGCCGTACCCCGATATGCCGCTGACTACCCCCTCGAAGACCCACTTGGAGTGGGGGTCCTGGATGGGCCCCATGCGCAGCGAATCCATCAGGGCGATGGGCCGGGCTCCCATGGTGAAGATGTCCCGCAGGATGCCACCCACCCCAGTTGCCGCACCTTGGTGGGGCTCGATGGCGGAAGGATGATTGTGGCTCTCGATGCGCAGGGCGACCGCCACGCCGTCCCCCGCGTCGATCACTCCGGCGTTCTCGCCGGGTCCGACCAGGACATGTGGCGCCTTGGACGGTAGGCGTCGAAGGTGCACGCCCGACGACTTGTAGGAGCAGTGCTCACTCCACATGACTGCGTACATCGCCAGCTCAAGGTGGTTGGGTGCCCGGCCGAGGATCCCCTCGATCGAGGCCGCCTCGTCGTCGCTGAGCCCGAGCGCTCTGTGCAGCTCGCCAATGCCCGGAGGCGCCACGCCGGGTCCCGGAGGCGCCGCGCCAATGCCCGGAGGCGCCAAAGACTCAGGCCCGGGGGCGGGATTCGCCTCGTCGGCCATGCGGTCACGATACCGGCGTTCAGCAGTTCAACAGCGAGCGGAGCAGCACAGCTCCGTCGACCGATCCGCACAGGGGGTCGCAAGCCCGCTCGGGGTGCGGCATCAAGCCGACCACATTCCTTCGCCGGTTGCAGATACCCGCGATGTCGTCAGTGGAGCCATTGGGGTTGTCCACGTAGCGCAGGACAACTTGCTCCTCCGCCCGTAGCCCCGCCAGGGTCTCGGGGTCGCAGGTGTAGTTGCCCTCGAAGTGGTTGATCGGGAGTTGCAGGACCGTGCCAAGCGCCCCGCCCAGCACCGTCCGAGCCGACTCGACCCGCACAGCCACGGTGGAACAGATGAACCTCAGCCCTCGGTTCTTCTGTAGGGCCCCTGGCAGGAGGCCAGCTTCGGTCAACACCTGGAACCCGTTGCAGATCCCGATGGTCGGCCCGCCCGCCTCGGCGAACGCACGCACCGCGTCCATCACAGGCGAGAAGCGGGCGAGCGCCCCTGGCCGTAGGTAGTCGCCGTGGGCAAAACCCCCGGGCAGCACCACCGCGTCCACGTCGGCGAGGGAGGTCTCCTTGTGCCATACCAGCTCGGCCTGCCCGCCAAGGCGCTCCAGCGCAGCCACAACGTCGTGCTCACAGTTGCTGCCTGGAAACACGATCACTCCGATCCGGGCAGTCATGCCGGCTTCGCACGAGCCACGGCCCCCTCGATCGCCTCGTTGACGACCCGCCGCAGCTTGCGCGCCGCCGCCGCTGGGTCGGTGGCATTGCCCAGGTACCGGACCACCACGAAGTGCCGGGCACCCGCCGCCGCCAGGCTGGGGACTGTCGCAGGGCTGACTCCTCCCGTCACGAACACGGGCCGCCCTGCATGTGCCGCCGCATAGGAGACGTAGCCCGAGCCGGTGCCCTGGCGACCTGGCTTGGTGGGGGTTGGGACCACCGGGCCAGCCGAGATGTAGTCTGTTGGCTCGACAAGGCTGGCATCGCACTCGCTGGGCGAGTGCGTCGACAGGCCGACGATGGCGTCTGGCCCGAGCACCCGGCGTGCCAGGGACACCGGGGCGTCGTCCTGACCAACGTGGACCCCGTCGGCTCCGGCTTCCAGAGCGAGGTCGGGCCGGTCGTTCAGGATGAAGGGGACACCCAGGTCGTGACAGATCCGGACGGCCAGCGACGCCCGGACCAACAGCGTCCGGGCATCGAGGCGCTTGTCGCGCAGCTGGACCACGTCAACCCCACCCATGATGCAAGCGGCGACGAAGCCAGCCAGGTTCGTCCGGTCCGCCGTGCACAGGTAAAGACGGCGGTCCGCCAGATCCCATCGGGGCGCCACGGGCTACGACTCGGGATCTCGAACCCCCGCCTTGGTGGCCGCCTTCATCGCGGCCTTGTGCTCGCGCACCTTGGCGAGTGACGTTGTGTCCACGATGTCGGCCACGGACAGGTAGCTGCCGTCGGCTCCAAAGGGCGAGGCGGCCTCCTCCCAGCCGGGAGGCCTCACGCCGAGCTGCTTGGCCAGCAGGGCCACGAAGATGCGGGCCTTCTGCTCCCCGAAGCCCGGCAGTGCCTTGACCCGGCGCAACAGCTCCGGCCCGGTCGACGCAGTGCCCCAGACATCTCCAGCCCGGCCGCCGTAGCGCGAGGCCACGACAGCGCATGTTGCCTGCACCCGTGCCGCCATCGACGCGGGGAAGCGGTGCAGCGCTGGTGGGGCGGCAAACACGCGAGCTAGCTCCGAGGGATCCATTGCCGCGATAGCCCCGGCGTCCAGCTCTGCGCCGAGCCGTTCCCGCAGGTCGGCAGGGCTCTTGAAGGCCCGCTCCAGCGGGATCTGCTGGTCGAGCACCATGCCGATCAGCAGGGCCAGGGGGTCGCGGGCCAACAGCTGGTCCGCGGTCGGGTCACCGGAAAGGGCGAGAGTGGCGGGTGTCATCGCGCTCCCAGACCCTATATCGCTGTCCGGGGATCCGGTGCCTCCGGGTCCACACCGTAGCGTGAGATCGCGTCGGCGACCTCCTCGGGCTTGGCCTCCCCGGTCTCCACCAAGGCCGCGAGCACCGCGACCACGATGTGGGCCGCGTCCACCTCGAAGTACCGCCGTAGGGCGGCGCGGGTATCGCTTCGCCCGAAGCCATCGGTCCCAAGGGGGGTGAAGTGGGCCGGTATCCAGCGACCCACCTGGTCGGGAACCGCCTTCATGTAGTCGCTGACCGCAACCACCGGTCCCTCGGCGTCGGCGAGCACCGAGGTGATGTAGGGAGTGCGGGGCGCCTGGCCAGGGTGGAGGCGGTTCCAACGCTCGGCGTCGAGCGCGTCTTCCCGAAGGGCCTTGTAGGAGGTCACCGACCAGGCAGACGCCGACACTCCCCAATCTGAGGAGAGCATCTCCCGGGCCTCCATCACCGCCAGGTAGGCGGAGCCCGAGAACAACAGGCTCGCCAGCCTGGGCGCTCGGTCGGGCGCTCGCCCCGCCGCTGGCTTCCCTCCCCGTCCGGCCCGAGCTGGCGCCGACTCGACCGGTGCCGGGCTGGCGAAGCGGTAGATCCCCCGCAAGACGCCCTCCCTGATCCGGTCCCCCTCGCTGCCACCGGGCAGGGCTGGCTGGATGTAGTTCTCGTTGTAGAGGGTCAGGTAGTACATCACGTCCTCAGCCGGGTCAGAGACCATGCGCCGCACGCCGTCGGCCACCACCAGTGCCACCTCGTAGGCGAATGCCGGGTCGTATGCAGCCACGTTGGGAACAGTCGAGGCAGCTAGCAACGAATGTCCGTCGTCGTGCTGCAACCCCTCCCCCTCCAGCGTCGTGCGCCCGGCGGTGGCCCCAAGGAGGAACCCCCGGGCCCGGATGTCGCCCGCAGCCCAGATCAGGTCCCCCACCCGCTGGAAGCCGAACATCGAGTAGAAGATGAAAAATGGGATCATCGTCGTGGCCACGGTCGCGTAAGCGGTCCCCGCGGCGATGAAGTCGGCCATCGAGCCGGCCTCGGTGATCCCCTCCTCCAGGATCTGACCGTCCCGGGCCTCGGCGTAGGAGAGCAGCAACCCGGCATCCACCGGCGTGTACAGCTGGCCCGAGGGCGCGTAGATCTTGAGCTCCCGGAACAAGGCGTCCAAGCCGAATGTCCGCGCCTCGTCCGGGACGATCGGCACGACCCGGGGCCCGATCGAGGGATCCCTTACCAGCGCTCGCAGCAGCCGGGCGAAGCCCATGGTGGTCGATACGGCCTGCTTGCCGGACCCCGACAGCAGCTCGGCGAAGGTCGCCTCCCCAGGAGGTGCCAGCGCCTTCGCCCGGACCACCCGGCGGGGCAGCGAGCCGTGCAGGGCGGCCCGCCGGGCGCGCAGGTACTCGTCGTGCTCGGATCCCGGCGGGGGCCGGTAGTAGGGAGGCTCATCGGCCTCCAACGCGGAGTCGGGAACCTCGTCGGCAAGGTGCAGCCGGTCGCGCAGTGTCCTGAGCTGAACCTTGGTCATCTTCTTGATCTGGTGGGTGGCGTTGCGGGCCTCGATCTCCGGTCCGAGCGTCCAGCCCTTGACGGTCTTGGCCAGGATCACCGTGGGCGCGCCCTCGTGCTCCACCGCCGCCTTGTAGGCCGCGTAGAGCTTGTGGTAGTCATGCCCGCCTCTGGGCAGGGCCTGCAGCTCGGCGTCGGTGAGGTGCTCCACCATGTGCCGCAGTCGCGGGTCCGGTCCGAAGAAATGCTCCCGGATGAACGCCCCCGACTCGGTCGCGTACTGCTGGTAGTCGCCATCCAGGCTGGTGGTCATCTTGTTGACCAGCACGCCGTCGGTGTCCCGGGCCAGCAGCTCGTCCCAGCCCCGGCCCCAGATCACCTTGATGACGTTCCACCCTGCGCCCCGGAACGTGGCTTCCAGCTCCTGGATGATCTTGCCGTTCCCCCGGACCGGGCCGTCCAGGCGCTGGAGGTTGCAGTTGATCACGAAGGTCAGGTTGTCGAGACGCTCGCGTGCCGCCAGGGAAAGGGCTCCGAGCGTTTCGGGCTCGTCCACCTCGCCGTCGCCGACGAAGCACCAAACCCGGGACGCCGAGGTGTCCGCGAGGCGGCGATGCAGCAGGTAGCGGTTGAATCGAGCCTGGTAGATGGCACAGATCGGCCCGAGGCCCATCGACACGGTGGGGAACTCCCAGAACTGCGGCATCGCCCGAGGGTGCGGGTAGGACGGCAGCCCCGTCCCGCCCACCTCCATGCGGAAGTGGTCCAGCTGATCCTCGGATAGTCGCCCCTCCAGGTAGGCCCTGGCGTAGATGCCGGGCGAGGCGTGGCCCTGGAAGTACACCTGGTCCCCGGGTGTACCGTCGTCCTTGCCCCGGAAGAAGTGGTTGAAGCCCACCTCGTATAGCGCGGCGGAGCTGGCATAGGTGGCCAGGTGCCCCCCGATCCCCGAGGCCCGGTAGTTGGCCCGGGTCACCATGACCGCCGCGTTCCAGCGGATGTAGGCCCGGATGCGCCGCTCGGCGTGCTCGTCGCCGGGGAACCAGCCCTCGGCCTCGGGGGGGATGGTGTTGATGTAGGGAGTCGAGATGGTGGCGGGGAAGCCCACCTGGGCGGCCCGAGCCCGCTCGGCGAGGCGCATGAGCAGGTAACGCGCCCGGTTGCGGCCCTGGCCCTCGACCACCGAGTCGAAGCTGTCGAGCCACTCGGCGGTCTCGGTGGGGTCGATGTCGGGCAGCTGATGGGAGAACCCGTCGAAGATCACGGCTCCCATCGTATTGGCTGCGGTCCCTTGGAGGAATATGCCCGGTTGACGCCGGCCCGCCATGCCCACTCACCACGTATCACTGCCTGTTCGGGATGTCGCCTTGCATGGTGGTGCCCGGCGAAACGCTGGTAGATGAAGAACGTGTTAGCGTGCCAGCTACTGCCATGGCTGATGTCACCACCGCATACACCGATGGCGCGTGCCAGGGCAATCCCGGACCGGGGGGCTGGGCCTGGGCGGTCCCCGGACTCCACGGCGCTCGCGACGCCCGTTGGGCCAGCGGCGCGGAGGCGCATACAACCAACCAGCGTATGGAGGTGATGGCGGCTCTGCAGGCCCTGGGTGCCATCGAAGGGCCGGTCGTGGTGGTGAGCGACTCGACATACCTGGTCAACTGCTTCCGCAATCGCTGGTGGGTCAAGTGGGAGGCCAATGGCTGGCTCAACTCCAAGCGTGAGATCGTGGCCAACCAGGACCTGTGGCGGCCCCTGGTCGCCGAGGTTCGCAAGCGAGGCGACGTGACCTTCACCTGGGTCAAGGGCCACTCCGGGCACCCCCTCAACGATCTGGTTGACCGCCTCGCGGTCGAGGCTGCTGCGACTCAGGAGGGCCGGCAGTCGGCCTAGTGTTGGCGCTATGGACATCCACGGGGCTGCGGCGTTGGTCACGGGAGGAGCATCGGGGCTGGGGGAGGCGACCGTGCGACGCTTGGTCGCCGGCGGGGCTGCCTGCACCATATTCGACCGTGACGTAGCCAAGGGCCAGGCGCTGGCCGCAGAGCTGGGTGGCGAGGTTCGTTTCGCCGGTGGGGACGTGACCAGTGCCGAGGACGTGGGCGACGCAGTGGCGATGGCCGGAGAGGTTGGGCCGCTGCGGGTGGTGGTGAGCTGCGCGGGGATTGGCTGGGTGAGCCGGGTGTTGGCTCGGGACGGGACCCCTCACGACCTGGAGACGTTCAAGACTGTGATAGCGGTGAACCTGGTTGGCACCTTCAACGTGCTGCGCCTGGCCGCCGCGGCGATCGCGCTCGCTGAGCCCCTGGAGGACGGCGAGCGGGGGGTTGTGGTCAACACTGCCTCGGTCGCAGCTTTTGAGGGCCAGGTTGGCCAGGTCGCGTACTCGGCATCCAAGGGGGGCATAGTGGGCCTAACCATGCCAGCGGCGCGCGACCTGGCGCCGATCGGGATCCGGGTGGTGACCATCGCCCCGGGCCTGATGGACACCCCGTTGCTGGGTATGCTCCCCGAGCCTGCTCGGGCCAGCCTGGGTGCCAGCGTCCTGTTCCCCCGGCGGCTGGGCCGCCCGGCCGACTACGCCGAGCTGGTCGCGCACATAGCGAGCAACAGCTACTTGAACGGCGAGGTGATTCGTCTGGACGGCGGCTTGCGAATGCAACCCAAGTAGGCCTGTGACTGATCCCGCCAAGCCCGCCGGACCCGACGCGTCGGACCCGTCTGGGGCATCACGTCCCCCGGTCTTCGCCAGGCGCCCGGACTCGACTCGCCGGCGGGCTTGGATGCTGGTGCTGATCACCGTGGTTGCCCTCGTACCGGTGGGTGTCGGCCTGGCGGTCAGCCAGCTGGCGGGGAAGGCCCCTGCGCCCACGGGTCCGCTGCTGCCGCCAACGGTCCGCGTGAGCAGCGCCCAGGGCTCAGTCCTAGTCCAGCCAGCCTCCTACAGCTGGACCTCAGGTACGCGACACGCGATAGCTGGTCACGGCTCGGTCGTCGCTTCGACTGAGCCGTTGTTGCGCATGGCGCCCGGAGGGAAGCTGACCTTCACCTTCTCAGGCAATGCCGCACCGTCCTCGGTGGAGCTGGGACTCAACAACGCGGCGTCCGGCCAGGCTGTGGCACCGGCCAACCCCCTGCAGGTAGGCTTTCGCAGGCCGCCGGGCGTCTACTCCGTGGTGGCCTCCACCGGCTGGGCCCAGGGCCAAGCGGACTACTACCTGCGGGTCGAGGTCACCTGAGGGGCTCAGAGCCGGGGCTTGTCCCGGCGGGCACGGCGTCTGAGCTGGACGGACCGGGCCAGCTCGGCGAAGGCGATGGTGAGGGCGCCAAGGATGGCGGCAAACAGGAGGCTAAGGGCGAGAGGGAACTTGCCGTGAAGGCTGATGAAGCTGACCTCGACACCCTGGAAGTTCTGCAGGATGAAGATCAGCATCACGACCAAGAGCACGGTCGCGGGGATCACCCAGGCCCACACGGCGGCAGAGCGGGCCTTGACCTCCACCCGCCGGGTGTCGCGCTCTAGCGCCTCCTCGGCGTGTCCGAGCGTCCCCTCTGGCAACGTGGCGTCGGCCTTCATGCCCTCGTCACGCCGAGCCCTGGCCATTACCGGCAGTATACCACCTGACCCAGCGCGAGTTGCCCTAGGATCGGGGCTGGCGAACGACTCGCAGGGAGGTGATCCGCACGGCCGAACGACCCGAGAGATATGACGTCGTGGTCATTGGCGGCGGTCCGGGGGGGTACGCGGCAGCCCTCTATGGTGCCGCGGCGGGCCTGTCGGTGGCGGTCGTCGAGAAGGACCGGGTTGGGGGCACCTGCCTGCACCGGGGTTGCGTACCCGCGAAGCAGTTCCTCGAGACGGCGAGCGTGTTTCGAACCGTGGCTGGCTCCAAGGACTTCGGTGTCCACGCAGGCCAGCCCAGCATCGACTTCGCCGTCGCGGCGGCTCGCAAGGCCAGGGTGGTGGAGGGCCTGTGCAAGGGCCTGTCGGGCTTGATGGCCGGGCGGCGGATCGAGACGGTGAAAGGCATTGGCACCCTGCTGGCCGATCGGACTGTCGGGATCGCGGAGACCGGACAGGAGCTGAGCGGGCGCAACGTGATCCTAGCGCCGGGCTCGGTGCCGCGCACGATACCCGGGCTCGAGGTGGACGGCAAGGTCGTGATGAGCTCCGACGAGCTGCTCGACCTCCAAAGCCTCCCGCGCTCCGCAGTTGTGGTGGGCGGCGGTGCGATCGGGTGCGAGTTCGCCTCGATGATGGCGGACCTCGGCACCCAGGTCACGGTGCTGGAGGTGCTGCCCAAGCTGCTGGCCGGCTGTGACCGCGACATCGTGGAGGTGGTGGCCCGGTCTTTTCGCCGCCGCGGGATCGACGTGCGGCTCGGTGTTGCGGTCACCGGGCACACGCCGGGCCTCATGGGGGGCACGACGGTTCATCTCGGAGAGGCTGAGTCGGTGGCTGCCGACGCGGTCGTGGTGGCAGTCGGTCGGCGTCCCCTCACCGAGGGCCTGCTCGGCGACGGAACGGGAGTGGCGCTGGATGCCCGTGGCTTCGTTGTCGTCGACGACCATCAACGCACCGACGCTGCCGGTGTCTACGCGGTGGGCGACGCTGTGGCCACACCGCAGCTGGCGCATGTGGGCTTTGCAGAGGCGATAGTGGCGGTGAAGGACATCCTGGGTGAGCCGGTGGTCCCTGTGGACTACACCCGGGTACCCTGGTGCATCTACTGTCACCCGGAGGTTGCGTTTGCGGGCCTGTCCGAGGAGGCGGCAATCGAAGCGGGTTACGACGTGGTCGTGAGCAAGGACCCGCTGGGGGGCAACAGCCGCGCCCGGATCCTGGGAGAGACCGATGGCGTGGTGAAGGTGATTGCCGAGCGCGGCGCCGGCGGTCGGGCCGGTCGCCTTCTCGGGGTCCATATGGTGGGCCCCTGGGTGACCGAGCAGCTTGGCCAGGGTTATCTGGCGCTCAACTGGGAGGCGACGCCGGACGAGGTCGGACACTTCATCCAGCCTCACCCGACCCTATCTGAGGCATTCGGCGAGGCTGTGATGGCCCTGACCGGGAGAGGATTGCACGTTGGTTGACATAGTCATGCCCCAGCTGGGCGAGACCGTCACTGAGGGCACCGTCACTCGATGGACCAAGGCCGTCGGAGAATCCGTGGCCGAGGACGAGGTCCTCTTCGAGGTCTCTACCGACAAGGTGGATTCGGAGGTGCGCTCTCCGGCCACCGGCTATCTGGCGGAGATCCTGGTCCCCGAAGGCGAGACGGTGGATGTCGGGGTCAAGCTGGCCGTGATAGCCACCGATCCCCCCGGGAGCCCTGCTGGCGCCAACAGCGCAGGAGCAGGTTCGGCTACTGCCTCGGGCCCAGCCCCAGCCACCGCCGCGCCAGCCACCGCCGAGCCAGCCCCAGCCCGCACCCCGGCACCTGCCCCGGGGCCTGCTCAAGCCCAGGCTCCCGCCGCAGGCGTGACTGCCGAGGGAGAGCCCGGGGGCCGGGCTCAGGCTGATCCGTGGGACGTCGAGGGCACGCACGACGGACACTCGGCCAATTCCGACGGACCAGGGCCCGGAGCTGGCCGGGTGCTGTCACCAGTGGTCCGCCGCCTTCTCTCTGAGCACGGTCTCGACCCCGAGCAGGTTCGGCCGACCGGGGCGGGAGGTCGTATCACCAGGGCCGACGTCCTTGCAGCTGTCGACGCTCGCCGAGCAGCTCCAAACGCGGCGGCTCCTGTCCCGACACCGCCGACCCGCGAGGCCCCCCAGTACAGCGCGCCCACGGCGTCGCCAGCGACCACCCTGGCGCGCACCCCCCTAGCGGACGCGCCTCTGGTTGCCGCTGGTGCGCGGGACGAGGTCGTACCCTTCTCCAACATCCGTCGCCGGACCGCCGAGCACATGGTGCGCTCCCAGGCGACATCGGCTCACACTCTGGTGGCGATGGAGGTGGACTTCGAGGCCGTGGAGGCGACACGCCGAGCGCACAAGGCCAGGTTCCTCGCCGAAGAAGGCGTCAAGCTCACCTACCTGCCCTTCATCGCCAGGGCGCTGGCTGATGCGATCGCTGCCTTCCCCCATCTCAACGCATCGGTCGGCGACGACTGCCTGATCGTGCACCGGGACCTGCACCTGGGGATAGCCGTCGACCTGGGCGACGAGGGGCTCATCGTGCCGGTGATACACGAGGCCGGCGACAAGAGGCTCCGGGCGATCGCCCGCGAGGCGGCGGAGCTGGCAAGGCGCGCCCGGAGCCGCAAGCTGACCGCCGGCGACATCTCCGGGGGCACTTTCACCATCACCAACCCCGGTCCCTTTGGGACGTTCATCACCGCTCCGATAATCAACCAACCGCAGGTGGCCATCCTGTCCACCGATGGAGTCCGGCGCCGGCCGGTCGTGGTCACCATGCCTGACGGCTCGGAGGGGATCGCCATCCACTCGACGGGGATGCTGGCGTTGTCCTTCGACCACCGGGCCCTCGACGGTGCTTACGCATCGCGCTTCTTGGACCTGATGCGCCAGGTGCTTCAAGGCCGCGACTGGGCCCTCGAGATCTGAGTGATGCTGCGCATCCGCTGGCTGGGCCGGGTGGCCTATCCCGACGCCCACGCCCTCCAACGGGCGCTGCACGATCATGGAACCGAGGACCACCTGCTGCTGCTGGAGCATCCCCACGTCTTCACCCTCGGCGTCAGGGCTCGCTCGGAAAACATACTTGGTCCCCTCGGCGCCGACCTGGTGCGCACCAACCGTGGGGGCGATGTCACCTATCACGGTCCCGGCCAGCTGGTGGGTTACCCGATCCTCGACGTCCCGATGGGTCGCGGCGCCACGCCTCGCTACGTGTCTCAGGTCGAGCAGCTGGTCATCGACACGCTGGGGGACCTTGGGCTGGGGGAGACAGGTCGGCTCACCGGCTACCCGGGCGTGTGGGTTGACCCGGCTGGCGAGCATCCCCGCAAGATCGCGGCAATCGGGGTGCGTCTCACCCGTGGGCGCTCGATGCACGGCTTCGCGCTGAACGTCGATCCCGACCTCAGCTACTTCGAGCAGATCGTGCCGTGCGGCATTCCCGACAAGGCGGTCACGTCGCTAGCTGAGGAAGGTATCGAGGTCGCCATGTCGGAGGTGGTTGATGCAGTGGCCGCCAGGGCGGCTCGGTGCTGGGGTTCGGGCGGCACCGAGCGCCAGGATGTGGCGTGGGGACGCAGCACCGTCTCTGGCTCGGGCTCGCTGCCGGGGAGTGGGCACCCCTCGGGGGTCAGCGCCGGGCATATTCCTCAAGAAGGATTGCGCAAGCCACAGTGGCTGAGGGTCAAGGCGGATATGGGCCCTGGGTACCGGTCGTTGCGGGGGCTCATGAGGAGCTTGGAGCTGGTCACTGTCTGCGAAGAGGCGGGGTGTCCGAACATCTACGAGTGCTGGGCGGACGGCACGGCGACGTTCATGGTGAACGGTGCGCGCTGCACGCGGGCATGCGGGTTCTGCCAGGTTGACTCCGGGCGGCCGGAGGCGCTGGGCCCGGGGGAGCCGGAACGGGTGGCGGAGGCGGTGGCGCGGATGGGCCTGGCGCACGCGGTAGTGACCGCGGTGGCCCGAGACGACCTGGCCGACGGTGGCGCGGCGACGATCGCGCAGACGGTGGACGCGATCCACGCACGGTGCGCAGGGACCACGGTCGAGGTCCTGATACCCGACTGCAAGGGGTCCGAGAGCGCGCTGGGGGCGATCTTCGGCGCCCGGCCTGAGGTGCTCAACCACAACCTGGAGACCGTGGCCCGCCTGCAGCGCGCAGTGCGACCGTCGGCATCGTACGCCCGCAGCCTGGCGGTGCTCGGGCGGGCCAATGCCGCCGGCCTGATCACCAAGTCGGGCATGATGGTGGGCCTTGGTGAGGACCGCGACGAGGTGCTGGGAGCGCTCCGGGACCTGAGGGGGGTCGGAGTGCGGATAGTGACGTTGGGCCAGTACCTGCGGCCCAGCGCGGCGCACCTTCCGGTGGCGCGGTGGTGGACGCCGGATGAGCTGGGCGAGCTGGGGGACGCGGCCCGGGCAATGGGCTTCGATCACGTGGAGGCATCGCCGTTGGCCCGGTCCAGCTATCACGCCCGCGCCGCGGCAGGGGCGGCCGGGGCCCAGGCGGCGACCCAGGCGGTGGCCGAGACCGCCCGAGCCGAGGCCGCCGGAGCCGGGACGGGGGCGGCGGGGGCGCGGGCACGGTGAGCGCCGCTGGTCGGGCTGCCAGGCTGGAACGTATGGCCGCGGTGCGGCGTCGGATGGGCGAGCTGGGCGTGGATGCCCTGCTGGTATCGCTGGGCGCTGATCTGCCTTGGTTGAGCGGGTACGAGGCGATGCCCTTGGAGCGCCTGACCATGCTGGTGCTCCCGGCCGATTCCACCGCGACGCTGGTCGTGCCGGCGCTGGAGGCGCCCCGGGTGCTCGCCGACGAGGCGCTGTTCGAGATGCGGCCGTGGGTCGAGGCCGAGGACCCGGTGTCGATTGTCGCCGGATTGGTGGGCGCCCGGCGATACCTCGCAGTGTCGGACAGGACCTGGGCCACCTTCGTACTGTCCCTGCAGGCGAGCCTTCCGACGGCGCGATGGTGCGCAGCGTCGAGGGTGACCGCTGCGCTGCGGGCAGTGAAGGACGCCTTCGAGGTGGCTGCGCTTGCTGCTGCCGGGGAGGCGGCGGACCGTGTGGCGGTGGCTTTGCAGGCCGGCGAGCTGCGCCTGATCGGACGGACCGAGGCCGAGGTGTCCGCGGAGCTGGGTGCCCGGCTGCTGGCCGAGGGGCACCAGTCGGTGAGCTTCGCCATCGTCGGCTCCGGGCCGAGCTCGGCCAGCCCGCATCATGACGCCGGATCTCGCAGGATCGCGGCCGGTGAGCTGGTGGTGTGTGACTTCGGGGGCAAGCTGGCGCTGGGAGAGGGAGAGCCGGGGTATTGCTCGGACATCACCCGGACCGTGGTGACCGGTGAGCCCACCGCCGAGGTCGCAGAGGCTTACTCGATCCTTCGCCAAGCCCAATCAACTGGGGTGAGCGCCGCGATTGTGGGTCGCTGCGCCGCGGCGGTGGACCTCGCGGCGAGGGAGGTGATTGCCCGGGCCGGGCATGGCGAGCACTTCATCCACCGGACCGGGCACGGGATTGGCTTGGAGGAGCACGAGGACCCGTATCTGGTGGTGGGCAACGACTCTCCCCTGGTGGCGGGGAACGCCTTTTCGATCGAGCCGGGGATCTACTTGCCCGGGCGTTGGGGGATGCGGCTGGAGGATATCGTCGTGGCCACGGATTCCGGTCCGAAGGCCCTGAACCGCGCCGACCACGACCTGGCGGTTGTAGAGGCGTAGCGGCCAGGCTGGGGTTGCAGGTTGCAGCTTCGACGACGCCTCGCTGTGCCCGGTGGGCGCCGGCGCCGGCCTCGCACGCCCGAAGGGCGGTGACCCGGGGCCGCTCACGCCCAAACGGCCAGGCCCATCTCGGTCGGGCTCACCAGGTCCGCGTGTGAGGGAAGCACCCGGACCGTGAAGCCGTAGTGGCCAGACCGGATGCAGGCGAAAGCGCCGGTATACACAAAGCTGTCAGGAGGGCTAGCAGGGGCCCCGGCGGCCCAGGACGTGGCCTCGGTCGTGGAGTCCGCGCTGGAGTGGGCTGTGGCGTGGGCTGTGGCCCCTGCCGTGACCCCGACTTCCGCAGCCGGCGCCAGCGAGGCTGGCGTCAGGACGGGGGTCATCTCCACAGCCTCCGCCTGGGTCAATTCGTCGTTGCCCCCAACCGCACCGTGGATTAGCTGCACCACCACGTCGCTCGGGATGAGCGATCCGAGGACCACCACGGCCTCGACCTGACGCTTGGCTCCCAGGTCCATCGTGATCCCGTCGGCCTCCACCCACTCGACGCGCACCCCGGGCCACGCGGCGCGCACCCGGGTCTTCCAGGCAGCCAGCTCCCTGGCCCGGCTGTAGCCGTCCCTGGCCAAGCCCACGCTGCGCTGGGCGGCGGGGTCGTAGAAGCGCTCGGTGTACTCCCGCACCATCCGGGACGCCACCACCGCCGGGCCGAGCGAGCGAAACGAGCCCTTGATTCGCCGGACCCACGCCCGGGGCACGGGTCCCCCGATGCGGTCGTAGAACAGCGGGACCACCCACCGTTCCAGTAGGTCGAACAAGCTGGCCGCCTCGACCGCGTCCCGGTGCGCCGGGTCACCGTAGCTCTCCGCCGAGGGGACGGCCCAGCCGTTGTCCCCGTTGTAGCACTCGTCCCACCAGCCGTCCAGGATCGAGCAGTTGAGGCCGCCGTTCAAGGCCGACTTCATCCCGCTCGTCCCGCAGGCCTCCAAAGGCCGGCGGGGTGTGTTGAGCCACAGGTCGCAGCCCTGGTACATCGCCCTGGCCAGAGCGATGTCGTAGTCCTCCAGAAATGCGATCCGGTGTCGGACCCCCGCCTTGCGGGAGAACTGCACCATCTGACGGATCATGTCCTTGCCCGGGTCGTCGGCGGGGTGCGCCTTGCCGGCAAAGACCATCTGAACCGGGGTATCGGCAGAGGTGAGCAGGGTCACCAGGCGCGCAGGGTCGGACAGCAACAGGGGTGCCCGCTTGTAGGAAGCAAAGCGCCGCGCCCAACCGATGGTCAGCACCCTCGGGTCCAGCGCCTCGTCGCACCAAGCCAGATCGTCGGCCCCGGCTGCCGCCATCGAGGCCCGCAAGCGAGTCCTTACCACTCCGACCAGGCGCTCGCGGCCCTGCTCCCTGGCCCGCCAGAGCTGGTCGTCGGAGATGGCGTCGACCCGCGCCCAATCGGCGGCCTCGGCCTGATCCCAGCTGGGGAGCACCGCGCGGGTGATCACGTCCCCGATCTCCGGGGAGACCCAGGTGGGGGCGTGGACTCCGTTGGTCACCGAGTCGATGGGGACCTCGTTGACCTCGATTCCCGGCCACAATGGGGCGAACATGGACCGGCTGACCCTCCCATGCAGCTTGGATACCGCGTTAGAGCGCCCGGCCAGGCGCAGGCACATCACGGCCATATTGAACGGCGCCCCGGGGCTCTCGCCCGGAACGTGGCCAAGTGCCATGAGGGTCTCGATGCTCACCCCGCATTCGTCGCACCACCGGCCGAAGTGGGCCTCGATGGATGAGCGAGGGAATCGGTCGATGCCTGCGGGAACCGGGGTGTGGGTGGTGAACAGCGCTCCAGCCCGACTCGCCTCCACCGCCTCGGCGAAGCTGAGGCCCTCGCCGGTCACCAGCCGGCGGATGCGCTCCAGCCCAAGGAACCCGGCGTGGCCCTCGTTGGTGTGAAATACAGCGATATCTTCGCCAACAGCCGCCAGCGCACGCACCCCTCCGATGCCGAGGAGGATCTCCTGGCGGAGGCGGTGCTCATTATCGCCCCCGTAGAGGCGATCGGTGAGCAGGCGCCCAGCGGCGTCGTTGTCCTCCACGTCGGAGTCGAGGAGGTACAGCCTTACCCGACCCACGTCGGCGCGCCAGACCTGGGCTACCACAGGTCCCTCTGCCATCTGCACGGTCACCGTGACGTCTACGACCGGGCGCACGGCCATGGCGTGGGGATCCAACTTGGGGTAGATCTCGGTCTGCCAGCCATCGGGGCTGAGCACCTGGCGGAAGTAGCCCTGGCGGTACAACAGCCCCACGCCAACCAGGGGCAGCCCGAGCCCGCTGGCGGCCTTTAGGTGGTCCCCAGCCAGCACGCCCAGGCCCCCGGAATACTGGGGCACCGCCTCGGCAATGCCGAACTCCGGCGAGAAGTAGGCGATGCCCGAGCACGGAGCGGTGCCGCGGCTCTGATACCAGGCTGGAGTGTCGAGATAGCGGCGCAGGTCCGTTGAAACCTCCTGCAGGAAGGCCAGGAAGGCGCCGTCTGAGGCCAGCGCGCCGAGGCGCTCCGGGGTCATGCGCGAGATCAGGCGGACCGGATCGTGGCCGACGGCCTCCCAGCCCGCAGGGTCGCACCAGCGGAACAAGTCCCTGGTGCGCTCGTCCCACGACCATCGAAGGTTGGTGGCCAGCTCCTCCAGGGGGGCCAGGGCCAGAGGCAGGCGGACCCGGACGGTGAAGCTTCGTAGTGCTCTCACCGACTCAACCGTAGTGGAGATCGAGCTCGAAGGAGGAATATGCCCCGCTTTGCCCGGCTTTCCATGCCCTTGTTCGATTGGTGAGCCGACGGCGGGTAGGGTGGTCCCGGCAATGAAGGCGCGTATAGCTATCGACCAGGTGCGCCCGCGCACCCCCAATGCGGAGCATCCAGCCAAGGCGGTGGTGGGTGAGCCGGTCCGAGTGTCGGCCGACATCTTCCGCGACGGCCACGACATCCTGGCCGCAAGGCTGCGCTGGCGCCCTGCCGGAGACGCTGCCGACTGGACCGAGATTGCCATGCACGAGCTGACCAACGATGCATGGGAGGCGAAGCTCACCCCCGCCGTGATCGGCCTGCATCACTTCGTGGTGGAGGCCTGGACCGACGCCTTTGCCACCTGGCGGCGTAAGGTGACCCTCAAGCTCGAGGCGGGGGAGCCGATCGAGGTCGACTTGGAGGAGGGAGCGCTGCTGCTCCTGGCCCGGGCGGACCTGGCCCCCGCAGGCAAGGCTGGTAAGGCTGTCAAGGAGGAGCTGGGGGCCGCGGCCGAGGCGCTTCGCCAGCCCTGCGGGATGATGGACACCCGGGGGGCAAGCCCCCCGAGCACCTCCCACACCATTGCCGCCCGGCTGGAGCTGGCGATGAGCGAGCAGGTGGGGCGCTTGATGGCCGGCCCCGCCGGAGCGGTGGACCTGACCGCCGGGCCGGTCATGGGCCTGTGGGTGGATCGGCCCCTGGCGGGCTGCGGGGCGTGGTACGAGCTCTTCCCCCGCTCGGAGGGCGGCCTGGTGGGCACCATCGAACGCCTGAGCGCCGTGGCCGGCATGGGCTTCGACGTGGTCTACCTTCCTCCAGTCCACCCCATAGGCCGGACTGCCAGAAAGGGGGCGGACAACTCACTGCTCGCCGGTCCCGACGACCCGGGCAGCCCCTGGGCCATAGGAGCGGCGGAGGGGGGTCACGAGGCGCTCAACCCCGAGCTGGGGACGCTCGACGACTTCGCAGCCCTGGTGCGGCGGGCCGGCGAGCTGGGCATGGAGGTGGCCCTGGACTACGCGCTGCAGTGCTCGCCGGACCATCCCTGGGTCTTCCAGCACCCCGAGTGGTTCATCCGGCGGCCCGACGGCTCGGTGGCCTACGCCGAGAACCCCCCAAAGCGCTACCAGGACATCGTGGCCCTCGACCTGTGGGGCACCGGCGAAGGTTCGAGGATGGACGCCTGGCAGGCGTGCCTCGACGTGGCGCTCGTCTGGGTGGCGCGGGGAGTGAGCGTGCTCCGGGTGGACAACCCCCACACCAAGCCCTTCCCGTTCTGGGAGTGGCTCATCACCAGGGTGCACGCCGAGCACCCGGAGGTGATCTTCCTGGCCGAGGCCTTCACCCGGCCCAAGGTGATGGCCAAGCTGGCCGAGATCGGCTTTTCGCAGAGCTACACCTACTTCACCTGGCGGAACACCGCCGCCGAGCTGACCGACTACGGCACCGAGCTGACCCAGGGGCCTGTAGCCGACTACATGAGGCCCAGCTTCTGGCCGAACACGCCGGACATCCTGTCCGGAGCGCTCCGGGGCGGGCCAATCGCCACGTTCAAGGCGCGTCTGGTGCTGGCGGCGACCCTCTCGCCTTGCTACGGGATCTACAGCGGCTACGAGCTGGGGGAGAACGAGCCAGCCTCGGAGGACAACGAGGAGTACGCCCACTCCGAGAAGTACGAGATCAAGCACCGGGACTGGTCCGCTCCCGGTTCCTTGGCGCCCTACATCACCAGGATCAACTCCATCCGCAGGCGTCACCCGGCCCTGCGGATCCTGCGCAACCTGACCTTTGCCGCTTCCAACAACCCGGCGATCATCGCCTACTCCCGGCACACCGACGACCGATCCGACGTGGTGCTGGTGGTGGTCAACCTGGACCCCCATACCCCGCAAGAAGCGACCCTCAGCCTCGGCCTGGGCGCCTTGGGCCTGCCCTGGGCGCTGGCCTACGAGGCGGCGGACGAGCTGAGCGGGTCTGTGTTCAGCTGGATCGGCCCCAATCCGTTCGTGCGCCTGGACCCCGTGGTCGAGCCCGCCCACATCCTGCACCTGCGATCAGGGCCGTGAGCGAGGACCTCCAGTGGTACCGGAGAGCTGTGTTCTACGAGGTCTTGGTGCGGGGATTCTTCGACGGCAACGACGACGGAACGGGAGACCTGGCCGGGCTGGCGGCCAAGCTGGACTACCTGTCCTGGCTGGGCGTCGACTGCCTGTGGCTGCTGCCCTTCTACCAGTCTCCACTTCGCGACGGCGGCTACGACATCAGCGACTTTTTCACCGTCCTGCCCGAGTATGGCGACCTGGCCGACGTGCTCAACCTGGTGGAGCAGGCTCACGCCAGGGGGATCCGGATTATCGCCGACCTGGTCATGAACCACACCAGCGACGCGCACCCCTGGTTCGTCGAGTCCCGCGCCAACCGTACCAATCCCAAGGCCGACTGGTACGTGTGGAGCGACGACGACTCGCGCTGGCCCGACGCCAGGGTGATCTTCGTCGACACCGAGAGGTCCAACTGGAGCTGGGATGCCACCCGGGGCCAGTACTACTGGCACCGTTTCTTCGCCCACCAGCCGGACCTCAACTACGACAATCCAGAGGTGGCCGACGCCATGCTGGACGTGATGCGCTTTTGGGCCGACATCGGACTCGACGGGTTCCGGCTCGACGCGGTGCCCTACCTGTTCGAGCGGGACGGGACCAACTGCGAGAACCTGCCCGAGACCCATGCGTACCTGCGCCGCCTGCGCAAGGAGCTGGCGTCCAGCCATCCGGGCATGGTGCTGCTGGCCGAGGCCAACCAGTGGCCGGCCGACGTGGTGGACTACTTCGGCAACGGCGACGAGTGCCACATGTGCTTTCACTTCCCGGTGATGCCCCGCATGTTCATGGCCGTCCGGCGCGAGCAACGCTTCCCCATCACTGAGATCCTGGCTCAGACCCCGGACATCCCCGCGGGAGCCCAGTGGGCCTTCTTCTTGCGCAACCACGACGAGCTGACCCTGGAGATGGTCACCGACGAGGAGCGCGACTACATGTACACGGAGTACGCCAGAGACCCGCGCATGAAGCGCAACATCGGGATCGGCCGGCGGCTCGCCCCCCTGGTGGACAACGACCGGCAGGTCGCTGCGCTGCTGCACGCCCTGTTGTTCTCGATGCCGGGCAGCCCGATCCTGTACTATGGCGACGAGCTGTTGATGGGAGACAACATCTATCTCGGGGACCGCGACGGGGTGCGGACGCCAATGCAGTGGTCTCCGGATCGCAACGCAGGATTCAGTCGGGCGGACTTCGCCAGGCTCTACCTACCGCCGCTGATGGACCCAGTGTACGGCTACCACGCGGTGAACGTGGAGTCCCAGGTGCGCAATCCCAGCTCGTTCTTGCATTGGGTGCGCCGGATGCTCGAGGTCCGCCACCAGCATCCCCTCTTCGGGACTGGGAGCTTCGAGGTGCTCGGGGCGGAGAACCCGTCGGTGCTGGCGTTCGTCCGGTGTGATATCCAGCCCCAAGAGGGGAAGGATCGAGAGAATGGGGATGACCAAGATGGGGATAGCATCGTGCTCTGCGTGAACAACCTGAGTCGCTTCGCCCAGCCGGTGGAGCTGAACCTGGATCGGTGGCAGGGGTGCAGGCTGGTCGAGTTGCTCGGGAGGGTGCCGTTCCCGGCAATCGGTGAGGCACCCTACCTGCTGACGTTGGGGCCACATGGGTTCTACTGGTTCCTCATCGGGGCTGCGGAGCAGCCCCGATGAGCGCCCTGGAGGCACTCGCACCGTTGGTGGGCCAGTACCTGGCCCGCCAACGGTGGTTTGCCGGTTCCCCGGAGGAGGCTGCTGGGGCCGAGGTCCTGGCGAGCGATGTCCTCCTGCCCGCCGCGCTGCCTGACGGACCTGTCCTGGGCTGGATGCTGGCCGGCGTGTCCGGGGTGAGCTACCAGGTGCTGGTGGGGGTTCGTCCCGAGGCGGAGGCGCTGGTATTGCTGGGGGGCCAGGAGGCCTCGGTCCTGGGCTCTTTGGGGGATGGGACGCTGGCCTACGATGCCCTGGCGGATCCGGAGCTGGCGCTGGCGCTGCTGGGGCTGGTCACCGGTGGGGAGCAGAGCGCCGAGCGGGTGCGCCCGGTGGGAGGCGAGCAGTCCAACTCGTCGATGGTATACGACGAGCGCCTGATCATGAAGGTATTCCGGCGGGTCACCGCGGGGATCAACCCCGACGTCGAGGTGAGCCTGGCGCTGGACGAGGTGGGCTTCAACCACGTGGCCGCGCCGGTCGGCAGCTGGAGGCGCGGCGACCTGGACTGCGCGATCGTGCGCGAGCTGCTGGTCGGAGGGACCGAGGGTTGGGCACTGGCGCTGACGTCGCTGCGCGACTTGTACGGCCGAGGGGTCGGGGG
>JAVKSL010000042.1:0-25049 GCA_039583695.1 Acidimicrobiales bacterium | reverse complement strand
GCCGTCGAGCGCTCCTCCCACGCGGATGACCTGGCTGCATTGGAGCAGGTGGCCGCTTCCCATCGGGAGGCGGCCACCTTCGAGCACTGGCTGAGGGCGATGCTGGACGTTGGCGAGATGGACACCACGCCAAGCGGCACGGTCCAGCTCTCCACTGTGCACCGGGTCAAGGGGATGGAGTGGCCCCGGGTTGTCGTGCTTGGCGCCTCGGACAGCTCGTTCCCTCACAACCTGGCGCACGACATCGAGGAGGAACGCAGGATCTTCCACGTGGCGATCACCCGGGGAGGAACCCAGGTGGTGGTGCTCGCCGACTCGGAGTCGCCGTCGCGCTTCGTCGCCGAGCTCGGAGCGCCCGCGAGTGAGGTCCCTGCCCAGCCCCCCTCGCGAGCGAGGGGGGCTGGGCGGCCCTCGACCAGGCCCAGGGGGGGCGGCGCCCCCCCTGGGCCCCCCACCCCCGGCGAAGCCCTCCTCCGCGACGCCCTGCGTGCCTGGCGATCCGAGCAGGCCCGCGCGGACGGCCTACCGGCCTATGTGATCTTCAGCGACGAGCACCTGGCCGGTATTGCCGCTGCGCGGCCGACGACCCTCGCCGCCCTCGGTCGCTGCAAGGGCATGGGGCCGATCCGCCTGGAGCGCTACGGGGACGCCATCCTGGCGTTGGTGGAACAATCTAGAGGGTCTAACCGTTAGCATGACTAAGAGTCGAGCTTCGGGAGGTCGTAGATGTCGAGGGAATCCGAGCGTGAGGCCGCGGTGGACCGCTTTGTCCAGCTGCGTCCGGCGGTGCTGGCCAAGATGCACGAGTCGGTGCCGCCCGAGCTGAGCGCCGAGTTCGAGTCGATCACCGTTCACCAGCTCAAGGCCCTGGTCGCCCTGCCCGCTGAGGGCATGACCATGCACGAGCTGGCTCGCTCCCTCGGGATCACCGGCGCGACGGCGTGCTCCCTGGCCGACCGGCTGGTGGCCCAGGATCTGGCGGTGCGGGCCACGGACCCCACCGACCGCCGGGTGGTGCGCCTGCGTCCCAGCGAGCGAGGCGCCGAGCTGGCAGGCAGGCACCGCCAAGCCCGGCGCCGCTCCGTTGCGGCCCTGTTCGAGCTGCTGAGCGACGAGCAGGTGGCTGCCTGGATCGACATCATGGAGACCTTGGCGGGCGTTCCGGTCGGGGTGGGCCGGTGATCATCAGCTCCGCAGCCCCGTTGGACCCCTACAAGGGCAAGTGGTCCACCCTTTCCAACACCACCCTCGGCGTGTTGATGGCCACCATCGACGCCTCGATCGTGCTGATCTCGCTGCCCGACATCTTCAGGGGCATCCACCTCGACCCGCTGACCCCGGGGAACACCAGCTACTTCTTGTGGATGCTGATGGGCTACATGGTGGTCACCGCGGTGCTGGTGGTGAGCTTCGGGCGTCTTGGCGACATCTTCGGTCGGGTCCGCATGTACAACCTGGGCTTCGTCATCTTCACCGTGTTCTCGATCCTGCTGTCGGTGACCTGGATGCACGGCGGCCCAGCGGCGCTCTACATGATCATCATGCGGATCTTCCAGGGCGTGGGCGGGGCGATGCTCATGGCCAACTCCAGCGCCATCCTCACCGACGCCTTCCCACCCAACCAGCGCGGGCTGGCGCTGGGCGTCAACACGGTTGCCGGGATCGCGGGATCCTTCATCGGCCTGGTCCTCGGCGGCCTGCTGGGCCCGATCGACTGGCGCCTGGTGTTCCTTATCTCGGTGCCCGTGGGCATTGCCGGAACCATCTGGGCTTACATAAACCTGAAGGACAAGGGCGTTCGCACGCCGGCCAGGATCGACTGGTTGGGCAACGCCACCTTCGCCGCGGGCCTGGTCGCGGTGCTGGTCGGCATCGTCTATGGGATCGAGCCCTACGGTGGGCACACCATGGGCTGGACCAACCCGGCCGTGCTGGGCGCGCTCGCCGGCGGGGTCGGGCTGCTGGTTGCCTTCGTGTGGATCGAGACCAAGGTCAGCGCTCCGATGTTCCGCATCGGCCTGTTCCGGATCCGGGCCTTCGCGGCGGGCAACCTAGCCAGCCTGCTGGCCTCGCTGGGCCGGGGCGGGCTGATGTTCATCCTGATCATCTGGCTCCAGGGGATCTGGCTGCCCAGCCACGGCTTCAGCTTTGCCTCCACGCCGCTTTGGGCGGGGATCTTCATGCTGCCGCTGACGGCTGGATTCCTCGTCGCCGGCCCGGTCTCCGGCTACCTGTCGGATCGCTACGGGGCGCGGGCCTTCTCGACGGGGGGGATGCTGCTGGCCGCCCTCAGCTTCGGGCTGCTCGAGCTGCTCCCCATCCAGTTCCCATACGTCTGGTTTGGCCTGCTGCTCCTGCTCAACGGCCTGGCCATGGGCCTGTTCGCCTCTCCCAACCGGGCCGGGATCATGAACAGCCTGCCCGCGGACCAGCGGGGCCAGGGCGCCGGCATGGTGGCCACCGGGCAGAACTCCGCGCAGGTCCTGTCCATCGGAATCTTCTTCACCCTCATCATCCTGGGCTTGGCGGCCAGCCTGCCCCACACCCTCTACGCCGGCCTCGTGGCCCAGGGCGTGCCAGCCGCGGCGGCCAGGCACGTGGCAGGCCTGCCCCCGACAGCGAGCGTCTTCGGGGCCTTCCTTGGCTACAACCCGATCGGGAACCTGCTCGGCCCCCTTGGGGTCCTGGGGCACCTGGCCCCGGGCAAGGCGGCGTACCTCACCGGGCACTCCTTTTTCCCCAACCTGATCTCGGGCCCGTTCGGCAAGGGCCTGCACGAGGCATTCGACTTTGCCATCGGTGCGGTCCTGCTGGCCGCGGCCGCCTCCGGGCTACGGGGCGCCAAGCCCGACCACAGCGCGCCGGTCAAGGCCGCGACATCCACACCCGAGGTTGCCGACACCGAGGTTACCGACACCGAGGTTGCCGACACCGAGGTTACCGACACCGAGGTTGCCGACACAGAGCTGGAGGAAGCACATGTATGACGCAATGATGGCCGAGACAGCCAGCATCACCGGGCACGGCGGGGACGACATCGAGGCCTACCTGGCCCGACCCCTGGGTGCCGGCCCTTACGGGGGGGTAGTGGTCATCCATCACGCGCCCGGCTACGACCGCTCCACCAAGGAGATCACCCGGCGTTTTGCCGCTGAGGGCTACCTGGCGATCTGTCCCAACCTGTACTGGCGAGAGGCGCCCGGCGCCAGCCCCGACGACGCGGCGGCTACGGCGCGTGCCGCGGGCGGGGTGCCTGACGAGCGCCTGGTGGGTGACGTTGCCGGGGCGGCTCACTACCTGCGGTCGCTCACCAGCTCCAACTCCAAGGTGGGGGTGATCGGCTACTGCTCCGGGGGGCGTCAGTCGTTCCTGGCCGCTTGCAGCCTGGAGCTGGATGCGGCTGTCGTCTGCTACGGAGCGTTCATCGTGGGCAAGCCCCCGGAGGGGATGCCATTCCGGGTCAGCCCGATAGTGGGCCTGGCACCCCGGCTGTCCTGCCCGCTGCTCGGCTTGTTCGGCGCCGAGGACTCGTTCCCCTCGCCGGCCCAGACCGCCGAGCTGGCCGAAGCCCTGGCCGCGGCGCACATGACCTACGAGCACCACACCTTCGAGGGCGCCGGGCACGCATTCTTCGACGTCGACCGGCCGAGCTACCGCCCGGCGGCGGCGACCGAGGGTTGGGGTCACATCCGGGACCACTTCGGCCGCCACCTGGCCGGCTGAGGGGGCACCATGTGTACCTACCTCACCGAGCGCACGGAGGTGACTGGCTCGGCCAAGGGCCCGAACGGTTGGTTCGGGCTCAGCCACGCAACGGTCTATTTCGACCATCCTGTTCACGCGGCGGCCGGGCACACCCTCAACATCGACTTCTCCAACCTGGCTGCAGGCCCCTCGGCCAGGGTTGCCGTCGAGCTGACCGCCAAGTCGGCCAGGGCGTTGGTCGCAGCTATAGAGGCCACCCTGGCGTCTGCCCCACCAGGCTTGGAGTGACTCTTACCTGGCGGTCAACGGGCGCGGCGGTGCGGGCGGGGCCCCGCCGCTTGCCAGGTGCGCCCACGACGTGAATCCCCAGGACTCCAATCGAGCGAGCTGGGCGCCCAGCTTGCCGCTGCGGGGGACGGCGGCGACCCTATGCCCGCCCGAGCGGAGCCCGCGGGCCGCCTCGAGGGCGTCGGTCAGCGCGACATCCGCCTCGTACACGAGGGCCACAGTCTCGGACCGCAGGTTGGTGCCGAGAAGCTCCACTACGCGCTCGAAGCCGATCGAGAAGCCGCAGGCTGGGACCTCCCGGCCCAGCGAGCGACCGATGAGGTTGTCGTACCGGCCCCCTCCGGCGATGGAGGAACCCAGAGCGGGGTGGGTGACCTCGAAGATCTGGCCGGTGTAGTAGCCCATCCCCCGAACCAGGGTGGGGTCGAAGCACCACGACCAGCCTCTTGTCCCGGCGAGGGCACCCAACGCGCCAGCGGTCGTCTGCAGGTCGGCCAGCACCTGATCGGACAACCCCGGCAGCTGGTCTCCGAGGCTGCCGAGGGCATGGGGGCCAAGCTCGGCTAGTGACCTGACCGTCGTCAGCGCGGCGTCGACGGGCTCGGGTGGCAGGCGGCGCTCGTTCACCAGCTCGTGGCGGACGCCCTCCCAGCCGATCTTGTCCAGCTTGTCCAGCCCGATGAACAGCGCCGGCCAGGCCGGCTCGACCAGGCCAGATTTGGCGGCGACCGCAGAGAGGACCCTGCGGTCGCACAGGCGCACGTTGATCTCGCCGAGACCGACGGCAGCGAGCGCTTCGGTGGTGGCTTCGATCAACTCTACCTCGGCCAGCACCGATGCCTCACCGATCATGTCGATGTCGCACTGGTGGAACTGGCGGTAGCGTCCGCGCTGTGGTCGCTCAGCGCGCCACACCGGTCCCAGCTGGAAGGATCTGAATGGCACAGGCAGGGCGGGGGCGTTGTTGCCATAGAAGCGGGTGAGCGGCACCGTCAGGTCGAATCGAAGGCCGAGGTCAACGAGGGAGGCAAGCTCCACACCGGCCTCCAGGCGAGGGGGCAACCCCCGGCGCAGCACGCAGAAGACAAGCTTCTCGTTCTCCCCGCCCTGCTCCCCAGTGAGCCGCGCCAGGCTCTCCAGGGCAGGGGTCTCGATGCGCTGGTAGCCAAAGCGCTCGTAGACCTCGGCGATCGCGCCCTGAGCCCGATCGCGTAGCGCGACCGCGGCTGGCAACAGGTCGCGGGTCCCCCGGGGAGGAGAGTTGTCCATCCTCATGGGCCCAGTCCTATCAGGTCAGCACATGAGAAAGATGTTCGTGGTCCCGTCGTGGTGTGTTCACGGCCTGGATGCCTGCCTGTCAGGGAGTCCTGCGAGGCTGTCCGCAGGCCAGGCCAGTGGCCGACCTGGGGGCTCGACCCACGACACGAGCCGACCGATCGGCACTGGCTGGGCCAGGCTTCAAGAATCGATCCGGCGGGAACCGGGAGGCGGCTGCAGTTGGTCAACCGTGCGGTGCTCAACTGCAGCCGTCTCGTCCAAGGGCCCGGCGCAGCAGGGCGACCAGCGGATCGGCCAGAGCCGGCGGGGCGGCGACCACGATCTCGGGTAGGGTGGGCGCCGCGTCGAGGCTACCTACCCATGCGCCAGCCTCGGCCGCCACCAGGGACCCCGCCGCCAGGTCCCACGGCGCCAGGCCGGCCTCGAAATAAGCGTCCAGCTCGCCAGCTGCGACCCAGCACAGGTCCAGGGCGGCCGAGCCGAAACGGCGGATGTCCCGCACCTCGGCCAGCACTGTCGGGAGCAGGTTCGCCTGGGCAGCGCGACGGGCGGAGTCGTAGCCGAAGCCAGTCCCGATCAGCGCACGGTCGAGGGTGGGCACAGGTCGGGGGGTGAGCCGGACTCCATTCCTCCAAGAGCCCTGGCCAGCGATGGCGCTGAACGTGTCGTCCCGGCTGGGGTCGCGCACCACGCCAGCCAGGGTCACGCCGTCGGCTTCGACGGCGATGGACACCGACCACGCGGGGATGCCATAGAGGTAGTTGGTGGTCCCGTCGAGGGGGTCGATGACCCAGCGCAGCCCGCTCGAGCCCGGGGCGCTGGCGCCTTCCTCGGCCAGGATGGCGTCGTCGGGGCGCTGGTCTTGAAGGCGGCCGACTATGAGGGACTCGGCGGCTCGGTCCATCTCGCTCACCATGTCGGTGATGCTGGACTTGGTGGTGACCGAGGTGCGTGCCTGGTCGATGGCGCCGGCGAGCAGGGCGCCGGCTTCGGTGGCGAGAGAGGTTGCCAGGCGCAGGAGGCTCGGCGGGTCGGCTTGGGTCATGCTTGGGGTTTACCACGGTGGCCGAGCCCGGGGCGCTAGGCTCGGCTTGTGCCCTCAGGCGTGGAGCTGGTGGGAGAGGTACCGGCGCGGGTGCTGGCGATATATGCGCACCCCGACGACGCCGACGTCTCGGCTGGGGGGACGCTGGCCCGATGGGCAATGGGGGGGGCCGAGGTGCACACTGTCGTGGTGACCAGTGGGGATAAGGGTTCCACTGACCCCCTGACCGATCCGGAAGTGCTGGCGCGGCTGCGTGTCGGGGAGGTGGGCGCCGCGGCGGCGGTGCTGGGACTGGCGGGGCACCACCTGCTCGGGCACCCCGATGGGGAGATCTGCGACAACGGCGAGCTGCGAGCCGAGCTGGTCAGGTGGGTGAGGGCGCTTAGGCCGGAGGTGGTTGTGTGCCCTGACCCGGAGGCGGTCTTGTTCGGGCAGGACTACGTGAATCACAGGGACCATCGGGTGGTGGGCTGGGCAACCCTCGATGCGGTGGCCCCCGCTGCGGCGCTTCCCCTGTACTTTCCCCAGGCAGGCCCCGCTCACCAGGTGGAAAAGATGTACCTTTCGGGGACGCTGGCGCCGGACGTGTGGGTGGACATCTCGGCGACGGTGGGTGAGAAGGTCAAGGCTGTGCTGTGCCACGCCAGCCAGGTGGGGGATTCGGGCGACTGGCTGGCTGAGGCGGTGCGCCAGCGGGCTGCCGAGGCGGGTCGGGCGGCCGGAGTCGCATATGCCGAGGCGTTCCGCCGCCTGCGGTTGCGGGGATAGCCCGTGGACAGGGGGGCTGAGGACAGGGGGGCCGTGGACAGGGGGGCCGTGGACAGGGGGGCCGAGGTTGCGGGGGCGAGGGCGCCCAGGATCCTCCATGTGGACATGGATGCGTTCTTTGTGGCGGTGGAGGCGCTGGCTGACCCGAGGCTTCTCGGGCGCCCGGTCATCGTCGGCGGGATGGGGGATCGCGGGGTGGTGGCCTCATGCTCCTACGAAGCCAGGGCGTACGGGATCCACTCAGCCATGCCGTCGGCCCGGGCGCGGCGATTGTGTCCGGGGGCGATCTGGGTTGCGGGCAACCACGACGCGTACGCCGAGGTCAGCCTGGCTCTTCACGAGGTGCTCGGGTCGTTCACCCCGCTCGTGGAGGGCATAGCTTTGGACGAGGCGTTTTTGGATGTGAGCGGAGCGGGTCGCCTGTTGGGTCCGGCGCCGCAGATCGCAGCCGATATTCGGGCCGCGGTGCGGGATCGCCTGCGCCTCGAATGCTCGGTGGGGGTGGCGCGCTGCAAGCTTCTGGCCAAGCTGGCATCCAAGGCGGCCAAGCCCCGGGCGTCGGTCAGTGGCGTCAAGCCGGGACCAGGAGTGGTGGTTGTTGGTGTCGAGGAGGAGCTGGCCTTCCTGCACCCGCTGCCGGTTGGGGCACTGTGGGGCGTGGGTCCAGCCACGGCGGCCCGCCTTGCCCGCATCGGCGTCGCGCGGGTGGGTCAGCTTGCGCTGGTCCCGGTGGAGTCGCTGGTGAGCATGCTCGGGCCTGCGCTGGGACGCCAGCTGCACGACCTGGCCTGGGCTCGGGATCCCCGGCCGGTGCAGCCCAACCGGGAGTTCAAGTCGGTCGGTCACGAGGAGACCTATGCCGAGGATCGAAGCGAGGTGGATTTCTTGCATGGCCAGGTGGTGAGGATGGCTGACGCCGTGGCTGCGCGCCTACGGGTCGGGGGAAGGTCAGCTAGGACGGTGACCCTGAAGGTGCGGTTTGGGGACTTCTCGACGATCACCCGGTCGCGAAGTGAGCCCGCGCCGTTGTCCGACGGGCCGCGCATCGCTCGTGTCGCGCTCGCGCTGTTGGCCGGCGTGGATACGAGCCCGGGCGTGAGGCTCCTGGGGGTGTCGGTGTCCGGTCTGGTCGGATGGACGCCGGGAGTTGAAGGGGCTGGTGGACGTGGGGCCCAGCTGACGCTGGACCTGGCGGGAGCCGGGGCCCTCGGGGCGGCGGTAGGGGCGGTGCGGGAACGCTTCGGGCCGAGCGCGGTGGGACCAGCGGCCCTGGTGCGGGCTGGGCGGGGACTGGACATCAAGCGGGTGGGAGACGCCCAGTGGGGTCCGTCCCGCCCCGACTGCTCGTGAAGCGCACCTCTCTGGAGATTAGGGCCTGTACGAGAACAACCTGGGCGGCGAGGCCGCTCAAACACGGTCCTCATCAGGGCTATAGCTGTGCCCGCCGCCCAGGTTGTTCTCTGCCAGGCCCTTAGGGGGAGGTCGAGGCTCGGCAAGGCTCTAATCTTGAGCGCAGAGCTGTTGATGCAGAGCCGTTGATGTAGAGATAGGTTGGAGCGTTGGCCCGCAGGATCGGAGTTGCGCGATGATGTGGGCAGGGGATGATGGGCTGGAGGGACGGAGTACGATGCAGGGACTGGTCGTGAGGGCGAAGCAAAGGGGGACTGATGCCGCTGTCTGAGCATGAGCAGCGGGTCTTGGAGGAGATCGAGAGGGCTTTCTACAAGCATGATCCGATCATTGCCCGTCGCTTCGAGACCGAGACGCTCAGCCGTCAGGCTGCACGGGCTTGCAAATGGGCCGGTCTGGGTTTTGCAGCCGGTCTGAGCCTCTTGTTGGCGACGTTCACCGACTCGGTGTGGCTTGGGGGAGCAGGATTCTTGGTCATGTTTGTCGCCAGCCTCTACTTCGAGCGCAACTTGCGCCTGCTGGGCCGGCAGGGTTGGCAGGAGCTGTCGGAGTCTTTCCGGGTGCGCGCGAACCACGAGGCCCTTGGACCCAGCCGTCGCCACCTGAGGGAGCACTTCAAGCGAGACTGAGCAGGCTGAGCGTCTCGATTCGTTCTTGTCGTGATGGCGCGCGTTTTTCGTCGGTTAGGGACCGCGTAGCAACTACTTGTGCGGCCGGAGGCCGAACATGTAGCAACACCAAGACCCGAATGTGACGCGGCCGCGCGAGTAGTTGCGCAGCGGACCCTTATCACGACAAGAACGGGTTTGACCACCGTTGGCGGCGCTCGGTGGCTCGTTGCACTCGGCGGACCCGACTTTGGCCACGCCGTACGTCCCGGTGGGGCATCAACCATCTGCCGACCCATCTCCTGTACCTTGTTGTAGGGTTCGGTCGACAAGCGGGAGGGAGTGCCGGCCATCCACAGAACCAGACGTCAGAGCGTGATCTCGGTGGTTGCGGTGGTAGTGGTCTCTGCCGCCGTTGTGCTCGGGGTCGAGGCGCCTGCCAGCCGGGCGGGCACCGACGTGCCAATTCATCCTGCGCGACCCGTCGCGGTCAGGGTCGCTTCGAGCCCTAACCCCAGGTCATGTCCCCGGTTTCGTCAGGCCAGGGGCGGGCACCTGCCGCTGGCTGTGGTGGTCGGAGCTTCGATCACCCAAGGGGTGGGGGCAACTTGTCCCATCGACGCGTGGCCGTACCTTCTGGCCGAGGCGATGGGTTGGCGGCTGGCCGTTCGCGGAGTCTCCGGGGCCGGATACATCCGGAGGGTGAGAGCGGGCGGGCCCTTCCTCAACGAGCTGGTGGGGCTGCACGTCTTGGAACAGGGTCCCTCGATCGTGATCCTGCAGGGTGGACACAACGACGTCGGTGAGCCCAGGGCAGCCCTCGAACGTAGTGTCACGGCAACGGTGGGCCTGGTCAGGCGTGAGGCACCCCACGCGAAGCTGGTCCTGCTGACAGTCTTTCCCGGGGGTATTGCAACCAAGGCCCAGCGCCAGGCCGACCATGCCATTGTCTCAACTGCCCGACGGGTCTACCCCAAGGTGCTGATCGTGGACCCGATCACGCAGCACTGGCATTACCAGACAATCAGGGACCACCTTCACCCCACGGACGCCGGTTACCGCTGGATCGCCCAGCGCATGGAGCGCGACCTTCGAGCTCACGGGATCAGCCCAAGCACGGGCCAGGCCTCAGCCTGAATCGGACGGCGATGGACCTCCCGGCGTAGGGGACGTGGAACGGTCAGAACGGTGAAGAGGGAACTGTAGGTGCGCCGGGATAAACCCGCATGGATCGTTCGACCAGCCCAACCACCTCGAGATGATAACTTTCGCCAGGTGGTGGACAAGATGGCAGGGAACGCTCTCGGGCAGGCAACGAATGGTCCCTCATCGAAGTGAGAGCCATGCGCATACTTGTGGCGGCGAAACAGGTGCCTCGGGTGGAGTCCTTCGGGCTCGACCACTCGGGGCGGATGAACCGGCAGGGCGTCCCCGTCGAGATGAACGCCTACTGCCGGCGAGCCGTCGCAAAAGGTGTGGAGCTCGCCCGGCAGACCCACGGGCACTGCATCGTGGTATCGCTCGGCCCTCCGAGGGCCGAGGAGATCCTGCGAGAGGCAATGGCGTGGGGTGCCGACGACGCCGTGCTGCTCAGCGATCCGATGTTCGCCGGCTCCGACACGCTGGCAACGGCGCGCGCACTGGCGGCGCTCATCAACCAGGAGGGATCGTTCGACCTGATCCTCGTGGGGCGATCCTCACTCGACGCGGAGACCGGTCAGGTCGGCCCCGAGCTTGCGGAGTTGCTCGACCTCCCTTTCGCCGCGGCTGTCCGCGACCTGGAGCTGGACGTTGAGGCCGGCACGCTCCGGGTCACGTGCGAGCAGGACGACGGCTGGCGCGTGTCGGTGATAGAGCTCCCAGCCGTGCTCGCCGTCGCGGAGCGTCTGTGTCAGCCGGCAAAGGTCCCCCACGAGGTCTGGAGCGCGATCGAGCCCTCGCGGGTACGAGCGCTGGGAGCCGTCGATCTCCTCGCCACGGGACCTTGGGGGACCGGGGGCAGCCCCACGCGGGTCGAGGCGTTGCGCCGGCAAGGCTCCCGGCGTAACCCCGTCAGTTGCACCGGGCCGCTACCAGAGCAGGTGGACGCGGCGCTGGAGGTGCTCCGCGAACGCGGGGCTCTTGACGCAGCATCTCCCGGGCCGTCAGCGTCAGTTGCCCGTAGCGGTCGCCCACGAATGGATGGACAGCTCGTCTCGGTGCTGGTAGAGCCGGACAGGCCGCGGATCGCACGGGAGCTGCTCGGCTGTGCTGCTTCTCTCGGGGAGATTCTCGGCAGCCAGGTAGCGGCGATTGCTCTGGAGGAGCACGATCTGGGCAAGATCTGGAGCTGGGGGGCCGACGAGTTCGTGCGTGTCCTGGGCGCGGGGGTGGAAGAGGACTTCTCGACCGCGGTGAGCGGCTGGGTGCTCCAGCGCCGGCCGGCGGTGATGCTCGCACCGGCGAGCTACTGGGGACGCGAGGTTTCCTCCCGGGTGGCGGCGCGCCTGGGAGCAGGGTTGACGGGAGACGCCCTGGTCCTCGAGATCGAGGCCGGGCGCCTAGTCGCGTGGAAGTCGGCGTGTGGCGGTAGCCAGCTAGCCGCCATCACCTCCGCCTCCGTACTTCAGATGGCGACGGTGCGACCCGGCGTGCTTGCGCTACCCACACCACGGGGTGGCGGGAGCCTTGCCACAGCGGCCGTCATCGCGGCCCGGACGAGGGGGCGAGCTCGGGTCGAGGCGAGCTGGCGAGACGACGACATCGAGTCCTTGGCAAGGGCGGATGCTGTCGTGGGTCTCGGGGCTGCCGTGCCACCCCAGGAGTACCCACAGGTACACCGCCTCGCCCGCCGGCTCGGCGCCGAGCTAGCGGGGACACGCAAGGTCACCGACAAGGGCTGGCTTCCGCGTTCGCGCCAGGTCGGAGTTACCGGCAGGAGCATCTCACCCCGGCTCTACGTTGCCATCGGTATCAGCGGCAAGCTCAACCATCTTATGGGCGTGCGCGGGGCCGGCACGATCCTTGCCCTCAACAACGACCGCGACGCCCCTATCTTTTCCAACTGCGACGTGGGAATCCTGGGGGACTGGCATGAGGCGGTCGACCTGCTCACGGAAAGACTCCAGGAGCGCCAGCTGGACATTGTCCAGCCTCCAGCGCAAGCAGGGAGCATGCAGGGTCGTTGCGATGTGTGATCCGCGTTCCCCTTCCTGCTCGGCAACCTGTTCCATCGCCAGGTCGCCGACCTCCGGGATCGGCACCGCCGGTGCAAGGCTGGGACGATGAGCATGCTGGGGGCGGGAGCTGGTTGCAAGAAGGTGTGGCTCTTGGACGCCGTCGTTATCGGGTGGGTGGCGGCCTGGGTCGTCGTCGGCGTCCTTGTGGGGATCGACCTGCACCATCTGGATCGCCTGGCTACCACCCTGGGCAGATCGGGCCAGGCGCTCAGCCAAACCGCGCAAGCACTCCAGGGCTTCACTCGGCTTCCGCTGGTCGGGAGTCATCTTTCCACGATCGTCACCCGCATCGCGAGCACTGGTCGCAGCGTGCAAGCAAATGCAGCGACGACCAGGTCGAGCGTGAACCAGCTTTCCTACCTGCTGGCCCTGGCGATCGCAATCATCCCCTCCGTGCCCGTGCTGACCGCCTACCTACCTCGGCGAGCTCAGCGGCGAGCTCAGCGGCGAGCCCTGCCATAAGCGGTGGCACCCGGGGGAAGACTGCCCAATGCTGCCAGCACGATGCTGGCCTTTGGCCTACCATCGAAGGCGCGATGCGTTCTGGGCCGTACTTGCCATCCCCCGGCCGGCTGCCGCCGCGCAGGCCCCAGCCCTCCCTGCCCCCTCGGGCGCCCAGGCGCAGGCGCCCCCAGACCCCGTGGGGTCGGCAACCGTCGAGGATATACTGGCGTCGCCGGCTCGCAGTGCTATGTGTCGGGACCGTGATCGCGGCCAGCGCCATGGCTTTGGTGGGTGAGGTGGGTGCCCCGGCCGCAAGAACCCGTCCCCTCGCCGCATCAGGTGCCGTCGCAACGACGGTGACGACCATCGACCCCGGTTCGCTGGCCCAGACCAGGGTGCTCCCCAGCGCTCACTCTCCGGCATTCTCCGCCGAGATGAGCTCCCTGTGGTCGGCAGTGGTGTCGGGCAATCCTTCCGAGGGTCAACCGGCCTTCTTCCCCGAGACCGCCTACGAGCAGCTCAAGGCCATCCCCAATCCAACCTCTGACTGGACGAGCCGGCTGCTCGGCGCGTACGAGCTCGACATCGGGGCCGCACGTCGACTGCTCGGCTCCCAGGCCGCCACCGCGCAGCTGGTAGGGGTGAACGTGCCCACCGACTCGGCACGCTGGGTGTCTCCCGGCAGGGCCTGCCACAACCGGATTGGCTACTTCGAGGTCCCCAATGCCCGGGTCGTCTATACCGTGGGCGGCCAGACCCGATCATTTGGGATCGCCTCACTGATCTCCTGGCGCGGGGAATGGTATGTGGTGCACCTCGGCTCGATCAGCGAGTCCTCCGCCACAGGGACCGTCGACGACCCGGCGACCGGCCCGGGGTCATCCGCCTCGCGCTCCACGTGCTGATGCGTCGGGTGAGCCCAGGCCAAGGGGTTCAGGCTAGGGGAAGGGCTGTCCCGTCCAGAAGGTCCACATCAGCTCCTCCGCCGAGGGGGAGCCATTTGCACCATAGGGCCAGCCGTGGTTACCTCCCAACAGGGTCGCCAGCTCCACGTGCTTGCCATCTGCGCAGGTGCGCCACTCCTCGATCCTCATCTTGCCGGCCACGCTGGTCACGGGATTGCCGGTGCAGCGGTCAAGGGCAACGAAACGACCTATCTGGGCAGTTGCGGGCAGCTCGGCGAAGCCGTTGACCACCTTTGGCGGATCCGAGGGGTCATAGGCGACCTCGGGGTCACTGGTAGAGTCCACCAGAGCGAAGCTCTCTGGCTTCTTGGATAGGCATGAGCCCACGGCCACGGCCTCGCCGGCGGCAAAGCCGGCGTACAGTGTCGGTTCGGAGCAGGCGATCCGGTAGGCCATCCTGCCACCATCGCTGTATCCGGTCAGGTACACCTGTGACGGGTTGGCCGGCTGGGTGGCGAGGACTTCGTGAACCACATCGTCTACGAACGCTACGTCGTTGACGCCGGGCGGAGCCCCTGGGTTCCTGCAGCAGGACCCGGCGTTCCAGGCTTCCTTGTACCCGGCTGGGTACACAAGTATCGCCATCCCGTCGAGGGCGAGCGGGAGGAATCCAGTTCGCTTCTCCTCGATGGCAGGAGTGGCGTTGATGCCGTGAAGCACCACCACTACCGGCAGGGCCCTCCCTCGTGGGATCTTGGTGGGACGAACCAACAGATAGCTTCGCTTCAACCCCTGTAGGGTCAACTTCTCGGTCAATGTCGTCACGCCGCCGCTCTTGGTCCTGGTGAGAACCGCAGGCGGCGCCGAGGAGGTTGTCTCCGTCGCCGAGGAGGCCACAATGCAGCCGGCCAGCATCAGCGCCAGTGCCGAGGCGGCAAGCGCACCGCGCCGCAACAACATCGTGGCCGCTCAGTACATCATTTGGGGGTCGAGGTAGTGTTTGAACTCAATGAGATTGTTTGACGGATCGCGCAGCACCAGGGTCAGATGTTCCTCCACTTGACCCTCGAATCGGGTGGCCATCGGGCGGAACAGCGGTAGTGATCGTTGCTCTACCAAGCGGGCGATGCGGTCGAAGTCGTCACGGCTCCGGAAGGTCACACCAAAGTGACGCGGGTACAGGGTGGGGTTCTCGTCCACCTGCTCGGAGCGGTGGCAGACGACCTGGTCGCCGAAGAAGTCGAGCGTGATCCGATCCTCGTACCGGCGCGCCAGCTTGCACCCGAGACCCGACACGTAGAAGCGCTCGGCCACATCGAGGTCCCTGGCGGGAATTGCCAGGTGGAAGACGTCACCACCTTCACGCACGGACATTCAGCCCTCCGGCTTGGCGAGCCTCGAGCTCGAAGTGCAACAAGGTGTCGGCCCGCAGCCCCAGTCGGAGGGTCTCCGTGGCCAGCACCTCGTCGAGGGCGATGTTGCCTAGGTTGACATCGGCGCCGAGCCGGGTCACGCAGAAGGTCTGGAGCTCTTTGGTGGGAGCTTCGAACATCAGTGCGTCGTGGGGGATGCCGCTGCCCAGGATCTGCTCCACCACGTCGAAGCGGATGTTGCCGTCGGGGCTGCAGATCCCGCTCTTGCCACTCTCCCGGGCCTCGATGATGACGCAGGCCGCCCCGGCGTTGAAGTCCTGGTCGATGAAGCTCACCCACTGGTCGGCGTGAAGCTCGGCGGAGCGCTCCTGGTCCTTGTACCCGACCTCGCTGAACACTACGAACTCCTTGGCGACACGGGAGACGTAGCGCGCCTTCTCGGCATTGGTGATGGGGATGGTGCCATTGGATACCTCGACGATGCCGCAGCGGTGCTGGTGGCACAGGGCGAGGTATTCGTCGAAACGGTGCTGGGTGACGAACTTCTCGAAGAGCGTTCCCCCGAAGAAGTAGCTGATCCCGTGCTCTTCGAGGATGGCAGTCTTCTCGGCGAGGCGCTTGGTGACCAGCGCCGTGCCCCAGCCAAACTTCACCAGGTCGATGTAGTCGGCATTGCTGTCGAGGGCGTCGGCGAAGGCCCCGGCGGGCACCCCGTTGTCGATGACCATGGTGAGGCCTCGCCGGCGGGGCTTCACACTCCGGCAGGGGAGGGAGAGGGAGGGCGCACGCATGGGGGATCCTTTCTATGAGGTGATGCTGTTGGCGACGGGCGATGGCGCGGTTCGTGGGGTGGCGATCCACTTCAGGGGGGGTCGGGCGCCTGCTCGTGTGGTCGTTGGACGGGCTTGCCGTCCGGTCAGAGCCAGGCTGAGCGGGGTCCGGCGGGCGATGCTCACCCCCAGGACGCAGGTTGCATACACCAGGGGGATGACGGCCAAGTCGAACAAGAGCGTCACTGGTGTCCCCGCGCCCTTCACCGCCCGAAGGATTCCCGCATCACGCAGGAGGGGGAGCAGGAGCGTGAAAAGGATGAGCACGTGGGACAGATAGACGCCGAACGAGGCGTCTGATCCCACGCTGGCGGCCTGCAGGACTCTCGGGGAGTTGCGCTGGTCCATCCACTGTCCGATGCAGAACAGCCCGATCGCGAACACGACGGCCTCGACGGCGATCAGGGGTTGGAAGACCTGACTGGCGTGCAGGACGTTCATATGCAGGAAAGAGATGTCGGCAAGATAGTTGGTGAGTCCCAGGGCGAGAGTGACTCCCACTGAGCCGATCACCAGCCGGCGGTGGGTGGAGACCCAGGTGGCGAACTGGTCGAGGTGTAGGGCAGCCACCCCGCCGGCGATGATGTAGAGCTGGTAGCTCAACAGGTTCGCGTTGGGGTGGCGCACCCAGTAGCCGAGGATGCCGGAGCTCGGGGGCCAGTAGAAGAACACCGCAGTCAGGGCGATCTGCGCTGCGAAGCTGACAGCGAGCAGGGCTAGGTGGTGCTGGCGGAGGGCCTTGAGGGCTTTCAGCAGCAGGGGGAAGATCAGGTACAGCTGCATGGTCAAGAGCAGGAAATACAGCTGGAACTCGGCGTTCGCGGTGAGCAGGTCATAACCAAATCGCTCGAATCCCTGGCCGACAGAGGAGATCGACCCGCTGTTTACCCCTAAGTAGATGGCGCTCCAGCAGACGTAGGGCGTCACTACCAGCAGATATCGCCGCTTCCAGAAGGTTGTGACCTTCCAGCGGTTGCGCCGCCCGTAGGCGTAGGTGAGGACGAACGCCGATAGCAGGAGGAAGATCTCGCGGTTCACGTGCAGGAGGCTCACGATGGCGTTGCCCAGCTGGCTATTGCCGGGGGTCGTGCTCGTGACCGTGTGAACTGATATGACCCCCGCCACTACGACGATCCGCACCACGTCCAAGGAGCGCAGGTGCGCAACGGCAGGGCGCGGGTACCCGCCCGCCCCGCCCTTTAGGGACGGCCCGCTCGACCCGCCCTTTAGAAGGGTCACCTGGGCGTTGCTCCGGCCACGAGGTCTCGTACCAGGGATCGCTGGACCTTGCCGGTCGCTCCGACAGGAAGCTGCTCGGTGATTGTGATCTCGACCGGTCGCTTGTAGTAGCTGAGGCTGGCCGAACATGCCCGGTGGAGGTCACGGATCAGCGCCAATGCGCCAGAACCATCGCCCTGGCGCAGCACCACGAAAGCCACGGGCTCCGCACCCAGCGACGGGTGCGGCCTACCAACTGCGCTCGCTGCGGCCACCCTGGGATCGCTGAGAAGGACAGCCTCGATCTCCGATGGGTAGAGCTTCTCCCCACCCCGATTGATGAGATCGTCGGTCCGACCCATCAGGAAGACGAAGCCGTCGGTGTCCCTCCAGGCAAGATCTCCAGTTGGGAGCCACCTGTCAGGCGTAAGTGCCGGAATTGTCTCATCGGCACCGTCGGGCCCCAAGTAGGCCGAGATCACGCTGGGGCCGCTTACCTGCACGGTTCCCACCTGGCCCGGTGGCACCACCTCGAGCCCAATTTCGGCAACCACCCGGAGGTCCACGCCGGCTGGAAGGCCGACCGAGCCGGGGCGTCGCTCCCGGGGATCCAGGGGGTTGGCGGTGATCTGACCTGCTGCCTCGGTCATGCCGTAGGTCTCGAGCACGGCGATGCCCGTCGTCTCCTCGAACCGGCGCCGGACGGGTTCGGCCAGCGGCGACGACGCCGAGCGGGCGAAGCGGATCCGAGCGCTCAGCTGCTCGGAGATCGGCTGCTCGGAGATCGGGCGCTCGCTGACTGCTGACAGGATGGCAGGCACCAGGTTGAGCCATGTAGCGCCAGAGCCATCGGCCGTCTCCCAGAAGCGATCCCGGGCCAAGCGTCTATCCACCACCAGGGACCCACCGCACACAAGCGTGCTCAGTATCCCGACAACCTGGGCGTTGATGTGGAACAGCGGCAGCGGGCAGTAGCCGCGGTCGTTGTGGGTGAGGCGATGGTGAGCAACCACCTGGCCTGCTCCGTGGAGCAGCTGCGCCTGAGTGAGGGGGATCAGCTTCGGTCGGCCCGTGCTGCCCGAGGTTCGCAGGATCACCGCTGGATCCAGGTGGTGCCGGTGGCTCACCCGGGGAGCCTGCGCCCGGTGCAGGTTCGCCAGGCTGGCCGACCTCCCCGGCTTTCCCTGCCCATCCACGCACCACACGTCGACCCCCGAGCCCAGCATCGGCCCCGCCAGCCCGGCGGTTGGAGCGTCGAGGAGCAGATCGGTGAGCCCCAGCTCCACGACCTGGCGCCGGATCTCTTCCAGGGTGGCCCTGGGATCCAACGGAGCGACGCACAGCCCGCAAGCGAGACCGGCCAGATAGGTGGAGCAGAACTGGGTAGCCCCGTCCAGGGCGAGACCAACGCGTCGCCCACCATCGCCCACCGGCAGCTTGGAGGCCAAGTCCTGTGCATGGCGAGCGACCCCTTCCCAGGACACGGAGCGGACGCTCGATCCCTCGACAAAGGCGGCCCGGGCTGGGGTCCCCGCCGTCCTAGCGCGAAGGAGCCCAGAGATCGGCGTCCCCCTCGACTCGGTTGCAGGCCGCTGGGGCCGTCGGTGCATGGACATGCAGTGTTCCCTTCGGTACTGGGATATAGCTGGCAGGAACCTGTGATCCTTCTGTGAATTAGAATTTGTGGACCCCCGGCCCTGATCGGGTCCCCCGGCCGCCCCGGGCCCGCACCTGGCCCGCGAACCCTCACAGGTATTGCACAGCGAACCAGCCTAGCTTGGACGCTATGGGTTCAGGTATGCTGACCACGATCTTCCTCCGCCACGGAGAGAGCGTCTTCAATAAGCTCCACCTTGCCCAGGGACACGCAGACGTTCCAGGCCTCACCGCCCGGGGTCGGGAGCAGTCCGAGCAGGTTGCGTCCAGTTTGGTCGGTGCTGGCGTAGGCTTGGTGGTGGCCAGCGACCTGGCGAGGGCTCGGGAGACGGCGCAGGTCATCGCCCGAAGGCTCCAGGTCCGCCTGGTGAGCGATCCACGACTTCGGGAGCGCAACATGGGTGCAGCCGAAGGCCAGCCGGTTGGGGAGGCGGCATCGAGAACCTTGGGGATCGTCGACGGGCTGGTCGTCGACGCCGGAAAGGCGCCCGCTGGTGGTGAGACGCTCCGGGAGCTCTCCGAGAGGGTGCGGGAGATGATCGAGGATCTTTACCACCTGCACGCTCCGGGAACCATCGTGGTCGTCACTCACGGCGGGTTCGTGAGGATGGCTCGTCGCTGGGCGGATGGTGGAGATCTGGTGGGAATGGGTTGGTCGGACGTGGACAACGGGGCGATCTGGCAGGTGTCGTGGCCGGGGGTCGCCGACCTGCGCGGCGACGGCGGACGCATCACGGACCGTCTCTACGGCACCGGCTCGAAGCCCAGGATCTCTCCGTAGAAGCCCAGCTCGGCGACCAGGCACCGGCGCAGGGTCTCGGCCCGGCGGAACCCGTGGGCCTCGCCCTCGAAGCACAGATACGCGTGGCGGATGCCCCGCGCGGCCAGCGCAGCCACCATTGACTCGGCTTGCCCACGCGGAACCACGGGGTCGTCACTTCCCTGGAACAAGATCACCGGGCAGCGCAAGCCGTCGCCGTGGAACAACGGGGATCGCTCCCGGTAGGCCTCCGCCGCCTCCGGCCACGGGCCGATCAGGCTTTCCATGTAGTGCGCCTCGAACTTGTGGGTGCCCTGGGCCAGCGCCGCGGCGTCCGCCACCCCGTAATAGCTGGCCCCGACTGCAAAGTTGTCCCGGAAGGTAAGCGCGCACAGCGTCGTGAAGCCGCCCGCGCTGGCGCCCCTGATGGCGAGGCGGCCCCTATCGACATCGCCCCGATCGACCAGGTAACGGGCTGCGTTGACGCAGTCGTCGACGTCAACTATCCCCCAGGCGCCGGCTAGGCGCGCCCGATAAGCCCGCCCGTAGCCGGTGCTGCCGCCGTAGTTCACGTCCACGACGGCAATGCCCCGGCTGGTCCAGTACTGCACGCTGAGATTGAGCGCCGAGCTGGTGGCGCTGGTCGGCCCGCCGTGGCTCATGACCACCAGCGGGGGTCGCTCGCCGGGCGGCCCGCAGGAGCCGGCACTGGTGGGCGGGTAGTAAAGGGCGTGGGCGTTGCGCTTCTCCATGCCTGGCCCGTCAGAGGTGGGGAACTCGATTGCCTCCGGCTTGGCGATCGAGCCCGGATCCAGCCCGCCCGGGTCCACCCCGCCCGGGTCCAGCCCCACGCCCGGGTCCAGCCCCACGCCCGGATTGAGCCCGCCCGGGTCCAGCCCCACGCTCGAGGCGAGCACCACCGGGCCGCCCCCGCCCAGCGATACCTCCACCACGGCCGGAACCTGAGTTGCCGAAGCCCCGATCAGCACCACGCCATCGCCAGCGGCGCTCACGTGCGACATCGCGGTGTAGCCCACGTCGAGCTCTGTGACCCTGCCCGAGGCTGTGTCAACCACTCCCAGGTGGTCCACCCCGCCGGCACTCCAAATCCCGACAAGGGCCCCCCCGGCCACGAATGCGTACGTCGAGCGCCCAAAGACCCACTGTGGTCTGCCCCACTCCCCAGCCGTCGAGGTCACGGCGCGGGACTCCTCGCTAACGAGGTCGTGGCGCCACAGGTTCCACCAGCCGCCGGCCGCGTCGGAGACGTACCACAGCCCTCCATCCGGTCCCCACTCCGGCTGGAGGATCGACTCGGCTGGACCGCCTGCCACCCGTCGGGCGCCCGCGAGACACGGTCCGTCACTGCCATCCTCCAGGGAGGCGACCCACAGCTCCGTCCCGTCCCAGGGCATGAGCGGGTGGTCCCAACAGGTCCACGCAATCCGAGTCCCACTGATGCGAGGAGAGGAGTAAAAGTCCCTCCCGGTCTCCAGGACCACCTCCTCTGGCGCCTGATCCCCCCCGTCCGCCCGCAGCGCCACCAGCTCGTTCACCACCTCCGCGGAGCTCGGCCCCAGATGCGTCTCGCGCACGCACACCAACCAGTGCCCATCGGGGCTCAGCCGAGCGTCCGCGTAGCGCACCGAGGCAACTCCCGGGCCGGCGGGCGCGCTCAGAGCCAGCGGATCGCTCCCAGGCACCACCTTCCAGCACCGCTGGTCCGCAAAGTTGGAGAACCAGACCGTCCCACCGCACGCCAGGTACGCCCCGCCCCCGTACTCGTGCGCCCGGGTGCGCACCGAGAAGAGCGGGGGAGTCACGTCGGACACGACCCCCCCGGAGCGGCGCACCAGGACAACCCGCCCCTGCTCGGCCGGCCGGCCCTCCAGCCAGTAGCGGTCGTCCCCGTCGGCTTGGGGGGCATCCAGGCGCACCCCGCCAGCGCTGACCATCTCGGCGCTGATCGGCGAGCGCCACGATCCAAAGGGCACGACGTTCCGGCGCTCTGGGCAATCTTTCAGAAATTGGCTCTGTTGGCCCCCCACACCCGTGCCCACTCCCCTCAGAGCGCCTCCACCCCCCGCTCCCCGGTCCGGATGCGGATGACCTCCTCGAGGTGGGTGACCCAGACCTTGCCGTCGCCGATCTTGCCGGTGTGGCCAGCCCCGATCACCGCGCCGACAAGGGCGTCAGCATTCTCGTCGGCGACCAGCACCTCGATCCGCAGCTTGGGCACCAGGTCGACTGTGTACTCAGCGCCGCGGTAGACCTCGGTGTGGCCCCGCTGGCGCCCGAATCCCTGCACCTCCGAGACGGTGAGGCCGACCGCTCCGGCCTGGCGGAGCGCCTCTTTTACGTCGTCGAAGCGGAACGGCTTGATGATGGCGGTGACGAGCTTCATGGCCTTTGCGAGCCTACTTCGAGCCCAGCTGCGCCGAGCCCAGACCGCTGTAGGCACGCTCGGAGTGCTGGGTGGTATCCAGGCCCTCGATCTCGTCCGCGTCGCTCACCCGGAGCCCGACCAGGCGGTTGACGACCTTGGCCACCACCCATGTGGCGCAGAACGCATAAGCCGCGCAGCTCACCACCGACAGGGCCTCGTGTCCCAGGAGCGCCCACCCGCCTCCCGACGCCAGGCCGTTGGCCCCCGCCGGGTCGATGCTTCTGGTGGCGAACACCCCGAGCAGGAGCATTCCGATCACCCCGCCCATGCCGTGTATCGCGAACACGTCGAGCGAGTCGTCGTAGGACAAACGCAGCTTCAGCTGCACTGCCAGCAGGCAGATGACCCCGGCGGCGAAGCCGATGGCCAGTGCCGGCATCGAGCCCACGTAGCCCGCCGCGGGGGTGATCGCCACCATCCCAGCCACCGCGCCTGAGGCGGCACCGAGAGTGGTGGCCCGCCCTCCCTTCAGCCGTTCGGCAATCAGCCAGCCGAGCAGGCCGGTGGCCGCAGCGAGCTGGGTGTTTACCAGGGCCTGAGCGGCGACGCTGTTGGCCGCGAGCGCGGAGCCAGCGTTGAAGCCAAACCAGCCGAACCACAAGATGCCTGCGCCGAGGAGGGTGAGGGGCAGGGAGTGCGGCGCCATCGCGTCGTGGGGCCAGCCCTTTCGCCGGCCGACCACGATGACTGCGGCCAGGGCGGAGAAGCCCGAGTTGATCTCGACCACCGTACCGCCAGCGAAGTCGAGCGAGCCCCCGTGCGCCAGCCACCCGGAGGGGCTGAAGCTCCAGTGCGCGATCGGGCAGTAGACGACGAGGAGCCAGATCACGATGAACACGAAGAACCCAGGGAAGCGGAGCCGATCCGCGGTGCCTCCGGCGATCAACGCCGGGGTGATGATGGCGAACATCATCTGGAAGGCCACGAAGGCGAGCGGCGGGATGTCCAGGTGCATGCCCGGAACTCCCTGGCTGAGGTGGCGCAGTCCGACCAGGCCGAGGTTGCCGATGAGCCCGCCGCCCGCGTCGTGGCCGAATGCCAGGCTGAAGCCAACCACCACCCAGGCGACGCTCACGATCCCCATGCAGATGAAGCACTGCATGATTATCGCCAGCACGTGCTGCGCGCGGACCATGCCCCCGTAGAACAGGGCCAGTCCAGGGGTCATGAACAGGACCAGACCCGCCGAGCCGAGCACCCACGCGGTGTCGCCGGCGCTCACCTGTAGGGGCCAGGTTCTGTCATGGTGGGCGCAAGCATGGCCGAGTTGCGATCGCGTGAACAAATCGGCAGGCCACGGCCGAGCTTCGCTGCCTGAGCAGGGCTAGACTCAGTGGAATGTCTGACCGGGGCTTCACCCATATCGACCCGCTGGGCCGTGCTCGGATGGTCGACGTAACTCCAAAGGACCCCAGCCACCGGCGCGCTCTGGCCCGATGCAAGGTGAGCATGACTCCGGAGACGACTGGGTTGGTGGCCACAAACGCAGTCACCAAAGGGGACGTGCTCGGTGTGGCTAGGGTGGCCGGCATCCAGGCGGCCAAGCGGACAGCAGAGCTGATCCCGCTCTGCCACCCGTTGCTGCTCGGGTCGGTGTATGTCAACTTCACCATCGGTGACGACTGCGTCTGGGTGGAGGCCCAGGCCGAGACGGTGGACCGCACCGGGGTCGAGATGGAGGCGCTTACCGCCTGCTCGGTGGCCGCGCTCACCATCTACGACATGTGCAAGTCGACCGACCGCTCGATGATGATCGGGGAGCTTGCCCTGTGGGAGAAGTCGGGCGGGCGGTCGGGAACCTGGCAGCGCCAGGGTGCGGGCAATGGGGCCGATTTCGACAGGTAGGGCCGATTTGTCCAGGTAGAACACCATTGGCTGGCGGGCGCGCACGGTCTGTGTTAGACAGTGCCAGCGGTTGTCTGGCGTTGGTTTGCGTTGGTCAACGCGACCATCCACCGCTCGGAACGAGCCCTTTGATAGGGTTCACGAGAGAGAAGGTAGGTCGAGGAAAGTTGACTGTCGTGGTCCTTGCTTTGCTCATCGTGATGTGGATCGTGGTGCTGACCCCCGCTCTGCTCAAAGGTCGGATGGCCCGGCGGGGTGGAAGCGACTCCGTGAGGAGCTTCCGCCGCCAGATCAACGTGATCGGCAGGACCGCTCCCTCGACCATCCTCCCCGCGCACCGCGGGGGCCGGAGACCACCTCAGGTGACGGGCCTGGGCACGACTGGCCAGACCATGGGGGTGGTGACTCCTCTGCGACGGGACGTTGGCGCGGGCCGTTCGGTGGGCCGGGGTCCGGTGGGTGGCGCTTCCAGGCGAGGTCGCCCCGGGGGTGGCGCCCGGTCCCGTCAGCTCCAACGGCGCCGGCAGGTTCTGGTGACCCTTATGGTTTCGGTGGCCCTGACCTTCCTGCTTGGGCTGGTCCCGTCGTTTCGGATGGTGTGGGCCGGCACTGTAGTGTGTGCGGTCCTGCTCTTTGTGTACGTGGTCCTGCTGGCGCGACTGCGCAGCATCGAGGCGGAGCGGGAGATGAAGCTGGCGTTCCTCCCTCGCCAGGTCGAGCCGAGCCTGATCTTGCGCCGTTCCGCCAACTGAGGGCACTGCCCAGTTGCGTGCCCAGCAGCTGGCGACGATCGGGGAGCAGGTCCAAGCCGAGCTTGCGCTGGTCTCCAAGGCTCGTGAGGAGAGCCTGGTCGCCTGCCGGTCGACCATCCAGGCTTGCAGCCGGGCGATCCGGGCCATCCACCGCCACCAGCCGGCTGTGTACGAGGAGCTGATCAAGTGGGCGGAGGTGGAGCTGCGCCGGGCGCAAGTGGCTCTGGCGCCGCACCCCCTGGTGGCTCACGCTGGATTCCTGCACGACGCAGAGAAGGAGTACGCCGAAGCCAGACTCACCGCCGCCCTGGTGGGCGGGGCGGTCGCTGCAGCCGCCGGGTCGGGCGCCGGAGGGGTGGTGTCGGGGGGCGCCGGTGGGGTGGTGTCGGGGGGCGCCGGTGGGGTGGTGTCGGGGGGCGCCGGTGGGGTGGTGTCGGGGGGCGTCGGTGGGGTGGCATTGCCGGATATCTCGGTGCTGGGAGTGGGTATTCCTGCGTGGT
>JAVKSL010000041.1:21704-26426 GCA_039583695.1 Acidimicrobiales bacterium | reverse complement strand
CCGAGGAGCTCGACGTTCTCCAGCGCCAGCTGCGGGGCAACCTCCCCCAGGCCTTCGTGCACGCCCTTCTCCTCGAATGCGCGGCCCGCCTGCCTCGTCCATGGCAAGTCCGGTGATCATCAAAAGCGCTACGGCGACCGGCGCCGGTGGGGCGACCGGGGACAGTCCGACGCTGCTCGAGGCGGCGCTCAGAGCGAGCGTCACCGGGCGGGTCTCGTTCGACGACGGCACCAGGGCGCTCTATTCGACCGACGCATCCAACTACCGCCAGATCCCGATTGGCGTGGTGCTCCCTCGCAGCGTCGACGATGTCGTGGCGGCGATGGCCTCCTGCGCTGCGAAGGGGGCGCCGGTCCTGATGCGCGGGGGAGGCACTGCCATGGCGGGTCAGTCCACCAACACCGCGGTGGTCATCGACTGCTCCCGTCACCTCAACCGCATCGCCTGGCTCGACCCCGAGCGCCGACGGGCAAGGGTCGAGCCCGGGTGTGTCCTCGACACGCTGCGTGACCGCGCCCGCCCGCACGGGTTGACCTTCGGACCGGACCCGGCCACCCACAACCATTGCACCTTTGGCGGCATGATCGGCAACAACTCCTGCGGGACGCACTCGATGATGGCGGGACGGACCTCGGATAATGTCGGGTGCCTAGAGGTCCTCACCTACGACGGGTTGCGAATGTGGGTCGGGCCGACCAGCGACGACGAGCTGGCCGCGATCATCGCCGGGGGAGGCCGGCGCGCTGAGATCTACGCGGGCATGGCTCGAATCCGCGACGTGTACGGAGATGAGATCCGCAGGCGATATCCCGACATCCCCCGACGGGTGGCCGGATACAACCTGGACGACCTGCTCCCGGAGAAGGGCTTCAACGTGGCCCGCGCCCTGGTCGGCACGGAGGGCACCTGTGTCGCCGTGCTGTCCGCGGAGCTGGTCCTCGTGCCCGACCCGCCGGAGCGGGCCATGGTCGTCCTTGGTTACCCCGACGTGGGAGCTGCCGGCGATGCCGTGCCGCTGCTGTTGAGGCACCACCCGATCGGACTCGAGGGGTTCGGCCACCAGCTGGTGGCCGATACCAAGGCCGAGCATCTCTTCCTTCCAAGCCTGTCGTTGCTGCCTCCGGGCCGGGCCTGGTTGATCGTGGAGCTCGGAGGGACCAGCGCAGACGAGGTGATGGGCAGGGCGGCGGACATGATCGACGAGGTGGGTCGGGGAGAGGGGGCGCCCTCCACCAGGCTGGTCGAGGATCCGGCCCAGGTGGCCCGGGTGTGGGCGCTGCGCGAAGCCGGGATCGGGGTCACCGCACGGCTCCCCGACGGGACCCGGACCTGGACCGGATGGGAGGACTCGGCGGTCCCCCCGAGCAGGCTTGGCGACTACCTGCGGGACCTGCTCGCCCTCTACGCGCGCCACGGCTATCACGCCGCTCTCTACGGGCACTTCGGGCAGGCGTGCATCCACAACCGACTCGACCTGGACCTCACCTCCGTCGACGGGATCGCCCGCTACCGCACCTTCGCGCAGGAGGCCGCCGACCTGTGCGTCTCCTATGGGGGATCGATCTCCGGCGAGCACGGCGACGGCCAGTCCCGGGCCGAGCTGCTGCCCCGGATGTACGGCCCCGACCTGGTGCGTGCGTTCGAGGAGTTCAAGGGCTTGTGGGACCCGGGCAACAAGATGAACCCGGGCAAGGTCGTGCACCCGGCCCGCATCGACGAGCACCTGCGCCTCGGGGCCCACTACCGGCCGGCGAACCCGAGCACATTCTTCGCCTTTACCAACGACAACGGGAGCATCGCCCAGGCGGCCCTGCGCTGCGTGGGTGCGGGCAAGTGCCGCAAGGAGGACGGTGGCACGATGTGCCCCTCTTACATGGCGACCCGGGAGGAGAAGGACTCCACCCGTGGACGGGCCCGGCTCCTCTTCGAGATGCTGCAGGGCGACGTCATCACCGACGGGTGGCGCTCCGAGGCGGTCCGCGATGCCCTGGATCTGTGTCTGGCCTGCAAGGGCTGCAAGAGCGAGTGCCCGGTGAACGTTGATATGGCCACTTACAAGGCCGAGTTCCTTGCACACCACTACCGCTGGCGCCTGCGGCCGGCGGCACACTATTCGATGGGCTGGTTGCCCCTGGCCGCCAGGGCAGCGTCGAGGGCCCCCCGGCTCCTCAACGTCGCCACCCACACCCCGGGGCTGGACAGCGCCCTCAAGTGGTTGGGTGGGATCGCATACGAACGTGACTTCCCCCGCTTTGCTCACCAGAGTTTCACCGACTGGTTCCGGGCGCGGCCGGCGAGCGTGCCAGCGGGGGGCCCGCCGGTGCTGCTCTGGCCCGACACGTTCAACAACTACTTCCACCCCAACGTCGGCCGTGCCGCCCTGTCCGTCCTGGAGTCAGCCGGGTTTCGTGTCGAGATCCCCGACCGCCCCTTGTGCTGTGGCTTGACCTGGATATCGACCGGGCAGCTGGGCATGGCCAAGCGGATGCTCCGTCGCAGCGTCGACGCCCTGGCCCCTGCGCTCGAGGCGGGCCTGCCCGTGGTCGGCCTCGAGCCGTCGTGCACCGCGGTCTTCCGTTCCGATCTGGCTGATCTGCTACCGCAGGACGAAGGTGCCAAGCGACTGGCGGCCCAGACCCTGACCCTGGCGGAGCTCTTGGCGAACCGAGCGCCCGACTGGGATCCCCCTCGCCGCGACTGTGAGGCGATCATCCAGGGCCACTGTCACCACAAGGCGGTGCTCGGGATGGAGCCGGACACCGCCCTGCTGGCCAGAGCCGGGGTCGACGCCGAGGTGCTCGATTCGGGCTGTTGTGGCCTGGCGGGGAACTTCGGCTTCGAGCGCGGCCACTACGAGGTGTCCATGGCGTGTGCCGAGCGGGTCCTGCTCCCCGCCGTGCGTGCCGCAGGTCCCGCAAAGCTGGTGATAGCCGACGGGTTCAGCTGCAGGACCCAGATCGAACAGGCAACCGGGCGCCAGGCGCTACACCTGGCTGAGGTCCTCGACCCCGGGGCCTAGGGCGCTCAGACGCCGCGCCTCTTTTCCTCGATCGTGTTGGCCAGCGCTTTGGCGAAGGTCTTGGCCGTCTTCGGCAGGGCCTTGAGGAAGCTCGGCGTGAAGAACCCGTGGGCGTCGTGGTCGAGCTCGCCGTGGGCTCCGTGATCGACGCCGGCGTCGGCTGGCTCGTAGAGGTTGGAGGGGCGATCGGGGCGCACCCGCTGGGAGCTGAGCTGGCTCTCCCAGGCGCCGATCGCCGCGTACTGGTTGCCGAGCGCCGGGGCCAGCTTGGCGGCCACAACCAGGATCTTGTTCCACGAGCCGATGACCTTGTCCCGCCGCCCGTTGAGCGCGGTCTCGAGGATGAACCTGGCCGGGATCTCCGGCTGGTAGATCGGCGGAGCCGGCATGGGGTGAACGTCGAAGACGGTACGGCACCAGTCGAACTGCGGAGTGTTGACGGCCGGGAGGTGCACCATGCTCATCCGGATGTGGCTGCCCTCGTGGATCAGCTCGGCTCGTGTCGACTCGAAGAACCCGCGGCAGGCGAACTTGGAGGAGCAGTACGCCGATTGAAGCGGGATGCCGATGAAGCACAGAGCGGAGCCGACGTTGACGATCTGGCCCCTGTCGCGGGGCCGCATCTTGGACAGGGCCGCCATCGTTCCCCACACCTGACCGAGGAAGGTCACCTCGACGGCCCGTTGGAAGTCGGCTGGCTTCACCTCCCAGGAGGGGGCGAAGACGGTGGTCATGGCATCGTTCACCCACACGTCGATCGGCCCCAACTCGTCCTCGACCATTGTGGCGGCACTGTCGACCTGGTCAAACTGCGATACGTCGGTGGGTACGACCAGAGCCCGGGCGCCGGCGCTGCGCACCTCCTTGGCCGCCGCGTCGAGGCCAGCTTGCCCGCGGGCGAGCAGCGCCACGTCGAAACCGTGCTCAGCGAAGGCACGCGCGGTAGCGCGTCCCACCCCTGCCGAAGCTCCCGTGATCACCGCGATCTGGGCCATGTTCACGCTCCTCGTCTCGTCGTGCCTTCTCGTCGTGCCTTCTCGTCGTGCCGGACGCCAAAGATATGTTTCCCGCTGCGGGAGGGCTCGAAACGACCGGCCGCTGAGCCAGTGCGCCAACTGGGGTTTTGGGTCCTCGAGATCTGGGTAACGTCGTCAAGCATGTGACCCGGAGATGGCGGCGACTACGGGATGAAGAAGGAGGACTCGGGTGAGCGGTCCAAGAGGGATGAACCTCGTACGCGCCGCGCTGGGCGTGGCGCACCTGGCTGCTCCCGGCCTCGGTGGACGTCTTCTGTGCGGGGCGCCGTTCGGTAGTGGTGCCCGTGCTGTTGTCAGGGTGCTGGGCGCCCGCCAGGTGACCCAGGCTGGTCTGAGCTGGGTCAGGCCTAGCCCAGAGGTGCTGGCGCTCGGTGTCGAGGTGGACCTCGCTCATTGGCTGAGCATGGTTGTCCTGGGCGCAATCAGGCCTCGCTGGCGGCTCGCCGGGATGCTCGACGCGGTCATTGCTGCCGGGTTTGCCTGTGCCGGAGCAGCACAGGCTCGCTCGGTGGGCGGTCCAGCGGGGGGCGCCGGTCTCGGAAGGATCGCCCGGTTGTGGGCGTTACGGGACCGCTTGGCATCGGAGTTGGCGCAGGTTGTCGTGCCGCGTTGCCTCTTGGGTGCTTTAGGCGGTGCATCGAGTTCCGTTGGCGCCACCGCCCCGGT
>JAVKSL010000041.1:1746-21604 GCA_039583695.1 Acidimicrobiales bacterium | reverse complement strand
CAGCGAGTCGCCCGCAGGTCCCGTCCGGCGCAGGGTCATGGCCGCCACGGCGGCGGTGGACCAGTGGGGGTTCCTTCCCAAGTGGCTGGTGCTGGGAACCATCATCGGCATCTCAGCTGGCCTTGGGGCGATCGTCTTTTACCTGGCCCTGCGCTTGGGCACCTACCTCCTCCTCGGACTGATCGGCGGGTACCACGTACCCACGCCGGTAGGTGAAGGTGGCGCGCTCGGATCAGCCGGCTTCAGCCGACCTTGGGCGATCCCGCTCACTGCCGGACTGGGTGGTCTGCTGGCCGGGTTGGTGGTCTTCAAGCTGGCCCCCGAGGCCGAGGGCCCCGGCACCGACTCGGCCATCGACGCCTTCCACCATCATCCCAAAGGTATCCGGGCGCGGGTAAGCGCGGTGAAGATCGTGGCCTCGGCACTGACGATCGGCTCCGGGGGCTCGGGGGGACGGGAGGGGCCGGCCCACCGGACAGATCTCCGCCGGGTTCGCCTCGCTGTTCGGCCGCTGGACGAACCTGTCAACCAAGTCAACCCGCATCGCGGTTGCGGCTGGCGTAGGCTCGGGAATCGGGGCCATTTTCAGCGCTCCCTTGGGCGGTACTGTCCTTGGCCCGGAGATCCTTTACACCCAGGACTTTGAGGCCGAGGCACTGTTCCCGTCCCTCGTGGCGTCGATGGTGGCCTTTGCCATCTTTGGGGCGTACGTGGGCTACGTCCCGCTCTTCGGCTCGCACGAGAACCTCGGGTTCCATCCGGGCCAGATTGGCTACTACCTGATCATCGGCGTGCTGGGGGGGGTGCTGGGGCGGGGTTATGCCACCGGGTTCTACGGTACGCACAGCGCCTTGGGGCGACTGGCTCTGCCCTCCTGGGTCAAGCCGGCTCTGGCAGGGCTGGCCGTTGGCGCCCTGGGCCTGGCCATGCCCCAGGTGCTGGGAACCGGCTACGGCTGGGTCCAGCGGTCCATGGGACTCGGGCTGTTGGCCATCCCCCTGTGGATCGTCCTGCTCGTGCCGCTGGCTCGGATCGGCGCGACGGCTTTCTCAATCGGGTCCGGGGGCTCCGGCGGGATCTTTGGTCCGGGTATGGTGATCGGCGCTTTTATCGGAGGGGCGGTATGGCGCGTCGCCTACGACCTCGGACTGGCCGTCCCGCACACCCCGGCCCCCTTCGTTATTGTCGGTATGGTGGCCTGCTTTGGCAGCATCTCTCACGCCCCGATCGCCGTGTTGCTGATGGTCACCGAGATGACCGGGAGCCTGCATCTCATGCTCGCCTCTCTGATAGGCTTGGCCGTGGCAGTGGCGATTGCCGGTAGGCAGTACATCTATCGGGCCCAGTTGGTCGACCGGGCTGCGTCCCCCGCCCATCGTCTGGACTCCGCTGGATCTGGGACCGCCACGGTCAGCGTGGGTGACATCATGCGCCCGGCGCGCCTGATGCTCGACGCTGCCTCCGCGACGGGGGACGCGCTGGGAAAGCTCCGCCACCTGGGCTTGCCTGGGGCCCCCGTTGTCGACGCAGAAGGCCGCTACTGCGGGGTGGTCAGCGTCCAGAGCCTGGAAGGACCGGGCGGCGAGATGGCCAGCGGCTCTCTTGGGCAGATTGCGGGTCGTGGAGCGAAAACCGGCCTTGCACCCAGCCTGGGCCTTGACCTGGCAATGGAGGAGGTGTCTCAGGGGAACCTTGGATGGGCGCCGGTGCTCGACAATTGCTCCGTCGTCATTGGCATCGTCTCCAGCGATGACCTGGTCCGGGGATACAAGCTCGCTCTTGCGCGTGATTCGTTGCCCCTCTCCGAAGACGAGGGGGAGACTCTGGCCGTGGACATGGAGGTAGAGCAGGGCTCGTCTATGGCCGGGGAAACCATCGGCCGCCTTACCCTTCCCCAAGGGACCCTCGTTCTGAGCTTGAAGCGTGGTGGGCAGTCGATCCTTCCGGCCGCCGGCACCACGATCGTCGCCGGTGATTGCCTCAGCTTCCTCACCCGTGCTGATCAGGTCGTCGCCCTCCGACGAAGGCTGGCCGCTTCGCCCGACCAGGCCAGCAGCGGTGCGGGCCGGGGTCTGTCGGCGGGGGGGCTCATCTGATGCGAGGCGGCTCGGAGGTCGAGGCGGCTCGCATCCGCCGGGCTGTCGCCGATCTGCACCCCAGCTACGCCGCCCTGGTCATGGCCACCGGGATCGTCTCCACCGGTTTGGCCATCTTCGGTGTCGGGATCTTGTCCGACATCGCCCTGGTGGCCACGATCGGCGCTTTCGCCATCCTCGTCGTGGGCTACACCTGGCGGGGCCTTGCCTACCGGCGCCGGACGATCGCCGACGCGGCGGACCCGAGCAGGGCGTTCGGTTACTTCTGCCTGGTGGCGGGGGCTAATGTCCTCGGCCTTCGACTCGCCCTCGACCACGACTTTGTTGTCACCGCCGTTCTCGGGTCTGCCAGCGTGGTCGTCTGGTTGGTGCTCACCTACGCGATTCCCGGGAACATGATCGTTGGCGTCCGGACGGTGCTGCCCAGGATCGACGGAAACTGGTTCATGTGGGCGGTCGCCACGCAATCGGTTGCCGCTGTCGCGGCCACCTTGGCAGCCTCGGTCACCGACGTCCGTGTCCCGCTGGCTGCTCTGGCCGTGGCTCTGTGGGGGATCGGAGTGCTGCTGTACGGGATGCTGGCCGGCCTGGTCACCCTTCGGCTGCTCGACGATCCCGTGGCGCCCCATGCCTTGAGCCCCAACTACTGGATCTACATGGGTGCCACGGCAATAAGCGTCTTTGCCGGTGCGCGGATCCTGGCCCTGCCGGCGAGCCTCCCGGTGCTGGTGGCGACCAGGCAGGTGGTGTCGGGTCTGTCGTTCCTGTTGTGGGCCTTCGGGACCTGGTGGATCCCGCTTCTCATCGCCTTCGGGGTTTGGCGCCACGCGGTTCGTCGTGAGCACGTCGGCTACGAGCCGGCGCTGTGGAGCATGGTGTTTCCCCTGGGCATGTACTCAGTCGCCAGCGAAGCCTATGGCGCTGTCGCCGGACTGGGATTCATGGTCGACATCGCCCGGGTGGCGGTGTGGGTCGCGTTCGCTGCCTGCGCCGGCGTAGGGGCCTTGATGGTCGCGTCCAACCTGGATCGGGGGCGGCCGAGTGTGTCTAGCCCGGCGCTGCCGGGTCGGCCCGATGCTCGAACGCCAACGCCAACGCCTCGCGCCGGCCTGGATCAGCCATGACCACAACGTCGTCCCCAGCACGTAGCTCGGTGCTCCCCCGCACAGGGACAAGGTCGCCGCCCCGTAGCACGAAGCTGATCCAAGCGTCGGCGGGAAGCTCGTCGAGGGCCTCGAGCCTGCAGCCATCCGCGGGCGATCCAGCCTCGACCCGGAGGCGGTAGGGCCTGTTGGGCTCGTGGCGCAGCCGGATGCCGAGCGCCCAGGGCTCCAGCTCGACCGTGGTCATGCGGAGGCGGAGCAGGTGCGCCACGGTCGGCACCAGGCTGCCCTGCGCGACGATCGAGAAGACAACGACTACTACGACGATCCCATAAAGTCGCTGGGCATCCGCCAGGTGCGCAGCGAGGAGGGAGCTGCCGAGCAGGATCGGCACGGCGCCCTTGAGGCCGGCGAAAAGCACAAACTTGCGCTCGTTCGACCCCATCCGTGCGGGGATCAGGCAAAACCCCACCATGAGGGGCCGGATGACCAAGGCGAGGGCCAAGCCAAAGATGAGCCCGGGCAGCCACACGTCAAGGCGCCCAAGCTCGCTGATGCGCACCGTGAGGCCCAGGACCACGAAAGCCACGATCTCCCCGAGGCTGGCGAGGGCGGCATGGAAACGCATGGTCTCGCGCTTGTACGGAGCGCGTTCGTCGCCGAGCATGATCCCGGCGACGAACACCGTAAGGAATCCCGACCCGTGCGCAAGCGTGGCGATGGCGAACAATCCGAGGGCGGCCGCCAGGGTTCGGAGCGGGTAGAGGCCCTCGCTGGGTAGAGCGACCCTGCGCATGAACGACGCCAGGGCGTGCCCGCCCAGCACTCCGACCACCCCACCGACTCCCATCTGGATAGCGAACTCCACCCCGACCTGGCCGAAAGCTCCCGCTCCCAGACCATGCGCAGCAATGAGGGCGGCCATCAGCGCGATCCCGACCGGGTCGTTGGTGCCGGACTCGCCTTCGAGGATGACATCGCTGAGCCCTGCGACCTCCCGGCGGCCGAGGACTGAGAACACCACGGCGGGATCCGTCGGGGCGACGGCTGTTGCAAGCAGGACGGACAGGTACCAGTTCAGGCCGAAGGCGAGATGGGCTAGCGCCGCGCCAGCTGCAACTGTCGCGAAGGTGCCGATCACGCCGACAACGACGATCGGTCCTGCCGCCGAGGAGAGCCTGGACCGGCCGAGGTGCATGCCGCCATCGAACAGGATGAGGACCAGCGCAACGGTGACGACGCGCTGCACCGTCGTGGCCGATGGGGCATGAAGGGATGGAACGAGGTTGACGGCGAGGGCCGCGCCCACGAGGAAAAGTGCGGGGGAGGGGATCTTGGTCCGCTCGGTCAGCCGACTTGACAGCACGGCAACCAGCCCGACACCGGCGGTCACCGCCAATATGAGGGCAAAGCTTTGCGTGTCAGTCAGGACATTGCTCCGGGTACGTGGGGCATTACCTGCCGACCAGACTTCCCGGCGCACCTACCCCCAATCTAGCTTGCGAACAGCCGGACACGTTTCGACCGGGTGGTGGGGGGCAATAATAGTATCGACGACCTTTTGAGCTTGGAGGAGTGTTGATGGACATCACCGAGCTGATCCTGGTGGATCACGATCGGCAGCGGCGGGGGTTCGCCCTGCTCGACGAGGCGCAGGGAGCCAAGGTCGACAACAAGACCATCGCGTCGATCTGGGATGGCTTGGCGATCCTCCTCGAGGCTCATGCTGACGCGGAGGAGAAGCTGTTCTATCCACGGCTGCTCGATTTCGGCGCGGAAGGCCACGAGGAGACCGACGACGCGATCGGCGACCACAACGACATCCGCGATGCGGTGCGGGCCGCCAGCACCCAGCTCGTGGGCAGCCGTCCGTGGTGGGCATCGGTGGCTGATGCCCGTGTTGCCAACAGCGACCACATGGGCGAGGAAGAGCGCGGAGCCCTAGCCGACTTCCGCCGGCACGCCCCCTTGAACCTCCGCCGCCAGATCGGCCTGGAGCTCGCCGCCTACGAGGCGTCGCGTGCGGGCGGACACGGCCTCGACCGGTCCGACAAGGACCCCGACACCTATATAGACAAGCACGACTGAGCGGCGGTCTCGTCGGGTCGATCGGGACGCGGCGGCCAGGGCTGTAAGCAGCTAGGTCTTAGCGGCGCCTTCGGTTTCGTCGTCGGTCATCAGGCGCTTGGCCTCCTCGACGCTCATGTCTGCTCCGGGGACGATCATGTCCGACGAGCGCAGGTCGTCGTGGGGGAGCTTGGTACCAGATGCGTGAATCAGCTTGACCAGCTGCTCGGTGCACTGGGCGAATCCCTCGGCGTCGTTGGCCTGGATGGCTCGCACCAGGGCCATGTCCAGGCCGTCCAAGGCGGGGCGTACCGCGACCGGCAACTGGTACTGGTCGTCGCCAGCCACCCTCACGACAAGGGTGCCAGCGCTCCCCGGCGGCGCTGGAGACGAGCCCCCTGCACCCGGCACTTGAGCCGGGCCCGCCCCCAGCGCGCCCGACGAGGCCGAGCCCGCCCCCAGCTCGGCCTTCATGGCCGCGATCTGGCTGTCCACCGCGCCCGACGAGCCGAGCGCTCTGAGCTGGGCGTCGATGTCGTCACCTGGCGCCCGGCCAATCGAGATGGTGTCGAGCACTCCGCTGTCGGCGAGCTGGCCCACGGCGTCCGCCCTGGCCTGGAGCTGGGCGACTTTGTCCTGTGCCCGCTCCACCATCATCGAGACGTCACCCATCGACTCCGACAGCCCGGTGATGCCCTCCATCGCCTTGGTGCTCGCCTGAGCCGCGCTGTACTGGGCCTTCATCGTGTCGCGCTGGACCCGGAACGCCTCCACCTTGGCCTGGAGCTTCTGGCCGGTCAACTCGAGCTGGGCTTCCTGGGTCTTGAGCTGATCGATCTGGGGGCCCATCGACTCCACCTGGCCGCTCACCACCTGGGCCCGTTCCAAAGCCGTCCTGGCGAGGGCTTCTTGGCCCTGGGCGAGCGCCTGGCGGGCCTGGGACTGGAGCTTGTCGTACTGCGCCTGCAGGGTGGCCCGCTGGCCCTCGAGACGCTTCTGGGAGGTGAGCACCTCTGCGATGCTGCGCCGAATCTGCTGGAGCTGCTCCAGCATCTTTTGATACGACAGGTCCAGGGCCTGGGCGGGGTTCTCCGCTTTGTCCAGGGCAGCGTTGGCCTTTTGCTGGTAGACAAGCTTGAGTCGCTTGGAGATGCTCATAGGGCTCCGTTCAGTGTGGAGGCTTGCCCGCATTCTATGTTGGCTATGCTCACCATCCTATGGTCGAGTTCGACTCCGGGCCCACCGACTTGGACCTGCTGACCGCCGCATTGCGGGCCGACGGCTCCGACAACGACACCTTCTTCCAGGTGCTGGCGGAAAAATTGTGCTCTGCGCTGGGCGATCGTGTCTCCCTCTCACGTGAGGGCGGTTTTCGCAAGCGAGAGCATCCGGTGCGTTCGATCACCGTGGACCTGGGCGAGGTCACGCTGGAGGCGACGAAGGACAAGGGCAGGATCGCCTGCATCGCCCGCAAGTCGGTGAGGGGGATCGTCCTGCGAACTGACCAGCTCGACTTCGACGCCTGGCTCGCTGCTCTGGCTAGCGCCCTGGCCGAGGAGGCCAAACGCAGCGCCACCACCCGGGCGGCCCTAGAGTCGCTGTTGACCTAAGACGGGAGCTCACATGACCACGACTGACGACGCTACTGCTGGCCTGCCGCCCGATGCCCTGAGGCGACTCGGGGAGCTGGAGGGAACCGGCGGCAAGCCCGGCCTGTTCACCTCGGACCTGTCGGTGAACGAGTTCCTGTTGGTCAAGGAGGCGGGTTTCGACCCCCGGGGGCTGGTGTTCGGCAGCTCGATCTACCACATCGGCCTGCAGCGCAAGACCTGGAGCAAGAATCAGGAGCTGACCACGCTTAGCCAAGCCATGTACACAGCCCGCGAGCTCGCCATGACCAGGATGGAGGAGGAGGCCAAGGTGCTGGGCGCCGACGGCGTCGTGGGAGTGCGCCTCGACATCAACTTCTACGAGTGGGGACAGCACTCTGCCGAGTTCATCGCCATCGGCACCGCGGTCTCCTCCTCGGATGGCACGAGCTGGCGGGCGCCCACGGGAATGCCGTTCACCAGCGACTTTTCCGGCCAGGACTTCTGGACCCTGGTCCAGTCTGGATATATGCCGCTCGGACTGGTGATGGGGACCTGCGTGTACCACGTGGCACACCAGGGCCTGGCTGCCAAGGCGGGCCAGATGGGCCAGAACACCGAGATGGCCAACTTCACCCAAGCGTTGTACGAGGCTCGTGAGCTGGCGATGGAGCGGATGCAAGAGGAGGCGGAGAAGGTCGGCGCCGAGGGGATCGTCGGGGTCCAGCTCGTCGAGAAGTCGCACTTTTGGGGCAGCCACGTCATCGAGTTCCTGGCGATCGGCACTGCGGTGCGGCCGATAAGGGCCGATCACGTGATTGCGCAGCCCCAGATGGTCCTTTCCCTGGATCGCTGATGGCGCGGGGATCGAAAGGGCGCCCGGCCGACGCGCCGGCCGACGCGCCGGTCGTGGATGCCGGTGCCGAGGGCGAGGGCATTGGCATGTTGGACGACGCGAGTTCCGACGCCCGCACCCAGGCCAGCATCGAGGCGCTGGAGGGCGGCGGCCTTCCGGTGTCAGCCCGGGACCGGCTCGCGGACGCCGAGCGCTCTGGGGCTGCATGGACCAGCGACCTGTCGGTGGGGGAGCTGGCGGCGGTCCGCGGAGCGGGATTCACGCCACTGGGCCTGGTGATGGGCAGCTCGGTGTATCAGATCGGTGCTCAGTGGGGCTACCGCTACTACGCCAGCTATGGAGGCGGGTATTCCAGCGTGTGGTACTGCCCCCACGGGTACACGCACGAGGAGATGCGCACCGGGTACAACTGGGAGCACACCATGCACGAGCGAGGGATGGTGGCGGCTCGGGACCTGGCCATGTCTCGTCTGGGCTTGGAGGCCCAGGCGCTGGGTGCTCACGGGGTGGCTGGGGTGCGGCTCAAGCTGGATCGCTCGCAAGGTCTGGCCGGGCTGATCGAGTTCAGCGCGGTGGGCACGGCCGTTCATCGGGTGGGCGCCCCTCCTCTGGGTTTCCCTTTCACGTCGCACCTGTCGGGCCAGGAGCTGGGAAAGCTCATGGCCACCGGGTACGTTCCGTGTTCCCTGGTGATGGGCCTGTGTGCCATCGAGGTTGATCCCGGGTGTGGCACGGAGTGGCGCATGGGATCGTGGTCCAACACAGAGCTGCCCCAGCTCAGCGAGGCGGCCAAGTCTTGCCGGGAGATCGCCGTCCAGCGCCTCGAAGGCGAGGCGTCACGGGTGGGAGCCGACGGGGTGATCGGGGTGAGCGTCGACTTCTCGATCCACGAGCTGCCCTACGAGGCCAAGCTGCTGGAGTTGCTGGCCATCGGCACGGCTGTCCGCCGGTTCAGCGCGGCGCCCCTGCCCGAGCCTCCTCTGGCGATGATGCGCCTGCGGGACCCGGCATGAGCGGCGCCCCTATCGCGCCGGTGGATGCGGCGCTGGCGTGCCTACGCGACGGCAGCGGCCAGCGTCACCAGGGACGGGTGTTCTCGTCGGACCTAAGTGTCGACGAGGCGATCCTGTGCAAGGAGGTGGGCTACGAGCCGCGGGGCCTGGTGATGGGTAGCGCCATCTACCACGTGGGCTACTCGTTCGTGAACCTCAATCAGAACCAGGAGATAGTGGCGCTCTCCAAGGCTATGGTCCAGGCCAGGGAGGCGGCAATGAGCCGTCTGGCCGACGATTGCCGTCGGGTGGGGGGTGATGGGGTTATCGGGGTCCGCCTCACCATCGACATGTTCGAGCCCCGCAAGCACCTCATGGAGTTCGTGGCCATCGGCACGGCGGTGGCAGCGGGTCCCGATGCCCTGCGGCGGGGTCGCCCTCACGGGCGCCCATTCACCAGCGACTTGTCGGGCCAGGACTTTTACCTGCTGCAGCGCGCCGGTTACGAGCCGCTTGGCTTGGTCATGGGGAGCTGCGTGTATCACGTCGCCTACCAGGGTCTGAGCACGTGGATGGGCAATCAGGCCGCCAACGTGGAGATCGAGTCGTACACCCAGGCCTTCTACGAGGCCAGGGAGCTGGCGATGGAGCGTCTCCAGCAGGAGGCGATCCGGGAGGGCGCCGAGGGTGTCGTGGGAATGACGGTGACCGAGCGCAGCCACGCCTGGGGGGCCAGGGCCATCGAGTTCTTCACTGTTGGGACCGCCGTCCGGTTGGTGTCCGACGAGCACCGGATGCTGGCGCCGCGCCCGGTGGTCCCCCTCGACGATCTGGTGGTGATGACTGACCCTGGTGCCCTCACCGGGGGCGGCGAGCCTTGACCCAGCTGGTCATCGATCGACGCAGATCCCAATCGGCCTGGCGCCAGCTCCTCCTTCATGTCGACTTGGTGCTGCTGACCACCACGCTCACAGTGTCGGCCATCGGTGTCCTCATGGTTTACACTGCCACCCGGTCCCAGTACTCCCAGTACTACTTGGATCGCCAGGGCTTGTGGGACCTGATCGGTGTGGCAGCCATGGTGATCGTGGCCTCGGTCGACTACCACAGGTTCGAGGACCTGGCTTACCTGCTCTACGGAGCCTTGCTGCTGGCATTGGTTGTGGTCTTCGGCCTCGGTCACAGTGCCCTGGGGTCCACCCGGTGGTTCCAGATCGGGCCCTTTCAGCTCCAGCCCTCGGCTTTTGCCGCCCTCGTGCTCATCCTTGCGGTGGCGACCTATTGCGCCAGGCGTCAGGAGGAGGGCCTCAATGCGAGCCGCATCGCGGCGCTGTTGGTCGTGCTCGCTGTCCCAACGGTCCTGGTGATCGAGCAGCCCGACCTCGGATCGGGCATCGTCATGGTGATCGCCTTCGGCGCCATCCTCGTCGTGGCCGGTGTGAAGCTCCGGTACCTGCTTGCCGTCGGGGCCGTGGGCATTCTGGCGGTGTTCCTCGTGCTCGATCTGGGCATCCTCCACAGCTACCAGGCGAGCCGGATATCTGTCCTTTTCAACCCCAACAAGGGCACGGGGAGCGTGGCCTACCAGCTCAACCAGTCAAAGATCGCCATCGGCTCGGGGGGCGCTTTCGGCAAGGGGATCGGTAGGGGCTCCCAGACCAATCTTGGCTACGTGCCCGAGCAGTCCAACGACTTCATCTTCACGGCAGTCGGCGAGCAGCTTGGCTTCCTGGGTTCCGCTTCCCTGCTGGCGCTGTTTGCGGTCATGTTGTGGAGGGTCCTCCGGATCGCTCAGCTGGCCAAGGACAACTTCGGTCGGCTGGTCTGTGCGGGCGTGCTGGGACTGGTTGGCTTCTCGGTCTTTCAGAATGCTGGTATGACCATGGGCCTCATGCCGATCACGGGCATCCCGCTGCCGTTCGTGAGCTACGGCGGCTCGGCCACCATAGCCTTCTTTGTTGCCATCGGCCTGACCCTCAACGTGGGAATGCGCCGCTATACATGACCCTGCTGTCTGAGTACCAGGGCATGTGTCAGGTCGAGCTGGTTGGGGTGGTGGTGGAGCTGCCGAACGTCAATCCAACTGTCTTGCTGAGAGAGCCTCGCGGCCAGCGCAGGGAGCTATGGTTCCCCATCGGACAGGCCGATGGGGTGACTCTGGCGATGGCGTGGCGCCGTACGCCGACGCCGCGGCCCCTGACGCATGAGCTTGTGGCGGACATCTTCGTCCGCTTCGGCCTCGAGCTCGACGTGGTGAAGATCACTGGGCAATCGGGCAAGACCTACCTGGCTGAGCTGGTCCTGTCGCGCGACGGCGAGCGCCAGAGCGTCTCTTGCCGACCCTCCGACGCACTGACCCTGGCGCTGCGGAGGCTCGTCCCTGCCCCGATCATGGTGGCCGAGGAGCTCATGCAACCAGGCTCGCTCGAGGTGGCTTCACTCGAGCCCATGCAAAGTGCATGGCCATTCGACACTCCCGAGCCCGAGGTATGGCCCCCCCTGCCCTCCCTGGTCCCCGAGGCCGAAGCCAACGAGGAGGCCGAAGCCGAGCCGACACGGCCCGAGCCCCCCTCGTGATGGACTCATTGTCAACCCAAGGTGACCGTGAGTGGGCACGGCGGCCAGTGCGAACGGGGGCATATTCCTCTGACAAGATGGGGGAGTGCAAGAGATGAACCTGTCTGAGGACCAGCGAAGCTTCAGGGAGGTGCTGCGGCGCTTCTGCGAGGACAAGCTGGCGCCCCGGGCGGCCGAGGTGGACCGGCGGGGGGAGTTCCCCTCCGATGGTTTCGCCGACTGCGTGGCGATGGAGCTGCCCGCCATGGCTGTTCCGCAAGAGTATGGGGGGGCCGGGGCGGATCACGTGACCCAGGCGATCATGGTCGAGGAGCTGGCCCGGGCGTGCGCTTCCACCAGCCTCGCCATCCTGATCTCGGTGCTCGGAATGACCCCGGTGGTCATGTGGGGCTCCGAGGAGCTCAAGTCCACTTACCTTCCTCGGATCGCCGCCGGCGCCAGCCAGGCCAGCTACTGCCTCTCCGAGTCCGACGCCGGCTCCGACGTGGCTGCGATGCGCACGAGGGCCGTAAGAGCGGGTGATGATTATGTGTTGAGCGGGACGAAGTGCTGGGTAACCAATGCCGGGGTCTCGGACCTGTACACCGTGTTCGCCAAGACCGACCCGGCTGCGGGGCACCGGGGGATCAGCGCCTTCGTGGTCGAGGCGGCGTGGGGAGTGCAGGTGAGCAAGCTGGAGGACAAGTTGGGGGTGAGGGGCAGCCCGACCGGCCAGGTGGTGCTGGACGGGGTGCGGGTGCCGGCCATCAACCGCATCGGCGAGGAGGGCCAGGGTTTCTACATAGCCATGAGCACCCTGGACCGCAGCCGTCCGACCATCGGTGCCCAGGCGGTCGGGATTGCCCAGGGGGCGGTCGACTTTGCTGCGGCCTACATGCGCCAGCGCCATCAGTTCGGGCGCCCGATCGCCGAGCTGCAGGGTCTGCAGTTCATGCTGGCCGACATGGCGATGTGCACCGAGGCCGCGCGAGGGCTGGTGTACCGGGCTTGCGCGATGATCGACGAGGCTGATCCGGCCCTCGGCGTGACCGGGGCCATGGCCAAGTGCTTCGCCTCCGACGCCGCCATGAGCGTCACGACAGACGCGGTGCAGCTGCTGGGAGGCTACGGTTACACCAAGGAGTTTCCCGTCGAACGGATGATGAGAGATGCCAAGATCACTCAGATCTACGAGGGAACCAACCAAATCCAGCGGGTGGTGATCGCCAGGTGGTTGCTCCGCGACACTCGCTGAGCACAAAGCTGGCGCTCGCCGGTCCATAACGGTAGAATGTCGACATAACTGGTCTTTGCCGTCCATCCGGTCGGTTGCCAGCGGTCCGAGACGACCGCCGAGAGGGGAACTCATATGGCCAACAAAAATGGTTTGGGATGGCTGAACATCGCGAGGAGCACGGAGAAGGTGCTCGGCCCGGTCGGAGCTGTGCTGCTGATCACGCCAGTGTTCATCTGGGCTGGCGTGAAGACGCTGTTCTCCGGCCGAGACGGCGTCCGCTACTTCAAGATCAAGAAGATGTGAGCCCCGGGATCATCGGGCCGGACGGTGGAGGTCGGAGAGCGCGCTGAGCGCAGCCAGCTCGCCGCACCGGCCATGCACACCGGGGCCTGGGGGAGTCGAGGACGAGCACAGGTACAGCCCGGGAACCGGGGTTCTGTACGGGCTCAATCCGGGGGCCGGGCCGAAAAGCGTCCTTCGCACGCTCTGAGATCCGCCACCGATGTCGCCGCCCACGTAGTTGGGGTTGTCGGCCTCGAGGGCCGCGGCGGTTCTTGAGGCCCGGGCAACCACGATGTCACCGAATCCCGGGGCAAAGCGCTCCAGCTGGGCGGCTATGGCTGGGGCCATGTCGAGCGTGGACCCAGAAGGTACATGGCAGTAGCTCCACAGGGTGCCCGCCCTGGTCGGGTCGGCCAGCTGCGCCCTGGTCGGGTCGGCCACCCCGGGCTGGACCACCAGCACGTAGGGAGCGTCCGGGTGCCGCCCACCCGCCACCTCGGCCTCTGAGCGGGCGATCTCCTCGAAAGTCCCTCCCACGTGCACAGTCCCCGCCCTCCGGCATACCTCTGCGACCCAAGGCACCGGCTCGGAGATCGCCCAATCCACCTTGCACACCCCTGGCCCGTGCCTGAATCGCCGCAAGGCCTGGACATACGCCCCCGGGAGCAGCCCGCCCGCCAGGTCCGCCAGCGCCCCGGGGCTCACGTCGGCCAGCACAACCCTGGCCGGCGCCACCTCCTCCAGCGAGCTCACCCGATGGCCGGTGACGACCTCCCCCCCGCCTGCCTCGATCGCTTCCACCATGGCGCCCACCAGGCGGGCGCTGCCTCCTTCCACGACCGGCCAGCCGACCAGGTGGGCGAGCGTCCCGAGGAGCAGACCGACCCCGGCGGTCATGGGGGCATCGAGCGGCAGGACCGCGTGGGCGGCGACTCCGGCGAAAAGCGCCCGGGCCTCGTCCGTGGTGAACCGGCCCGCGACCCAGACCGCAGAGCGCATGGCCTGGAGCCCGAAGCCCGCCAGCGCCAGGGGGTGGCGCCCAGGGGAGCGCATGGGTGCCAGGACCTGGTCGACCAGGTGGAGCCCGTGCCCCACCAGCGGCCCAAACAAAGCCCTGTACGCCGCGCCGTCCCTGCCCAGCCCGGCCGCCGTGTCGGCCACGGTCCCCCACACCGCTGCGGCCCGGCCGCCGTCGAGCGGGTGGGCGTAGGCGACGGGAGGGGCCCGCAGGGTAACTCCTCGCCTGGCCAGGTCGAAGCGCCGGAAGAATGGCGACGCCGCGGCCAGCGGGTGCACCGCCGAGCAGACGTCGTGGCGCAGGCCTGGAAGCATCAGCTCCTCGGTGCGACACCCCCCGCCTGGGGTGGCAGCCCCTTCGTACACCCGCACCGCCAGGCCCGCCTCGGTGAGGACCACGGCGGCAGCGAGCCCGTTGGGTCCCGACCCGATGACAGCCACGTCTGGATTCTTAGAGATGCGGACCTACTCCCCGGGCCGTGCTGCCCACTCCCCGGCCGTGCTGGCTCACGCCAGCGTGAGCAGGACCTCGGCCTCCTCGATCACCGGGTTGGCCAGCAGGCGACGGCACAGCTGGTCCACCTGGTCCCGGGCGCTGTGCTCGTCGGGTGCCTCCACCTCCATCCGGATCGACTTGCCCATCCTGACGTCCCGGATGCCCTCGAAGCCCAGGGCGGGCAGGGCGGCCTCGATGGTGGCCCCCGCAGGGTCGGCGATCCCGCTGCGCAGGCGTACTTCGACCAGGGCGTGGTAGATCACCCCGGGCTGGCGCTCATCCATGTTCGCCGTCCGTCCCAGGCGGCGAGCGCGACACCAGTGAGCAGCTCGAAAGCCCTGGCGTAGCGCTCGGCGGTGGCTGTCACAACCTCCTCGGGCAAATGCGGCGGCGGCGGGGACTTGTCCCACCCGCTCGCCTCGAGCCAGTCCCGCACTGGCTGCTTGTCGAACGATGGAGGCGTGGACCCGGGCGACCAGGTATCCATGGCCCAGAACCGGGACGAGTCCGGGGTGAGCACCTCGTCGCAAAACGCCAGCTTGCCGTCGATGAATCCCAGCTCGAACTTGGTGTCGGCGATGAGGATCCCCTGCTTGGCGGCCCACGCGGCGGCTACCTCGTACGCCCGCAGGCACAGCTCCTCAGCCTGCTTGGCCACCTTCTCACCAACCAGCTCGGCTGCGCGCTCCCGGGTGATGTTCTCGTCGTGGCCCGAGGCGGCCTTGGTGGAAGGGGTGAACATGGGCTCGTCCAGGCGCTCTGATTCGGCCATCCCGGGCCGAAGTGGCGATCCGTGAACGGTCTGGGTGGCACAGTACTCTTTCCAAGCCGAGCCGGAGAGGTAACCCCGCACGATGCACTCGATGGGGAGCATCTCGGCCCGGCGCACGAGCATGGACCGTCCGGCCACGTCGGGCATCGCCTCGGCTGCCGGTGGGAAGTACTTCGGATAGGTCGTGAGCAGGTGGCTGGGGGCCAGCCCGGAAAGCTCGTCCAGCCAGAAGGCGGTGAGGCCGGTGAGCACCCGGCCCTTTCCGGGGATGGGCTCGGGCAGGACCACGTCGAAGGCTGAGATCCGGTCCGAGGCCACCATCAGCAGCCGGTCGTCACCGACGTCATAGATGTCTCTCACCTTGCCGGAGTAGACCAGGGTGATCTCTGGATTGGCCTGCGTTGGGGCCGTCAAGCCCCAGCTGCTTGGCGCCTTGGGTCGGTTCACGGCTGCGCACCCGGTATCTCGTTCAGGGCGTCGATGGCCCGGTGCGTGTGCCTCAGCGCTCGATCGAGGCTGAAGGCCTGGTCGAGCTCTGCGTCGGAGAGGGTCACTTCGGGGTCTCCTTCCAGGACTGATCGGAGGGATTTGCCGGTCTCCCATGCGGCTCGAGCGTCGCGCTGGACGATGCGGTACGCCGCGTCCCGGCTGAGTCCCTTGGTCACCAGGGCCAACAGGACTGGCTGGGAGAACACCACTCCGTGGGAGGACTCCAGGTTCTCGCGCATCCGATCGGCGTGTATCACCATTGCCTCGATGATACCGGTGACCCGGCGCAGCAGGTGGTAGGTGAGCAGCGAGGCGTCGGGGAGCACGACCCGTTCCACCGAGGAGTGCGAGATGTCCCGCTCGTGCCACAGTGCCACGTCCTCGAGGGCTGGGCTCACGTAGCTTCGCAGCAGCCTGGCCAGCCCGCAAAGCTGCTCTGACCTCCAGGGGTTGCGCTTGTGAGGCATGGCGGAGGAGCCCTTCTGGGCTTCCCCGAACGGTTCGGAGACCTCCGCCACCTCGGTCCGTTGGAGGTGGCGCAGCTCGGTGGCGATCATCTCGACTGTTGCGCCCACCGATGCGCAGGCCCAGAGGTACTCGGCGTGGCGGTCCCTGGAGATGACCTGGGTGGCTGGGACTGCTCGCAGTCCTATGGCCGCGCAGACGTGGGCCTCGACCGCAGGCTCGACGGTAGCGTATGTCCCGACAGCTCCGGACAGCTTGCCCACCGCGATCTGGCGACGGGCGGCGCACAGGCGCCCCCGGTCGCGGTCGACCTGGGCGCACCACAGAGCCAGCTTGGCGCCGAAGGACACCGGCTCGGCATGGATCCCATGCGTTCGTCCCACGGTGGCGGTCGTGGCGAGCTCCCTCGCCCGGCGAGCCAGCGCCGCTATGAGGTCATCCGTCGCGGCGATCAGCAGGTCCGCAGACTTGACGAGGGTGGCGCAAAGGGTCGTGTCGACGACATCGGAGGAGGTGAGCCCGTAGTGGACCCAGGCACCGGCGGGAGGACCGATGGCCTCTTGGACCACGTCCACGAAGGCGGCCACGTCGTGATCGGTCACCGCCTCACGCCTGGCGACCGCCGTGACGAATGCAGCGTCGGTGACTGGCGCCTTGTTGCGGACCGTGGCGGCGTCGGCCGGTGGCACCACACCCACCGACGCCCAACCTTCGACTGCGAGCACCTCCACCTCTAGCCACAGGGCGAAGCGCGCCTCGTCCGACCACAGCGCGGCCATCTCCGGAGGGGAGTAGCGGGGGATCACCGGGCGCCTCCAGCGGGGATCACCGGGCGCCTCCCGCCCGGAACTCGGCTAGCTGGGTCGCGAGCCCGGCGTCGTTGATGGCCAGCATCTCCACGGCCAGCACCGCCGCGTTGGCCGCGCCGTCAACCGCCACGGTCGCCACCGGGATGCCCCGGGGCATCTGCACGGTGGCGTACAGGGCGTCCACGCCACCCAGAGGGCTGCCCGACAGGGGTACCCCGATCACCGGGAGGGTGGTATGAGCAGCCACGGCGCCTGCCAGGTGTGCTGCCATGCCAGCCCCGCAGATCAGCACTCCGAAGCCGGCATCCCTGGCGCCACTGGCGAAGTCGGCCACAGCCTGGGGGCTGCGGTGTGCGGACAGCACCAGCTCGGACGCCTCGACGCCGAAGCGGCCCAGCCACTCGGTCGCCGGGGCCATCCGCTCGGCGTCACTGCGCGATCCCATCAAGACAGCGACCTTCACATGCATCCCTCCTCGGTGGAGCAGATCTCCTCGTTGCACAGCCCGGCCCGGCCAAAGATTATCTCCTCGACCTCGGCGATCGCCGCGGCCTGGGCGATGTCGTGGCGGTAGGACATTCCTGGCCAGGAGATGTGGCGCACCGCTTCGTAGGCCCGGTCCCGGGCGTCGCCAAGGGTCGGGCCAAGGGCGCTCACGCTCAGTATCCGGCCTCCGTTGGTGACCACACGACCCGATGGGTCGAGGGCAGTGGCCGCGTGGAAGACAGTGGCGCCGGCTTGTACCTTGTCCAGCCCGTGGATGAGGTCGCCCCGACGGGGGTCGGTCGGGTATCCCTGCGCCGCTAGCACCACGGTCACGCAGGTGTCCTCGCGGAAGCTGGGGGCGCTGGTCAGCTTCCCGCTGGCGGTCTGGGCGCACAGCTCGGCCAGGTCGGTGGCGGAGCTCAGCCGGGGCAGCACCGCCTGGGTCTCGGGGTCACCGAGACGCACGTTGAGCTCCAGCACCTTTGGACCGTCCTCGGTGAGCATCAGCCCGGCGTAGAGCACTCCCCGGTAGTCGATACCCCGCCGCCGCAGCTCGGCCAGCAGTGGCTCCAAGGCGGTCTCGACGATTGACTCGACGAGGTGGTCGCCCACGCCTGGGACCGGCGAGTAGGCGCCCATCCCTCCGGTGTTGGGCCCGGCGTCGCCGTCGAGAAGCCGCTTGAAGTCCTGGGCCGGGGACAGCGGGATGGCCCGGCGCCCGTCGCAAAGGGCGAGCAGGGAAAGCTCGGTGCCGGCAAGGAACTCCTCGATGACGACCGTGCGCCCGGCGGCGCCAAATGCGCTCCCCGACAGCTTGGCTGCCACGTCGGCTTCGGCGTCGCTGAGTGACGAGGTGACCAGGACCCCCTTGCCGGCGGCGAGGCCGTCGGTCTTGATCACGTAGGGTGGGCTCGAGGAGGCCAGGTAGGCGAGTGCGGCTTCGAGCTGGTCGAACACCTGGTGGCGCGCAGTGGGGATGCGCGCCGCGGCCAGGACCTCCTTCATCCACGCCTTGGAGCCCTCGAGTCGGGCTCCGTCGGCCCCCGGCCCGAGGACCAGCCGCCCTGCGGCCCGCAGCCGGTCGGCGAGGCCAGCTACCAGCGGGCCCTCGGGCCCGATGACAAATAGGTCGGCCTCGACCTCGTCGGGGGGAGACCCGGTGCAGGTGATCAGGCCGGTGCCCGGCCGGTCGCCCCGTCCCATCCCCGGGTTACCCGGAACCACCACCACCTCGGCTGTGCGAGCCAGGGCGAGCGCCAGGGCGTGCTCGCGCCCAGCGCTGCCGACAATGCAAACCTTCACTCGATGAACCTCACGAACTGGTCCCGACCAGGTCCCACACCCACCAGGGACACGGGCACTCCTGCCAGCTCGGCCAGTCGGCTCACATAGGACCTGGCTCTCTCGGGCAGGTCGGCAGTTGCCGTAGCTCCTGTCAGGTCGGTCCGCCAGCCGGGGAACTCCTCGTAGATCGGAGTCACCCGGTGCAGCACGGACTGATGATAGGGCACGAAGTCGTAGCAGCACCCGTCCGTGGGGTCTCGGTAGCCCACGCACACCTTCACGATGTCGAGCTCGTCGAGCACATCCAGCTTGGTGAGCCCGATCTCCGAGAGCGAGTTGAGCCGCACTGCCTGGCGCAGCATCACCGCGTCGAACCATCCGGGCCGGCGTCGCCGCCCGGTGTTGGTGCCGAACTCGTGGCCCCGCTCCACCAGGGCCTCCGCCTGGTCACCCTCCAGCTCGGTGGGGAAAGGACCGGAGCCCACCCGGGTGACATAAGCCTTGGCTATGCCGATGACCCGGCCGATGTCCCTGGGCCCGATGCCAGCCCCGATGCACGCGCCGCCGGCAACCGGGTTGGAGGAGGTGACGAAGGGGTAGGTCCCGTGATCGACGTCCAAGAATGTGGCCTGGGCGCCCTCCAGCAGGACGTTGCTCCCCGCCGCGAGGGCATCGTGGACGAGGGTCACCGTGTCGGCGATCAAAGGCTCGATGCGCGGCGCATACTCGCCGAGGTAGCGGTCGGATATCTCGTCCGCCGACAGGGGGAGCTGATTGTACACCTTGGCCAGGATGGAGTTCTTCTCCTTGAGGACCACCTCCAGCTTCTGGCGGAAGATCTTGGCGTCGAGGAGATCCTGCACCCGCAAGCCCACCCGTGCCGCCTTGTCGGCATAAGCTGGGCCGATGCCTCGGCGGGTGGTGCCGAGCTTGTTCTTGCCCAGGTAGCGCTCGGTCATGCGGTCCAGCTCGGTATGCCAGGGCATTATCAAATGCGCGTTGCCGCTCACGCAGCATCGCGAGCAGTCCACCCCCTTGGCGCTCAGCGTGTCCAGCTCGTCGAGCAGCACGCCCGGCTCGACCACCACCCCGTTGCCGATCACCGCAGTGATGTGAGGGTACAGGATCCCGCTGGGCACCAGCTGCAGGGCAAAGGTCTCCTCGCCCACGACGATGGTGTGCCCGGCGTTGTGCCCGCCCTGGTAGCGCACCACCACCTGCATCTCCGCAGCCAGCAGGTCGGTCAGCTTGCCCTTGCCCTC
>JAVKSL010000041.1:0-1646 GCA_039583695.1 Acidimicrobiales bacterium | reverse complement strand
TTACGATGTTGCCGGCCAGTCGCTTGCCAGGTCCAGGGCGGTCCATGCCATAGCGATGGCGCCGTCTCGAAGGGCGCGGTCGGCGGTTGGAGTGATGCAGGCAGCAGCGAACTCGGCCTGGTGGTTCACGGCCGGCAACGAGTCGATGCCCAGCATCGGGTGGATCGACGGTATAGCCAGGGAGATGTTGCCCATGTCCGTCGACCCACCCCTCATCTGCTGATCCGGTGGGGGGAACGAGCGACCCAGCTCATTCGCATTGGCGCGCCACGCGGCGGCCATAGCCTCGTCGGTGCGCAGCTCCGAGTACGGCGGCGACAATGCGACTATCCCCATGACGGCACCGGTCGCCAGCGCCCCTGCCTCGAAGCAGCGCCTCACCCGGGGCTCCACCTCTGCCAGGGACTCGAGCGTGGCGCTGCGCACGAGGTAGTGCGCCGAGGTGTGGGCCGGGATCACGTTGGGGGCATCGCCTCCGTGGGTGACGATCCCGTGCACCTGGTCGCCGGGGTGCATGTGCTGGCGGAGCAGCCCGATGCCAACTTGGGCGACGGTCAAAGCATCGGCGGCGTTGATCCCTTTGTCGGGGTAGCCAGAGGCATGAGCCGTCTTGCCGGTGTAGCTGATCCCCAGGTGAGCGACCGCCAGGCAGTGCATCCGGTCGGCCTCGACCGGCGCAGGATGCACCATCATCGCCGCGTGCACACCTTCGAAGGCGCCACGCTCCAGCATGAGGATCTTACCCCCGCCACCTTCTTCCGCCGGAGTGCCCATGATCTTTACCGTGATCCCCAGCTCGTCGGCCAGCGCGCCAAGGGCCACCCCAGCGCCGACTGCCGCCGCGGCGATGATGTTGTGCCCGCATGCGTGGCCGATGCCCGGAAGGGCGTCGTACTCGGCGCAGATCGCAACCACCAGGGGGCCGGTGCCGGCGCTCGCCACGAACGCGGTGGGCAGGTTGCACACTCCCGCCTCCACGTCGAAGCCGCCGTCCGCCAGTGCCTCGGCAACCCAGCGAGCGGAGCGTTCCTCCTCGAATGCCAGCTCGGGGTGGGCGTGAATGGTGTGGCTAAGGGCGCGCAGGGCGTCGAAGTGACTGTCCACAATGCCGGCCAGGGTGGCCTTGGCCTTGGCGGTGTCGTGCGTCGTGGCCACGACTATGGGGTTTAGCCGATCACCGCGACCACGTCGCCAGCTCCGACGCTGTCGCCGGGGGATACTCTGACCTCGGTCACCGTTCCGGAGCGCTCGGCGGTGATCGCGTTCTCCATCTTCATCGCTTCGAGCACACAGATGGTCTGGCCGATCTCCACGGTGTCGCCGGGGCTCACCGCCACCGCGACGATGGTGCCCTGCATCGGCACGGTCAGCGAAGTGTCGCCAGCGGCTGATGACGCCCTGGCAGCGGCCGGGCGTCCTCGCCGTGACGCCGGGAGCCCGATGGCGGGCTGGGGGGTCGGAGCGACCCCGGGGGCCGACGGCGCCGGGACCCACAGCTTGACCTGGTAGAGGCGCCCGTCCACCTCGGCCTCCACCTCCCGGAGCACCCGCCCCTCAGACGATCCCCCCGGCGCCGCCGCGCCGCCTGCCGCCGACCCGGCTCCCCCCGTCGCGCCGCCGCCGCCTGCCGCCGACCCGGCTCCCCC
>JAVKSL010000040.1:0-26483 GCA_039583695.1 Acidimicrobiales bacterium | reverse complement strand
CTAGCCTACCGAGCCCTCCATCTGCAGCTCGATCAGGCGGCTCCACTCGACTGCGTACTCCATGGGCAGGGTGCGCGTCACCGGCTCGATGAACCCGTTCACGATCATGCCCATCGCCTGGGTCTCGGACAGGCCCCGGCTCATCAGGTAGAAAAGCTGGTCGTCTCCCACCTTGGACACCGTTGCCTCGTGGCCGATCTGGGCGTCACGCTCGCCTACCTCCATGTAGGGCAGCGTCTTGGACACGCTGTCCTCGTCCAGGATGAGGGCGTCGCAACGCACGAAGCTCTTGGCGTGGCGGGCCCCCTCGTCGACGTGGACCAAGCCGCGGTAGGTGGTCTGGCCGCCGTCCTTGGAGATCGACTTGGAGATGATGGTCGAGGTGGTCTCGGGGGCGGCGTGGATCATCTTGGCCCCGGCGTCTTGGTGCTGGCCTGCGCCGGCGTAGGCCACCGAGAGCACCTCGCCCGAGGCCTTGGGGCCCATGAGGTACACGGAGGGGTACTTCATGGTCAGGCGGGACCCGATGTTGCCGTCAATCCACTCCACATGCGCCTCGGTGTCGGCCCGGGCCCGCTTGGTGACCAGGTTGTAGACGTTGTTGGACCAGTTCTGGATGGTGGTGTAGGTGATGCGGCTGCCCGGCAGGGCCACCAGCTCGACCACCGCGGAGTGCAGGGAGTCGGAGGTGTAGACCGGTGCCGAGCAACCCTCGATGTAGTGGACCTGGGCGCCCTCGTCGGCGATGATCAAGGTCCGCTCGAACTGGCCCATGTTCTCCGCGTTGATCCGGAAGTACGCCTGCAGCGGCATCTCCACCTTCACGCCCGGTGGGACGTAGATGAACGAGCCACCGGACCAGACCGCCGAGTTGAGGGCGGCGAACTTGTTGTCGTTGGGCGGGATCAGCTTGCCGAACCACTGCTGGACGATCTCGGGGTGCTCGCGCACCGCGGTGTCCATGTCGCAGAACAGCACCCCCTGGGCCTCCAGGTCGTCGTGGTTGCGGTGGTAGACGACCTCCGACTCGTACTGCGCGGTGACCCCGGCCAGGTACTTGCGCTCGGCCTCGGGGATGCCCAGGCGCTCGTAGGTGTTCTTCACCGAGGCGGGCAGCTCGTCCCAGACGTTCACCTGCTTCTCGGTCGGCTTGATGTAGTAGTAGATGTCGTCGAAGTCCAGATCCGGCATGTTCACCGCGAACCACGGAGCCATCGGCTTGCGCTCGAAGTGCTTGAGCGCCTTCAGGCGGAAGTCCCGCATCCAGTCGGGCTCGCCCTTCATCCAGGACATCTCCCGCACGATCTCGGAGTTGACACCCTTCTTCGGCTTGAAGACATAGTCCTCGACGTCGCTCCATCCCAGCTTGTAGCGACCCAGGTCGAACTCGGTGGTGGCCATCAGGCAATCAGCTCCTCGTTGCGTACATCGTCGGAAGGGTTTCCCCTACGGCCATAGTAACAACCCTTGCAAGCGGGAGCGTCCTATCTCAGAGAAAATTGCCCAGTGCCTGCGGACACCCGCGCCCACCAGCAAGCTGGCGTCTCCCCGCCAGGAGTTGGTCACGCCCGCCAGTGCGCCAACCAGAGCGAGGAGGGCGAGAGGATTGTCCCGGACGGCCACCCGAAGGTCCCAATCGGAATGGAGGGTAGCGCTGCGCACGCAGCCATGTCAACAGTCAGCTTGGGGCCGTGGTACCATCATTGCAGCACCTAGATCAGGAGTTTGAGATGAACCAGCCACCCGAGCAGCCGCCGTCGCGTGGAGAAGGTTCGCCACCTCCGTGGCCCTACGGGGAGCAACCACCTGGGGGGAACCCGTATGCGGGGCCTAACCCGTACCCGTACGGACCGCCACCTGGAGGGCCTAACCCGTACCCGTACGGACCGCCACCTGCAGGGCCTAACCCGTACCCGTACGGACCGCCACCTGGAGGGCCTAACCCGTACCCGTACGGAGGGCCCTACAGAAAGACCAACGTCTTGGCGGTCCTGTCTCTGGTGTTCGCGTTCTTGTTCTGGCCGCTCGGGATTGTCTTCGGGCACATCGCCCGCAGCCAGATCCGAAGGACCGGCGAAGGCGGTGCTGGCTTGGCCCTCGCCGGACTGATCATCAGCTACATATGGTTGGGGGTCATCGTCCTCCTTGTTATCGTGGCCATCAGCGTCGGGGTCAGTGGCACCTCGTCAACTGCGGTTCTCCTGGGCTGACGACCCAGCCCCCGCAACCAGCTTGGCGATCCTGGTGATGCCCTCGACCAAGGCTTCGTCGGACAGGGCGTAGGAGAACCGGCCGTATCCGGGCGCCCCGAACGCCTCGCCGGGCACGAAAGCCACCTTCGCCCGCTCCAGCACCACCTCCGCCAGCTCGATCGTGGTTTGTGGGGCCGGCGGGGCGCCGCCCAGCAGCCCGGTGAGATCGGGGAAGGCGTAGAAGGCGCCCTCCGGCTCAGCGCAGGTGATGCCGTCGATCTCGTTGAGCATGGCCCAGATGCGCCGCCTGCGGCGGTCGAAGGCCTCCCGCATCATGTGCGCCGCGCTCAGATCGCCCGTGAGCGCCGCTATGGCGGCCCGCTGGGACACGTTGGCCACGTTCGAGGTGGCATGCGATTGGAGGTTGGCGGCGGCCCTTGTGAACCCATCAGGTCCGATGAGCCAGCCCACCCGCCAGCCTGTCATGGCGTAGGTCTTGGCGACGCCGTTGACGACGACACAGCGCTGCCCCAGCTCGGGTACGGCGACAGGCATGGACAGGGCCGGCCTGCGGGGCCCTGTGCCGTCGATGGGGCCGTAGGTGAGGTGCTCGTAGATCTCGTCGGTGAGGACCCATATACCGGCCTCGACCGCCCAGCGACCGATGGCGGTGACCTCGGCGGGTGGGTAGACCGCGCCCGAAGGGTTGGAGGGAGAGACGTGGACCAGCGCTTTGGTCCGCTCGGTTCGGGCCGATTCGAGCTGGTCGGCTGTGACCCGGAAGCCGTTGCCGGGGTCTGCGTGCACGACGACCGGCACGCCCCCGGCAAGGCGGATCGCCTCGGGGTAGGTGGTCCAGTAGGGCGCGGGCAGCAGGACCTCGTCGCCGGGGTCACACAGGGTGGCGAAAGCCTCGTAGATGGCGTGCTTGCCGCCGTTGGTGACCAGGACCTGGGTGGGGGATATTTGCAGGCCCGAGTCACGCTGGGTCTTGGCTGCAATGGCCCGGCGTAGCTCGGGGAGCCCGGCGGCGGGTGAATAGCGGTGATTGACCGGGTCACGGCAAGCGGCAACAGCCGCTTCGACGATGTGGGCCGGCGTCGGGAAGTCGGGCTCGCCGGCGCCAAATCCGATCACGTCCTCCCCCGCCGCCACCAGGGCCTTGGCCCTCGCGTCCACCGCCAGGGTCACCGATTCGGATACAGCTGAGATGCGGGCGGAGATCGCGGTTCTGGGCACGGGTCCATGCTGGCACACCGGGCACGGTTTCTCCCAGCAATATCGCGTGGGCCCCAGGTCAATCCTTCTCGGCAACGCATCGATTGCGGCACTCGCCCAGGCCCTCGATCGCAGTGCGCAGGACCTGGTCGGGCTCCAAGAACACCTTCGGGTCCCGGGTCATGCCGACGCCCCCCCCGGCGTGCCGGTGGAGATCAGGTCACCTGGTACCAGAGTGGTGAACTGGCTGATGTAGGCGATCAACTCTGCCGGGCCGAAGACCATGTCCGAGGTATGGAAGCTCTGACGGACCTGCCCGTCCACCTCGCAGCGCAGGTCCAGGTCGGGGCCGTCTCCCAGCTCGTCGGGCGTGACCAGCCATGGCCCGACGGGCGTGCTCGCCTCGAATGCCTTGCCCTGCAACCACTCCGGTGTCCGCCACTGCCAGTCGCGCATCGAGATGTCGTTGACCACCGTGTAGCCTGCGATCGCTGCAGCCGCCGCCCCGACGCTGCCGCGGCGAATCGAAGAGCCGATCACCAAGCCCAGCTCCGCTTCCCAGTCCACCGAGTCGCTGACCGCCGGCAGCACGATATCGTCGTGGGCGCCGAGGAGCGAGTTGGCGAACTTGGCGAACAGGGTGGGATATTCGGGCAGCTCGAGACCCATCTCGGTGATGTGGCGACGGTAGTTCAGCCCCACACAGATCACCTTGCTCGGGGACGGGACCACGGGGGCATAATCGACACCCGCGAGGTCGTGCCTCCTGCCTCGGGCTGTCGACGCGAGCTCGACCCAATCGGCTCGTGCCAGCAGCGCACCCACGTCATCCACGCCGATCTCGCTGGCGGTGCCCCCGACCTCGTCGATTCGGACCGCGGCGTGCCCGATGACTGTGCGGATGGTGGCGAGCTTCATGGGAGTGGTCTATCTCGATTAGTTTGCTGATAGGTTACGGGGTGGCGACGTTGCCGTGACACGCCGTGGCGCAGAGGCGCTCGTGCAGGCGATCTGATCAGACCTGCCATGCTGGAACAGTGAGCACAACCTCTCTTACCGACATCGTCATCCCCGCCTCCTTGCTGCCCTCCGACGGGCGCTTCGGGTCGGGACCGTCCAAGGTTCGTCCCTCGGCGGTGCAGGCCCTGGCCTCCAGCGGGACCACCTACCTGGGCACCAGCCACCGCCAACCGCCGGTGTGCTCCATGGTGGGGCGCCTGCGGGCCGGCCTGCGTGAGCTGTTCAGCCTGCCCGATGGGTACGAGGTGGTGCTGGGCAACGGCGGATCGACCTGCTTTTGGGACATGGCCAGCTTCTGTCTGATCGAACGGCGCAGCCAGCACCTGTCCTTCGGGGAGTTCTCGGGAAAGTTCACCTCGGTGGTGGCCGCCTGCCCTCACCTGGAGGCGCCCGAGGTGATCTGCTCGGAGCCCGGCACCCATCCGTATGTGGCGGCTCACGACGGTATCGACCTGTACGCCCTCACCCACAACGAGACCACCACCGGGGTGTCCATGGAGGTTCGCCGTCCTGCTGGCTCGGGGGATGCCATCGTGGCGGTGGACGCCACATCCGGCGCAGGTGGCCTGCGGGTGGACGTGGCCGAGTGCGACGTGTACTACTTCGCCCCGCAGAAGTGCTTCGCGTCTGACGGGGGGCTGTGGGTGGCGCTGTGCTCGCCGGGGGCGATCGCCCGGGTGCGCTCGATCTCCGGGGCCGGCAGGTGGGTGCCGGCTTTCTTGGACCTGGGCATCGCCATCGAGTCCTCGGCCAAGGACCAGACCTACAACACGCCCGCGCTGGCCACCTTGTTCCTCATGGTGGACCAGGTCGAGTGGATGCTGGGCAACGGCGGCCTCGGCTGGGCCACCTCACGCTGCGACGCCTCGGCCGAGGCGCTGTACGGGTGGGCCTCGGAGTCCGCCTTCGCCACGCCGTTCGTGGCCGAGCCGGCAGAGCGCAGCCACGTCACCGGGTGCATCGACCTCGCTGCACCGGTGGACGCCGGCGCCGTCGCCAAGGTGCTGAGGGCCAACGGCATCGTGGACACCGAGCCGTACCGCAAGCTGGGCCGCAACCAGCTGCGCATAGCCATGTTCCCCTCGATCGACCCCGCCGAAATAACCGCCCTCACGGCCTGCGTCGACTACGTGGTGGATTCTCTGGCGGGATGAGGGCTGGCGGGGTGCTCTTGCAGTTGCCCGGGACCACCGGCAAGGGCGAGCGGCTCGTCGGGGATCGGGGGGGCAGAGGACCGCTTCCCGAGCGAGGTGCCGGCGGCGGCGTCGAACATCCGCAAACCCCGCGCGGCCACTGTGACCTCGGCGCGAGCTCCAGGTCTCGGCCTGCGCGCCACGCTGGCTGCGCGCGCCGAGAGCAGGGCGCTGCCGATCCTGGCGTAGACGATGCGCTCGTTGCCGAGGGACTCGACCCGCTCGACCGTAGCGGTCCCGATCGCCACCCCCCCTGCGATGCCTGGGTCGCCCAACGCCACGTGCTCGGGGCGGAACCCCAGGACCACTTCGGTCGGAGGGTTGCGGGCCGCGGCATGAAGCCCCGGGTCGAGGGCTGCCACCTCCACCCGGAACGCCGGCAATCCCTCGGCGCCCAGGCAGATCGCGTCGCCCTGCCCGCTCGCACGCAGGCGGAGGCTGTTCATCGGCGGCGAGCCGACGAAGTCGGCCACCGTGAGGTCCGCGGGATGCTCGTAGACCACCTCCGGCGTGTCGACCTGGTGCAGCACCCCTTGGTGGATCACGGCGATTCGGTGGCCCATGGTCATGGCCTCCACCTGGTCATGGGTCACGTACACCGTCGTAGCCCCCAGCCGGTCATGCAGGCGAGAGAGCTCCAGGCGGGTCCTCGCGCGAAGCTGCGCGTCGAGGTTGGAAAGCGGCTCGTCCATGAGGAAGGCCTTCGGGCGCCGCACGATGGCCCTCCCCAGGGCCACCCGCTGCTGCTGGCCGCCAGAGAGCTGGCCCGGGCGCCTTGCAAGCAGCTCGTCCAGCTCGAGCAGGCGGGCAACCTCGGCCACGCGCTCCGCGACCTCCGCTTTGGCGACGTTGGCGCTGCGGAGGGGGAATGCCAGGTTGGCGAAGACCGACATGTGCGGGTACAGCGCGTAGGACTGGAAGACCATCGCGACGTCGCGGCGCTGCGGCACCAAGGTGTCCACCCTCGCTCCGTCGATCGAGATCTCGCCCGAGTCCGCCTCCTCGATCCCTGCGATCAGCTTCAGCACCGTCGACTTTCCGGAGCCGGACGGTCCGAGCAGCACCAGCAGCTCGCCCTCGGCGACCTCAAGGGAGAAGTCGTCGAGGGCGGTCACAGCTCCGTAGCGCTTCGACAGGTGCGAGATGCTCAGCCGCGCCATCGACCGCTCATCCCTTTGTCCCGCGCACGACGAGGCCCCGCACCACGAAGCGCTGGGCGACGAAGAAGATGGCCACACAGGGAACCACCGCGAGTGCCGTGTCGGCCATCAGGTAGTTCCACGACGTGGAGTACAGGCCCTGGAACGTGGCGAGGCCCAGGGGAAGGGTGTAGGTCGCGGTGCGGTTCAGGTAGATGAGCGGGCCCAGGAAGTCGTTCCACTTGGAGACGAAGTCGAGCAGGCCGACCGCCAGCAGCGCTGGCAGCGCCTGGGGCACGATGATGCGCCAGAAGATCCGCAGGTACCCGGCTCCGTCCACCAGCGCCGCCTGGTCCAGCTCGCGGGGCAGGCTCAAGAAGAACTGGCGGAGCAGGAAGATGTTGAACGCTCCCCCGCCCAGCCAGGAGGGAACTATCAGCGGCAGGTAGGTGCCGTACCATCCGAGGCCCTTGAAGATGAGGAACTGGCTGACCAGCAGGACCTGGCCCGGCAGCATCAGAGTCGCCAGTATCACCACGAACACCGCGCCCAGCCCCCGCGCACGCAGGCGCGCCAGGGGGTAGGCGGCGAGAGCCGAGGAGAGCACCGTACCCACTGACCCCACCCCGGCAACCAGGGCGCTGTTGGCGGCCTCCCGCCAGAACGGGATCAGGTCGGTGGCCGTGCGAAAGTTCCCCAGGTGAGGATGCAAGGGCACGAGGGTCGGCGGGACGGAGAGCACCGCGTTGGCGCCCTTGAGCGCTGTCGAGAGCATCCACACGACAGGGAGCGCGACTATCAGCGCGCCGCCCAGGCTAACGGCGTAGACCATTGCCAGCCGGGCCCGCCGCCTTGCCCTCAACCTCCCAAGCACACCCGCAGTGCCGGGCTCCCGGCGCCAACCGGCCCTGCCCAGCCCTGGTGCGACAGACCCGAGGTCCCTCCCCCGAGCCGGCGCCTGCGGGGCCAGGCTCACGGACGCGCCACCGCGCCCTCATAGAAAACCCACCGGCGAGCGCTCCTGAAGATCACCAGCGTGACCACCAGCGTGAAGGCGAAGAGGATCCAAGCCAGGGCCGAAGCGTAACCCATGCGGAAATAGGTGAAGGCGTTGCGATACAAGTAGAGCATGTAGAACAAGCTTGCGTCGCGAGGCCCGCCCTGGGTGACCACAAATGCCTGGGTGAAGGTCTGGAGTCCCCCGATCACGTCCAGGATCAGGTTGAACAGGATCGTGGGCGAGATGAGCGGTAGGGTCACCCGCCAGAAGCGCCTCCACGCGCCAGCCCCGTCGAGCACCGCTGCCGACAACACCTCCCGTGGCATACCCTGCAGGCCGGCTAGGTAGATGAGCATGGAGCGCCCGACCCCCCACAGGCTCATCAGGGCGAGCGAGGGGACCACCTCGGCTGTGGAGTAGATCCACAGCTGAGGCGGCAGGTGCACGAGGGAAAGCAGCCAGTTGAGCAGGCCCAAGCGCCCGGGTTGGAACATCCACAGCCACAGCAGGGCCGTGGCCACCGACGCTCCTCCCGTTCCGGCCAGCATGACTGGGAGGAAGAACACGGTACGGAACAGGGCGACACCCTTCGCCCTTACGTTCAGCAGCAGGGCGAGCGCCAGGCCGATCACCAGGTCGGCGGGCACGGCGATGGCCACGTAGGCCAATGTGACCACCAGTGAGTGCGCCAGGACCGGGTCGTGCAGCGCGTGGGAGTAGTTGGCCAGGCCCACAAGACGCGTGCGGGAGGGGTCGAGGATTGGGTAGTTGGTGAAGGAGACGCCGAGCGAGACGAGCATCGGACCCGCGGTGAAGGCCACGAAGCCGAGCGCCCACGGAGACAAGAACGCGTAGGCGACCCGCCGTTCCCGGCGGGTGATCAGCCGCCGAGAGTGTGCGTCTTGAACCACGAGTCGATGGCCGCCTGCGCCTTTGCCTGGAGCCGGCGCATCCCGACGTCGGGCGCGGTGCTGCCATAGACGATGTCGGAGAAGGTGGTGTTGATCGGATCCTGCAGCTCCGCGAAAGCCGGGAACCAGCTCTCGTTCTCCTCCGACGCATAGGGAAGCCCGGCCAGCCACACCTGGGGATCCACGTTTGGCTGGCTTTTGCGCACGTCGGGGGCGAACGTCGCGCTATTGACCTTGAGGGGAGGAACCGCCCCATCGGAGTCGTAGGCGAATGCCTGCTCGGGCGCTGGGTCGAAGGTGAAGTACTTGAGCACCTCCCAGGCCAGGTCGTGATTGGCGCTGGGCTTGACGATCGCGCCCAGGTCGAGGTTGAGGAACACGAACCTGCGCTTGGGCCCGGTGGGAGCCGCACCCAACGACCACTTGAACGGGACGCTGGTGGTGTAAGGGGTCATCAGGTTGCACGTGCACATGTCGATCATCGCCAGCTTGCCGGCGCGCCATGCCACCTCCACCGCGTCGCTGCCCCCCGCGCCTATCGCAGCCAGCTCCGTCTGGGAGGGCTTGACATGGTAGCGCTGCACAAGGTCGCGAGCGAAGGAGATACCCGCGATCGAGCCGGCGGTGTCGAACTGCGCGGTGCGCGTCGCGGGATCGTACAGCGCGCCGCCGAAGTCGTAGTACACGGCCGGGCTGAAGAAGTTGGCCAGGCCGAACTGCACGGTGCTCGCCGGGTCGAAGCCAGCCTGGCTCGCATTGCGGCCCTTGGAGTCGATGGTCAGCCTCAGGGCAGCATCCAACATCGCGCCCCCGGGGTCGAGGGCCCAGCTGGGGTCGCTCCACGAGGTCGGCGGCAGCGCGACGCCCGCCTTGGTGAACAGTGCCTCGTTGTAGGCCACGGCGTGATCGTTGACCCCGATCGGGACGCCGATGATGGCCTTGGAGTTGGCCCCGTAGTAGTTGGGAACCTGGACGGCCGAGTAGGTGCTGGGCAGGAACGAGTCGAGCGACAGGCCGTCGCGTGTGAAGTAGGGCTCCAGGTCCAGCCAGACCCCTTGGTCCAGGAACAGCGAGATACCGTAAACCCCCACAGGCATGGCGATCGCCGGGGCCGAGCCGCCGGCAATGAGCGTGGTTAGCTTGGTCCCGGCGTTGCTCGATCCCCCCGGCACCCTTAGGAACTGTAGGTTGACACCTGGGTTCTGGCGCATGAAGGCGTTGGCCAGGCCTTGTTGGACCTTGATCTGCGCGGGCGAGTTCCCGGTGCCGAAGCCGACAAGTATCTGAACCGTGCCAGTGAGCCCCGACCTCGAGGAGGTGCCCGTCGAACCCAGGGTGGTGCTGGTGGTCGTCTTTGGAGAGGAACCGCAGGCCGCCAGCAGGGCTCCTGCACCTGATACGCCCAGGCCGAGCCCGAGTGCCCTGACCATGAACTGGCGCCGGCTGAGCCTGCCGTCGAAGTAATCGGTTCTCAAAGCCTCTATATCGTGCTCTGTCCCCACTCGATATCCCCCTGTCCGTTCGCAACGGGCAACTGTCCGTAGATCGCTCAAGCCTAAGGCCGTCGTTGTGTAAATTGCAATATATGTGATTTACATCTATTGGGGCTGGCTCCAGCGGCTCGCCGGCCCGTCCGGGCGGGTGGGCCCGGCTCGGGTGCCTGCGGGGCGGAGCGATCGCGCTCGGCCACACCTGCGGTGCGCGATCGGGTTCGCTCCCAGCTGGGCCGCCACGCGAGCTAAGCTAGGCCTCCAAGCCACACGAGGTGACCGCCCGGGTGTCTGACATCCCGCACAACCCATACCCGCCATACCCGCCATACCCGCAGGGCAATCCTCATCAGGGCGGCCCGGCCAAGTACTGCGCCGTCTGTGGGGCCGGCCTGGTTGCTCAGGCGTTGATCTGCCCCAACTGCGGATCACCGGCTGTGGCCGTCACCCCACCCACCTTCTACTACAGCTACCCCCGCGGTTAGGAGCCGTGACCCAATCGAACGGCCGTGACGGTGACATCGGGTCCGGCGGTCCTTATCCGCTGGACCGTGACAGCCCGTTGCCGCTGTGGGCCCAGCTACTCGCCGACCTGCGGCGGCGCTTGGCCCTGAGCGAGTTCACCCAGCGCTTCCCGACCGATATGGAGCTGACGGGCGAGTACGGCGTCTCTCGGCACACCGTGCGTGAAGCGGTGCGCAGGCTGGACTCCGAGGGCCTGCTGGATCGTCGTCAGGGTTTGGGGACAAGGGTCAGGCCCGCTGAGTTCGAGATGAAGATCGGTGGCCTGCTCAGCTTGTTCAGGGTGATCGAGGCATCGGGGAGCACCCAGGTGAGCGAGGTGCTGGCCCTGGAGACCCGCCGTAACCCAGAGGCAGCGGGCCACCTGGGGCGTGACCCTGATGCCGAGCTGGTGTACCTGGAACGCTTGCGCCTTGCCGGCGACGATCCGCTGGCACTGGACCAGGTCTGGTTGCCGGCAGACGTGGCGGGAGCGCTGCTCGAGGTGGACTTCCACCACACGGCCCTCTATGACGAGATGGCGACGCGTTGCGGGATCACCTTGGTGGCCAACAGGGAAAGGGTGGCACCTGTGGTTCCCACGGCAACCGAGGCAGGCCTTCTGGGCCTGGCCAAGGGCCAAGCGGCCTTCGCCGTCGAGCGCTGGAGTGACTCCGCCCAGGGCCCGGTGGAATGGCGCCACACCCTGATCCGGGGAGACCGCTACCACATCGTGACAGAGTGGTCCGCGTCGGGTCGTCCCCGCGGGGGCGGCTCGGTCAGGGACGCCGAGCTGCGCTTGACCAAGCCCTCAGATTAGGGCCGGCGCCAGCGGCGGCGCGAGCCGGCCCGAGCGTCGTCGGCCAGCACTGCGCGGGCGGCCATCTTGCCTGGAGTGCCGGCTATCCCGCCCGCGGGGGCGGTACCAGCACCGGATATGTACAGCCCCGAGACTGGGGTGCGATGGCCGGCCAGGGCTGGGATCGGTCGGAAGAATCCCAGTTGGTCCGGCGCGATGTCGAGGTGCATGGGATGTGCCCCGACCCAGCCCCCTTCAGACTCCATCAGATCTGGGGTGAAAGGCGCCACCCCCACGATGGAGTCACGAAAGCCGGGGGCCCGTGACTCCACGGTTGCCAGAGCCCCCTCGACGAAGCCGTCCCTGACCGCCGGCCAACCTCCCCTCACGCGCGCCGGCGCCGCCGGGCACGCCAGGTAGACGGTGTGATGCCCGGGAGGGGCAAGGCTGGGATCCATCGCTGTGGGAGTGAACGAGTAGAGCGGGAGGGGATCTGGCATCAGCCCTGCCTCCGCAGCGACCCATCCGGCGCTCATGTCGTCCAGGTGATCCACGTAGCTCTGCAGGCCGTTGTGGTCGCCAGGGCGTGCTCCGGGGTACTCGGGCAGGCGGTCCGTGGCCACGTGCACCAGTGCCTGGACGACGTTGCCCCTCCGCACGGCTGCTAGGTCGGCCCCGATCCGGCCCCACAGGGGCGGATCGAGCAAGCCGAGCAGGGCCACTGTCGGGTCGATGGCGGTGACCACGTACGTCGTGGCGATGCGCTCGCCGCCCTCCAGCACCACCGCGCGCGCTGCTCCCGCTCGAGCCTCGATCCGCTCGACCCGGGCCGAGCAGCGCAGGACGCCACCGAGCGACTCCAGGCGCGCCACCAGCGCGTCGGTCAAGGCCTGGGCGCCGCCCTGGCCGTGCCACTGACCGAACAGGTGGTACGCAGCCTGCCAGTAGGCGAACAGGGCACCTCCGGACCCGGTGGGGCCCACTCCGGCATGCGCTGCGAAGGCTGCCACCGGTCCCCGGGTCAGATCGGAGGGCAGAAGGCGGCGCAGCAGGGCGTCGTAAGGTCCCAGAAGATCCCGGACTGTGGTGAGGGGCTCGTGGCGCATCGCCTTGGCCAGGTTCCCCAGGCGCCGCGGTGCCTCAACCATGCCCAGCTCTCCCCTGATCGCTGGCATCGTGGCCCGGATAAGGGGCAGCGCCTTGTCCATGAAGGCCCGGTAGGCCTGAGCTTCGATCGGCTTCGACTCGGCGATGGACTCGACGGTGGCCTCGATCGAGCGCCAGAACCGGACCCGACGCCCGTCTGCGTGGATCGCCACCGAGAACGGATCCATCTCCTGGTAGACGAGCCCCGCGCCGGCGAGGTCGAGCTCGGCTGGGATCGCGGTCATGTTGATGATGTTGTGAGCGGCGGAGTGCAGGTCGAAGCGGTATCCGGGCAGTCGCTCCTCGGTCCGCGATCCGCCCCCCGGGCGGTCAAGGGCCTCCAGGACGAGCACGTCGCGACCGGCCCGCGCCAGGTAGCAGGCAGCTACGAGCCCATTGTGGCCACCGCCGACCACCACGACAGGCGACGACGTCACGTCGGGTCAGTGGCTGCCGCCACCCCGGCTGCGGCGACACCAGCCGAAGCTGCGGCCGTCCCGAGCATCGTGCCGGTGGCGGCCGCCCGCTCAGACCACCATGTAGCAACCCCGCCGAGCGCAGGGACCATCGCCTGGGCAGTGCCGGCCCATCTGGTCGCCTCGGCACCGAGCCAGGCCAGCACGCCTGCGGGGTCGTCGCCGAGCATGGCGGTCAGGCTGAAGCGCCGCTCACCGATCCGCACTCCCAGGCCCAGCTCGGCCCCGGCCCGGGAGAGATCGGACCTCGTGAGGACCATCCCGGTGCGCGCAGGTGCCAGCAGGGCCGACACGAAGGCCTTCCCGCCCTCCGCAGGGTCCGCTACCGGGGGGGCCTCGCGCAGGTGCAGGGGAAGCACCGGAGCCGGGCCCAGCTCGTCCGCCTCCGCCAGCAGCGCGTCCAGAAGCAACGCCGCCCAGGCCCGATACGGCGCCGATCCCACCTCAGCCGCCTTGATGGCAAAGATGGGTGCCCAGCTCAACAGGTGCTCCCAGGCCAGGCTGGCCCGGGCCCGTCTTGCAGCCTGCAGGGCAGCTGGGGCTTCAGATGGTCCCGCTTCACTGGCCTCCGCCAGACCGGCATACAGGCCCAGGATGGCGGCGAGATGGTCCGGCTCCGATGGCGGCGGGACTCGAAGTGCACGCCAGAAGCCGGCGACCCGATCCGCAGCCTCACCGCCCAACATGCCCTCTGGACCGAGGTAGACCGCGGCGTAGGCCGGGAGCTGGAGGACGAACAGCTCGGTGTGCTCGGCGCGCTTTGGCGGCTCTCCCAGCTCCAGGGCCTGCCATAGTGCGCGGTGATCGCAACCGGATAGCTCGCTGGCAACACCGAGCGCCCGAAACAGCTCGGCCCGCCCGAGGCCGTCACCACCCAGCGCGGAGTCAGGATCGCCAGGCATCCTGGCGGATGCCTGGCCGGCCCGCCGCGTCGCGGCCTCAGCCGAGCGGGCCACCGAGCTCCTCAGCCAGCCGGCCGCTGGGGAGCAGGTAGGCGTCGGCCTGGGGTCTCAGCGGCCTGATCAGCCAACGGGGCCGGCGAGTGCCCTCTGGGGAGTAGCGGGTCGCCGAACGAGCCAGCTTGAGCCATTCCTGATAGACCTCATGTGAGCGGACGGTGTCGACTGCGATGTCACCGTAGCGGTCGCCCGGCTCGGCTCGTCGCACCCGGACCGCCTGGTGCCAGCAGTGCATGCCCGAGATCGGGTCGGGATGCACGCTGAAGGTGAGGTTCTGGTGCACCCCGACGTCGGTCCACCAGATCCGAGAGGTATCCAGATCGGAGGACTCATACGGCCCGATCTCGCCCCTGGGGGTCATGCGCCAGCCATCCGGGCCATGGGCCAGGGCCACCGTGCGCATCATCTGTCCCTGGCCCCGCGGCGTCCCCAGTGGCTTCCAGCGCCCCATGTGATGGCTGCACGCCACCACGCCGGGGCGGATCCCTTCGGTGATCCACACCTTCGCCACGAAGTAGCCGATCTCGGTCTCCACCCTCACCAGGTCTGCGGACCCGATGCCCAGGCTGGTTGCGTCGCTGGGATGGATCCAGACGGGGTTGGTGTGGGCGATCTCGTCGAGCCACTTGGCATTGGCCGAGCGGGTGTGTATCTGGACCGGCAGCCGGAAGGTGGACAGCAATACCAGCTGGTCGGCAGCCATGTTGGCCGGGTGCACATGGCTGCGGATGTAGCCGGGTACCGCCAGCTCGGGCCAGCCCCACCTGGCGAGCGTCGACGACCAGAACTCGAGACGCCCCGAAGGGGTGGGGAAGCCCCGCCGCACGACACCGTCGACCCTAACCCCCGCTGCGCGCCGCCCCCCTGAGTCGGGATCGGGCACGCCTGTCGGCACGACGTTGGTGCTCGCGGGGGCCGGCGCCCGGGAGTAGACCCGGCCGTAGTCGTCCTCGGAGATGTCGTCGAGCTCTTCGGGCCCGAGCTCGGTCTCGTGGATGGCGCCGAGCCCCCTGGCAATCTCGAAGGCCCCGTAGCGGCGCATGTAGGCGAGTGGGCTCAAGCCCTCGGCGGCGGCGGCCTCAGGCAGGCCGGGCACCGAGCTCTCGAACATCCAGCCGTAGTACTCGTCCACCGACAGCTTCTCGCCGGGCCGTTCCTTCGACTCGTGGTACTGGCGGATACCCAGGGAACCATCGGGGTCAATGCGCCACGACAGCTCGGTCCAGTACTCGTTCTCCTCCCAGACCTCACCAGGGTTGGTCTGGCGGGTGTCGGTGACCGTGCGACCGAGGCGCTCGGCCGCTGCGCGGGCCACCGGCTGGCGGAACCCGATCCACTGCCCGTCGTACTGCTCGTAGGAGTGCACGTCGTGGCGCTCGGAGGAGTGGCCGGTGGGAAGGACGTAGTCGGCGAAGAATGCGCTCTCGTTCCAGGTGGGCGTGAGGGCCACGTAGCAGCCGACCTTGGACTCGTCGGTCAGCATCTCGATCCAGCTGAAGCCGTCGGGGTTGGTCCACACCGGGTTGTAGACCCGGCTGAAATAGACCTCGAGGTGCCCACGGCCCTCTTTCATGAGATGCGGCAGCAGGAACGACATCTCGTTCTGAGCCAGGGGATACTCGAGCGGGTAGGTCAGGTTGTTCCACGCCTTGGGATGGGGCGGGGAGTGGATCGGGCGCGGGACGAACTTGTTCCAGGCGTTGGGGAAGGTGCCTCCAGGTGTTGCGACGGCGCCCATGAGGGCGTTGAGCAGCACCATGGTGCGGGTTATCTGCCAACCCCCAAGGTTGGAGGCAGCTGCGGAGCGCCAGATGTGGGTGGCCAGCGCAGTGCCGGCGCCCGCTACAGCTTGGGCGACCTCCTCGATCACCGCCGCCGCCACGCCCGACTCCGCCTCGGCGTATGCGAAGCTGAACTGCTCGTACAGCTCGCCCAGCACCCGCTGGAAGGTCTCGAAGGTGGCAGGGGCGTCGGGATGGCAGTTGTGCAGGTACTCCTCCCAGTTCCACCAGCGCCTCACGAACTCCGCGTTGTACGCGCCGCTGCGGATGAGGTAGCTGGCGACGGCGAGGTTGATCGCCGCCTCGGAGCCCGGCCGGGGCGCCAGCCACACGTCGGCGTGCGTGGCGGTGTTGGACAGGCGGGTGTCGGCGACGATCAGCTTGGCCCCATTGGCCTTCGCCTCGGTGATCCGCTGGGCGTGCGGGTTGAAGTAGTGACCCGTCTCGAGGTGCGAGCTGATCAGGTAGATGACCTTGGCATTGGCAAAATCGGGGCTGGGGCGGTCGATGCCCATCCACAGCTGCCAGCCGGCCCTGCCTCCGCTGGAGCAGATGTTGGTATGCGAGTTGTGCCCGTCGACGCCCCACGACGCCAGCACGCGCTCGGTGAAGCCGTCCTCGCCGGGGCGCCCGACATGGTACATGATCTCGTTTTGGCGATTGGAGGTGATCGCGCCCCGGATCCGCGCCGCGATATCGTCAAGCGCCTCGTCCCAGCTCACCTGCACCCAGTGGCCCGCACCTCGCTTTCCCGTCCGCTTGAGGGGGAACAGGATGCGGTCGGGGTCGGTGACCTGGTTGATCGTGGCCGGTCCCTTGGCGCAGTTGCGGCCCCGGGAACCTGGGTGCTCGGGGTTGCCCTCGAACTTGCGCACGGCCAGAGTCGCGGGGTCCACATAGGCCAGCAGCCCGCACGCCGACTCGCAGTTGAAGCAAGTGGTCGGGATCAGCATCGAGTGCCTTTCCACCCGCTCGGGCCAGGCCCGGCTGTCCAGCTCCACCCAGTCGTCCCAGCGCTGCCTGGGAGGGAATGCCGCCAGGTGGATCCGGGACGGCCCGGGATAGAAGGTCTCGCCCCGGGCTTCGACATCCGCCCGGGCGGCACTGACCCGGTCCCCGAGGGCGTTCAGTCGCTCGTGGGCACCGGTCTTGCGGCGCAAACGGCTCAATTTCGTGCTCCTTGAGTCTGGCGTGCTCATGCGAGGGGGACCGACTGTCCGGCCTGGACGTATGCGTGCTCGTGGGCGGCGAGTCCCACCAGGGCCACCAGGCCTGCCGGCCAGCCGATGGCGGGTGCGAAGATCCCCACCGCGGCCAGGATCGCGCCAGGCCAGAAGGCCCGGGCGTAGCGCCCGGTTGTCATCGCCGCCGATGCCAGGTGGGCGTGCGCGGTCGGATGGGGTAGGGCGACCTCGCCAGCCACCATCAAAAGATGCGTCAGGCAGGCGCCGGCGAGCACGTAGGCGAGGGCGGCCGACGCGCCCAGGCCGGCCCCGGCGCTCACCAGGATCATCACACCTGCGCCAGCCAGCACCGCCTGGACCGCCAGATGGGGTGCCAGGAGGGGGTTCTGCCACAGGTCGCGGGCCTTGGCCTGGGCGAAGAGGAAGGCGGTGTACACCGCGGTCATCACCGAGGCGGGCAGCCCGAAGCCAGCAATCATCTTCTCGGCCGTCACCGACGACGCCAGCCCGCCCGCCAGCACCTGGGCCACCAGGACCGCTCCGTAGGCCCCGATGACAAAGCCGCCCCTCACCAGCCAGGAGCGCCACTGTGGCCGGGTGAACAGCAGGTAGAAGCGCGCCGGGTGCTTGAGGTCCGCAATCAGGAGGAAGCCCGTGATGCCGAGGAAGGCGAGTGCCACGAGCGGCGCTGCAAGCTGGAACAACGGTGACGACCACGCCAGCACCCCGCCCAGGGCGAGGAGCAGGGGGACCAGGTACGCCCCCGCCGCGATTCCCTTGGTCCAGGTGTAGGCGCTGACCCGCCATCCCCAGGGGGCGGCGTGGGCAACATCGTAGGACAGCAGTGCCGCCGCCGAGGAGTTGGCGTGCGGCGTGATCGGCCCCCCGGGGCGGCGCCTTCCTCCCGGGTGCCCAGAGGCGATCAGCTGGGGGCCCTTCGGGACCTGGCTCCACATGTAGGTGTCGCCAGCGGGGCGGCGGGCGGCGATGGGGTCGAGGGTGGCCTGGTGCGCGCCCTTGTAGAAAAGCTTGGGCGCGGTCTCCTTCTCGGGGCGGCGCACCGTGACTGCCTGGCGCTCGACGATGCCAGCCACCTTGGAGCTGGGGTCGTTCAGGTCGCCCACCAGGATCGCCTCGGTGGGACACACCACCACGCACGCGGGCTCGAGGCCGATGTCCAACCGCTGCGCGCAGAAGTTGCACTTCTCCGCCGAGTGGTCCTCGGGGTTGATGAAGATGGCGTCGTAGGGGCACGCCGCCATGCACGCCTTGCAGCCGATGCAGATGGACTTGTCGAAGTCGACGATGCCGTCGTCACGGCGGTACATTGCGGCGGTGGGGCACGCCGTCACGCAGGGCGGGTTGGCGCACTGGTTGCAACGGGTGACCTGGAAGGCCCGGCGCACCTGGGGGAACAGGCCCACGTCGACAGACTTGACGTAGGTTCGAGTCACCCCCAGGGGCACCGCGTTCTCCGACTTGCAGGCGGTGGTGCAGGCGTGGCACCCGATGCAACGGGTCTGGTCCAGCACCTTGACCCAGCTGGGCCCGAGTGCCGGAGCGCTCAAGCCAGGCCCTTGAGCATCAGGTTCCAGTACATGAAGGGCAGCCCGTAGCGCTTGAGCAGCCACATGTCGTAGCGCTCCTGCTGGGTGTTGATCAACGGGATGGTCGGGTGGGGCCTCATCGTGTAGTCGAACTCGGCGAGCAGCATCCGGTTGCGGGCGGTCGTGAGAGGGCAGGACGCATAGCCGTCGTAGCTCTCGGGCAGCTCCCCCTTGCCCGCCATGACCGCCAGCAGGTTCGCAGCCACGACAGGGGCCTGCTTGCGGATCGCCGCACCTGTCTTGGAGTTGGGGCTGCTGCCCGCGTCACCCAGTGAGAACACGTTTGGCCAGCGGGCGTGCTGGAGGCTGTTCTTGCCAATCTCCACGTAGCCGAATGGGTTGGCCGGGTCGGCCAGCGGGCTGGCCTTGATCCAGTCGGGGGCGCTCTGGGGCGGCACGAAGTGCATGATGTCGTAGCCCAGCGTCTCCTTGTAGTCCTCACCGTCACGCTTGCCCGCGATCACTACCTCCTTGGCGTCGGAGTGGACCTCGGTCACCTGGCTCGACAAGCGCACGTCGATGCCGTAGCGGGCAGCCACACCCACGAGCACCTGGGAGAACTCCGGGACGCCGAACATCGCTGGCGTAGGCAGGACCAGCACGATGTGGAAGCGGTCCAAGATGCCCTGCTCACGCCAGTAGTCCGCGGCCAGGTAGGCGATCTTCTGAGGAGCCCCGGCACACTTGATCGGCCCTGCCGGCATCGAGAACACTGCGGTGCCCCCCTTGGCGGCCTGGATGAACTCCCAGGTCTTGGGCGCCAGCTCCGGGAGGTAGTTGCTCGAAAAGCCGTTCTCGCCCAGCGTCTCGGCGGCCCCGGGGATCTTGTCCCAGTCGAGCTGGATCCCCGGGCATACGACCAGGAAGTCGTAGCCCACCCGGACGCCCTTGGCGGTGGTGACCACCTGGTCGTCCGGGTCGATCTCGGTCGCCGCGTCCTGCAGCCAGTGGACGCCCCGGGGCATCACGTCAGCCTCCTTGCGCACGGACTCCTCGACCGGGGCGCACCCGCCCCCCACCAGGGTCCACAGCGGCTGGTAGTAGTGGACCGAGGATGGGTCCAGGACGGCTACGTCCTGCTCACCCGCCTTGCGGAGCCTAGCCGCGACCGAGATCCCGGCACTGCCTCCCCCGACGATCACGGTGCGGTGGTGGAGCAATGCTCCGTTACCCTCTGCCATCCCTCTCTCCCCTCGTGCTGTTCTAGGTCATCGAACAAGCAACAGTCTCGCTCGTCACCTTCCGTTGGTAGCTAATCCCCCCACGCGTCAGCACGCGAGGCGGTGCGCCCGATCCTGGATTATTGTGCGTTTGACCGGACAACTTTCAGCCTACTCCTTATCCTCCGTCGTGGCAAGTGGCAAATGGAGCCAGTCGTCTCCGCTCGGGCCGCCGGGCGAAGCTCCTCCCGCCGGCTCAGGCCCTTACCTCGTGCTCACGGAGCCGCTAGCACGTTCTCGCTGCGCCGCTCCTCGGTGGCAGGCAGGCGTGCGGTGTAGATGGAGTAGCCGTCGAGGTGGCGGGACACGAAGGTGGCGACGACGGTGGCCGCCATCATGGGGACCATCAGGGAGAAGCCGCTGTGGGTTAGCTCGAGAACCAGCGCCAGGGCCGCGAGAGGGGCCTGCATGCCTGACCCGATCATGGCTGCCGCGCCGATCATGGCAAACGCCCCGACTGGCGAGCCGGGCCACAGGTAGGACCAGGCGATGCCCAGAAAGCCTCCGAACACCGCTCCCGTGCTCATCACCGGGGTGAACAGACCGCCTGAGGCGCCGCTGCCGAGGCAGAGCGAGGTGACCAGCGGCTTGAGGATGAACAGCCCCGCGAGAAGCGCGAGGGTCCCGCCGCCGACGAACACATCGTGAGCCATGTCCTTGCCGTTGCCGAACAGCTGGGGGTACTTGGCCCCGATCAGGCCCAGGATCCCGAATGCGATCAAGGGGGCGACCATTGCCTTGCGCCCGGTGACGCGGTGATGGGAGACCCAGCCCACGAGGCGGATGTAGCCGGCGGCGAACAGCCCGATCAGAGGCCCGACCAGCAATGCCCACACCATCAGTGAGGCACTGAAGTGATAGGCGGGAATGTCGAGATAGGTCGCGTGAGTCGGCAGGTAGAGCCACGCGGTGGCTGTGGCTATGAACGAGCAGGCAAGAGCCGGCAGCATCACCGGCAGGCTGAGAGAGCCGACAAGGATCTCCGCGGTGAACAGGGCCCCGCCGAGCGGGACGTTGTAGACCGCGGCCAGCCCGGCCCCTCCGCCGCAGGCGACGAGCAGGCGTCGCTGGGAGACACTGAGGCGTCCCCAGCCGGCGAGCACACTGGCCGCGGCACCGCCCATCAGCTTGGGCGCCGCCTCTCGCCCGATCGAGGCGCCCATGCCGATCACCACTTCGGAGATGACCGAGGTGCCCAGGCTCTTTCGGAACGAGAGCTCACCGTCACCGGCCCAGATGACCTCGTCGACCTCGGAGTGCTCTCCCTTGGTGTAGCGGCGCAGGAAATACCAGGCAACCCCACCGAACGCTCCGGCGATGAGCAGGGACAGCACGCGCCTCGTTGGCGAGGCATGCTCGACGGCCGCCTCGAAGCTGCCAGCCTGGTAGTTGAACGCGAGCCTTTGCACGTTGAACAGGATCAGCATCATCAAGTCTCCGAACAGCCCGGTCGCCACCCCGGTCATGCACAGAAGGGCCCAGAACCTTGGGGTCAGGGCCGCGTCCCCGTCACTGTTGACGTTGGGCTGCTCCATGGCCCCGCGCCCCGAGGGGAGCCGGGTCTTTATCAGCGGCTGTGGTGAGCGCAGGCGCTGGCTCGGCTTCGGCGCTCTCTGGGCACGCCTCAGTCTCGACGTCTTGGACTCCGGGGTTGGGTCTGTCATCGCCGATCGGCAGTTTCCTTCTCCGCTTGCCAGGCAGCCCAACCACCGAGGAGATCGGACACGTCGCTGAACCCGTTGGCTTCGAGCAGGCTCGCGGCCGCGCTCGACCGATAGCCTCCAGCGCAGCTAACCAGCACCGGGCGCTTCGGATTGAGGTCGGAGAGCATGGTCCGCAGGCGGGGCAGGGGAAGGTTGACCGCGTGGGGAAGCGCTCCATGGGCAAACTCGCCGGGGCCCCGGACGTCGACCACCTGCAGGTCCTCGACCTCGGTGATCCGCCATGCAGCTTGGCGAGCCGTGAGGCGACTCGACTTCGACACGAGCGGCGGCAGGTGCTCGAGGGCGTCGGTTGCGGTCACCGCCCCGCTGATCGGCTCTACTCCAACCCGAGCCAGGCGCAGGCGGGCTTCGTTGACCTGAGATTCGGATCCGAACAGGATCACCTCTTGGCCCGGGCTGTGAACCGCCGCAGCGAACTCGGCGAAGCGCCCCGAGAGGCCCACGTTGACCGCTCCACGCAGGTGCCCGGCGGCAAAGGCCTGATCATCGCGGACATCGAGAAGGAGGGCGCCCGCGCCAGCCCGGTTCACTGCATCGAGGGGATCTACGATTGCCAGCTCGGCATCGGGGTCGAAAAGGGGGTGCTCCTGGCGGTTGAGGGCGACCTCACCGGCGAAATAGGCCGGCGGCTCGGCAAGGCCCTCGGTCACCACGCTCACGAAGTCATCCTCACCCATGGCGGCCAGGGCGTAGTTGGAGCGCCGCTGGTCTCCGAGGCTCGACACGGTCTCTGAGGACAGCGCCTTGCCACAGGCGCTCCCCGCGCCGTGACCGGGATAGATCAGCACACTGTCGGGATATGGAAGGATCTTGGAGCGGATCGACCGGTAGAGCTCACGTGCCATGTCCTGTGCGCTCCGTCCGGAGCTCCCGAGCAGGTCGGGACGGCCGACGTCGCCCAGGAACAAGGTGTCCCCGGTCAGCAACCCAGACGGTGCCTCGGCGTCGCCGCTCTCGTAGACCGCGAGGGTTATCGACTCCGGGGTATGGCCCGGGGTGGAAAGCACTTCCAAGGTAACCCCGGAAACCGGATCGCCGAGGTTCACGCGCTCGCCGTCGTGCAGGCGGCGGATCGGGAAGTCGACCGGGGAGGCCTCCCCCATGGCGATCTCGGCTCCTGTCGTCGCGGCCAGCTCCAGGTGGCCAGGCACGAAGTCAGCGTGGACGTGGGTCAACACGATCAGCTCGATGCTCAGATCGCGCTCCCGGGCGAAGTCCAGGTACTCGGCGATGTCACGGCGGGGGTCCACCACCGCGGCCCGCCCTGTTGCCTCGTCGGCGATCAGGTAGGAAGCCTGCGAAAGGCAACCAAGGTAGAACTGCTCCAAGATCATCGGTCCACCCCTTTGGATATTTGTACGGACATCCAAACTATAGGCGAATCGAACGCAAGGCGCCAACGGTGCTGCGCCCTGATGGTCACCTGATACTTATCGAGCATGTGGCAGCGCCGGCCCCAAGCCGCACCGTCAGGTGGCAGGGCCGGGTCGAGCCGTTCTGGAAGCGGCTGGCAGGGCAACTGCCACGTGACTCGGGATACGGCTGCCCTCCTGGCCCTCGCGGGCTTCGAGGTGAGCAACCTGAGAGCACAGGACATGCAAGGAGCGCCGGGGATCCTGCGCCCGACGATCCGGGGTGCCGCGACGGCCCGGGGTGCCGTGGGCCCTCGAGCAACACCACCCGCCTAGTGACCCAGCGACGCGAGGGCAGCCTCCATGTCGAAAGAGGGCCCGCTCCGGTTGTAGGGAAGGTAACCGAGGACACGGCCCATGGCACAGGTATTGGTCACCGCGGAGAACGTCAGACCCCCGCCGACGGCGCCGGCCAGCCACTTGGCGCGCGGCCGGAAAAGGCTGAGGATGAGCCCAGTCAGGATCAGCGATCCCGCAACGAGGCGAACCTGGCGGTCCATCGGCCAGTGTCCCCTTCCGCGGACAACCTCGCCCCCCGCCGACTCCCAGGCCTGGATGCCACCGTCGAGCACGCGGATGTCCCCAGCGCCTACGGCTTCCAGCATCCGCGCCGCCTGCTGAGACCGCACTCCCGAGCTGCACATGACCACGATGGGGCCCTCCACGCGCTCGAGGACGTCGCGAGCGCGTCCCTCGAGCATGTCGAGGGGGACGTTGCGCGACCCCTCGACGTGGGCTCCGGTAAACTCGCCTGGGCTACGCACATCCAGCAGAAGCACGTCGGATCGACGCTCGAGCAGGCTGCGCAGCGCTCGGGCGTCGAGATGCTCAGGTAGGTTTGTCGCTGTCACGGTCACGACGGTTCCTCCACTGGGGTAGCTCCCGCCATAATACCAGCCGGTAGGCCTTGCTGATTGCTCACAGGCCCACCAGGCGGGCTATGACAGCCGCGGTCGCTGGGCCGTCGTAGGAGAGCTGACCATCCCGGAGGCCCACGCAGCGCTCGGCCTGGTCCACGAAGTCGAGGGAGTGGGTGGCCACCACGATCGACGCTCCTCGTCCTGCCTCTTCGCCTAGCAGCTCCAACAGGGCGATCTTTCCCAGCGCATCCAGACCGACGAAGGGCTCGTCGACGAGCAGGACCTGGAATGGACGGCAGAGCCCGAGCGCTATGGACACCTTTTGACGCAGGCCCCGGCTGAACCGCGACGGCAGGTCGTCGGCACGCTCGTCCAGGCCCAGTCGCTCCAGCACCTCCCAGCCCCGATCCACCCAATCTCCCGCGCCGTGCAGGCGGGCAACGTACTCCAGATGCTCGATGACCGACAAGTCGTCGTAGAGCACGGGGTTGTCCGAGATGTAGGAGGTGACCGAGCGCGCCTCCAGCGACCCGGCAACCGCTCCGAGCACCCGCAACTCCCCACCCGTAGGCTCGAGCAGCCCGGCGGCGATACGGATGAAGGTGGTCTTGCCCGAGCCGTTGGGGCCCACGATCATCACCCGCTGGCCCCGGCCAATCTTCACGCTCAGGTTGTCGAGGGCCAGCAGGTCGCCGTAGTCCTTGGTGAGCCCGCTGGCGACCATCGACGGGCTGGACTTGGGACCCTTGGAGCTCCGGGATGGCTTGGGAAGTTGCTGGGCCGCCACAGGCTGGGCCGCCACAGGCTGGGCCGCCACAGGCCCGTCCCCATCGACACCGGACCTGTCGACACCGGACCCGATGGTGCCCGGACCCGACGCAGCTGGACGCCTTCGCCGGCTCATGCCTGGCCCAGGCGATCGGGCGCCGGCCCAGCAGCGCGGCTGGGGCGTCGGGAGATCCAGGCAAAAGCACCAACCGGTGCGATGAGACAGATTACCGCAGCATTGATCACTGCTTCCAGGGGAAGCCCGTGGTGCACCGCCGCGTTCCGGGCCACCAGCACGGGGATCAAGCCGATGAACGCAATCCCGGGAGGGATCAGCTCGCGCAGCAGGGTCTTGATCCCCGCCAGCTCTGGCGTCATCAGGTCCGCGGCAAAGTTGGTCTCGCGCACCACGCTCACCGATGCCCCGGCGACTGCGCACAACGCCGCCGGGCCGACAGTCCAGCCCCCGATCGCAGCCACCAGGTCCAGCTGTCCTCCGAATGCCATCGCCGTCCCCAAACCCACGAGGGCCACGACGATCATCAGCAATGAGGGCACGACCAGATGCCTCACCTGGATCCAACCCTCGGCGTGGGGGAACGACGAGATCCGGTCGGTCCGATCCACCTCCTGCGCCAGCGGCTCCACCGCGTCCAGGGCAGCAACCCACAGAGCCACCGCGGCCACCACCGACAACGGGGTGACCCCGCCCCAGGCCACGCGCAGGCACACCCCGGCAATGCCCCCGAGGATCAACAGCCGGATGATCCGCCGGCCGGGCCAGCGGAATATCCCCTGCCAGTCCCGCTTCCAGATCGCCAGGCCCAAGCTCTGGCCGGGTCGCCGGGCGAGCGGCAGCCAGGGACGGGTGCGGGAGCGTTCCTGGGAGAGCTGGCGGTGAAGCACCATGACCGCGCGCATGTCCCGCGTCGTGGCGGCGAAGCGGAGCTGTCCGACCAGGGTAGCCCGCCGCTCGGCGGCCTCGATGGACAGACCGCCGACCTGGGTGATCCCCAGAGCGGCCAGGGCCAGGCACACCGCAACCCCGATGAGCGCGGCCAACGTCACGTGCAGCGGCCACAGGGCCAGCTCGCCAAGCAGGGTGAACGGCGATGTCCGCACCGAGTAGGCCAGGTCGGCCACGGACCACCCGATCACGGCGACGGCCAGGGCGTTGGCCAGGTAGCGGTTGATCCTGCGTCCCGATCCGGTCAAGCCCGCCCCCAGAGCTCCCAGGCCAGCCAGCCCGCCGGTCACCGCGCAGGCCAGCACCCAGCCGAGCGCCGGACCAGGCAGCACCCTCCAAGCCACCACTCCCACCACCGCGCCGAGACCCGCCCCCGCGGACAGACCGGTGCGCAGCTGCTGGAGCGCGGGTCCCCGCAGGGCAAGCTGCCGGTCGATGGGAGCAAGCAGCAGATGCCGGACGTCTGCCGCCTCCAGAGCGAGCGGCCCGCCCCGACCGGACGACCGCACCGCGATCGCCACGCCCAGCGCGGTCACCAGACCCACCACAGCCGCGCCGTGGGCAGAGATCAGACCAAGCTGCGCCTTGGTTGCGGCCTTGTCCCCGGTGACGCCCGAAAGCAGCACGATCGCTATCCCCGCCCCGATCGCGGTCAGGTAAGCCTTGTACAGCGTGTCGAAAAAGTCCAGGTTGGCGATCCGGTGCTTGAGCCGAGCCCGGCGCAGCGCGGTGATCGCCCGGGGGTCGATGGCAGCTGTCATGTCCCCCCGACCGTAGCGCAAGACCACCCCGGACCCCAGCTCACCTGCCCCGCCTCACCCCTTCTGGGAGCGTCCCAGAAGGGCCAGGAGCGGGCAAACAAGGGCCAGGAGCGGGCAAACAAGGGCCAGGAGCGGGCAAACAAGGGCCAGGAGCG
>JAVKSL010000039.1:0-26734 GCA_039583695.1 Acidimicrobiales bacterium | reverse complement strand
CGGCGCGTCACAGCCTGATGCCATGATGACACCGGCCCAAACGTGAAGATGAGGGCTCCCGAAACGTGAAGACCTCAGCTGGGCCGGTGGTGGGAGTCGAACCCACGACCTGACGATTACAAGTCGCCTGCGCTACCACTGCGCCACACCGGCGGAGCAACCGAGGGTAGCGGTCCTTGACTTGGGCCGCCGATGTGGTCAAGCTGACACGGATGTCATTATCTGAACGCCAGCGGGCGATCCTCGACTTCGAGCGCACTTCCTGGACGGTGGTCGGCCCCAAGCACCTGGCGGTCCGCCAGGTGCTTGGTCTCTCCCCGAGCCGCTATTACCGGCTCCTCGCCGAGCTGATCCAGACCGACGCCGCGGTCGACTACGATCCATTGCTTGTGCGCCGCCTACGCCGTTTGCGCAACCTCCGCCGCCGTGCCCGGCTCATCGGATCCCCTGCCCGGCAGAGACCTTCGTCGTGACTAGTGGCCAGCACTCTCCGGGTCGCAGGCCGCCGGGCGATCAACCCGGGCTAGCCCTCGGCCGTGGGGTCCTGCTGCTGGCGGTGGCGATAGTGGTGGGAATCGTGCTGCTTCGTTCGGTCCACACTCCCACCCCGCCCGGCGTCACCACGTCCACCACTTCAACCACTGCTCCTGCCACGACGCCGACGACATCGAGTCAGGCCACCAGGGTGACCACCCGGCCTCCCTCGAAGGTGACCGTGCTGGTCGCCAACGGTACCTCGGTCCCGCTTGGAGCCACCAACCTGGTGAATGCCCTCAAAGGCGTCGGGTACGCGGCCCTGGTCCCCTATAACACCAACGCGCCGGCTACAGCCTCGGCGATCTACTACAAGGCGGGCTACCAGCCCGAGGCAGCAGCCATAGCCACGCTTCTGAGTGAGCCAGCTGGCACTGTGGGAGCACTTCCTTCGACGCTCCCGGTGACGACCACGTTGTCCTTCGACGTGATGGTGGTCGAAGGCCCCAAGCTGGCCACCCGGTTCGCCGACCCGGTGTCGCTCGGCAAGTCGGGGACAACCTCGACCACCTCGACCACCTCCACGACCTCGTAACGCCGGCCGACCGCGATTGACGGCTGCGCCGCCACAGCACCTATAATCGAGCCCATCATCCAGAGCGACTGAGGGACGGGCCCTATGACGTCGCGGCAACCAGCGAGATCCTCGCCTGGTGCCAACGCCCGACCGATGAGGAGGAGACGTGAGCTACGTCGAGGGGCTGAGATGTCGGGAATGTGGTCGCGCTTATCCCGCGGAGGCGCTGCATGTGTGCGAGCACTGCTTCGGTCCGCTGGAGGTGAGCTACAACTACGATGCCATAGCCGATCACATAACCCGAGACCGCATAGCTCAAGGGCCCCCCACCGTCTGGCGCTACGCCGACCTGCTCCCCGCCGACCCGACCCCCCGGGTGGACCTCGGGGCTGGGTGCACGCCTCTTGTCCGGGCCGATCGCCTGGCCTCTGAGCTTGGCCTCGGCGAGTGCTGGGTGAAGAACGACTCGCTGAACCCGACCGGCTCGTTCAAGGACCGGGTGGTCTCCGTCGCCCTCACCGCGGCCCGTCAACTCGGCTTCGAGGTCGCAGCGTGCGCCTCCACCGGCAACCTGGCCAACGCCGTGTCGGCGCATGCGGCCCGGGCCGGCATGGAGTCCTACGTTCTGTTCCCCGCAGACCTCGAGCCGGCCAAGATCACTGCCAGCGCGGTCTACGGAGGGCACCTCGTGGCGGTCGAGGGCAACTACGACGACGTCAACCGGCTCTGCGCCGAGCTGACCGGGGACCGACCTACTTGGGCGTTTGTCAACATCAACCTGCGGACCTACTACGCAGAGGGCTCCAAGACACTGGCCTACGAGGTGGCCGAGCAGCTTGGCTGGCGGGCGCCGGACCACGTGGTGGTGCCGGTCGGCTCTGGCGCCCAGCTGGTGAAGATCCACCGGGGATTCGGTGAGCTGCACGTGGTGGGCCTGCTCGACGAGGAGCCCCATGTGCGGATCTCCGGTGCCCAGCCCACCGGCTGCTCCCCGGTCGCCACGGCATTCGCCCAGGGTACCGACCACATCCGGCCGGTGAAGCCCGTCACGCTGGCCAAGTCCCTGGCCATCGGCAACCCCGCCGACGGATTCTACGCCCTGGACACGGTGCGCCAGACCAAAGGTGCCCTGGCGGCGGTGACCGACGACGAGGCCCTGGAGGGGATCCTGCTCCTAGCCCGCACCGAAGGCATCTTCACCGAGATGGCCGGTGGCGTCACCATCGCCAGCCTGGCGAAGCTGGCCAACGAAGGCGTGATCCGACCTGACGAGTGCGTGGTGGCGTACGTGAGCGGCCACGGCCTCAAGACGGTGACGACTGTCGCAGCCGCGGGAGTCTGTCGACCGAGCGCGACCATCTCCCCCACCATGGAGGCTTTCGCCCAGGCGGAGGAGTCTCTGTCCCGGCAGTCCCGGCAGTCCCGACAGTCCCGACTAGAAAAGGTGCCCAGTTGAGTATCAAGGTCAGAGTTCCCACCCAACTCCGCGCCCTCACGGGGGGCGCAGGTGAGGTAGCAGTCGAAGGTGCCACCGTCGGTGACGTCCTGAAGGCCCTGGATGTGGCCCACCCCGGAATGGCTGGCCGGTTGTTCGACGAGGACGGCCAGCTGCGTCGCTTCGTGAACGTGTTCGTCGCCGACGAGGACGTGCGGTTCCTGGACGGCCTGAGCACGCCGGTCGCCGAGGGCGCAACCATGTCGATCGTGCCCGCCGTAGCCGGAGGATGAGCCGTACTTGTCGTGATAACCGACGGAAAACGCACACCATCAAGACAAGAACGCTTCGGCGTCCGGCGACAAGCCGAGCCGAGCCCGGCGAGCCCTCACTGGTCGGGGGTGGGCATGGCGGCCGGGGCACAGGCCCCCAAATTTCTTCGAAAACGTGGATGGCGTTAGCACTCGACCGGATAGAGTGCTAAGGGCCTGTACGAGAACAACCTGGGCGGCGAAGCCGCTCAAATGCGGTCCTCATCAGGGCTATAGCTGTGCCCGCCGCCCAGGTTGTTCTCTGCCAGGCCCTAATCACAGTCGAAGCTCAAACGGAGGGATACCAAACACATGCCCAAGCTGATCGCCTACGATGAGGTAGCCCGCAGGGCACTCGAGAGCGGCATGAACCAGCTGGCTGACGCCGTGCGCGTCACGCTCGGCCCCAAGGGTCGCAATGTGGTGCTGGAGAAGAAGTGGGGCGCACCCACCATCACCAACGACGGCGTCTCGATCGCCAAGGAGATCGAGCTGGAGGACCCGTACGAGAAGATCGGGGCCGAGCTGGTCAAAGAGGTCGCCAAGAAGACCGACGACGTAGCCGGTGACGGCACCACCACTGCCACAGTGCTGGCCTGGGCCATGGTTCGCGAGGGCCTGCGCAACGTGGCCGCCGGCGCCAACCCGATGTCGCTGAAGCGCGGCATCGAGGCCGGGGTCGAGGCGGCAGTCAAGTCGTTGCAGGCCATCTCCAAGGCCGCCGACTCCAAGGACCAGATTGCCCAGGTCGCCTCGATATCGGCGGCGGACGCCGAGATCGGCGGCATGATCTCCGAGGCCATCGACAAGGTGGGCAAGGACGGGGTCATCACGGTCGAGGAGTCCCAGACCTTCGGCATGGAGATGGACCTGGTCGAGGGAATGCGCTTCGACAAGGGCTACATCTCGCCCTACTTCGTGACCGACGCCGACCGCATGGAGGCGGTGCTGGAGGATCCCTACATCCTGCTCACCTCGTCCAAGATCACCGCGGTGCGCGACCTGCTCCCCGTGCTCGAGAAGGTCATGCAGTCGGGCAAGCCGCTGTTCATCCTGGCCGAGGACCTGGAGGGCGAGGCCCTGGCCACGCTGGTGGTCAACAAGATCCGAGGGACCTTCAAGTCGGCCGCGGTCAAGGCGCCTGGGTTCGGTGAGCGCCGCAAGGCGATGCTCCAGGACATGGCGATCCTGACCGGCGGTCAGGTCATCTCCGAGGAGGTGGGTCTAAAGCTGGAGAACGCCACCCTGGACCTGCTCGGCCGGGCCCGCAAGATCGTCGTCACCAAGGACGAGACCACCCTGGTCGAGGGTGCCGGCTCCGACGCCGACATCAAGGGCCGGATCAAGCAGATCAAGGCCGAGATGGAGCACACCGACTCGGACTACGACCTGGAGAAGCTGCAGGAGCGCCTGGCGAAGCTGTCCGGAGGCGTCGCGGTCATCAAGGTCGGCGCAGCCACCGAGACCGAGCTCAAGGAGAAGAAGCACCGTATAGAGGACGCCGTGTCCACCACCAAAGCCGCCATCGAGGAGGGCGTGGTCCCCGGCGGTGGGGTCGCCCTGCTCCGGGCGCAAAAGGCCATCCTGGCAGCGGCCGAGCGCCTCGAAGGCGACGAGGCCACCGGGGCGCGCATCGTGGCCCGGGCGGTCGAGGAGCCGCTCAAGCAGATCGCGGTGAACGCGGGCATGGAGGGCGGCGTGGTCGTCGACAAGGTGCGCCACATGAAGAAGGCCAACGAGGGCCTCAACGCCGCCACCGGCGTGTACGAGGACCTGGTCCGCGCCGGCGTCATCGACGCTGCCAAGGTGACCCGCTCGGCCCTTCAGAACGCGGCCTCGATCGCGGCCCTGTTCCTCACGACTGAGGCGGTCATCGTGGACAAGCCCGAGGAGAAGCCGGCGGCAATGGCCGGGGCGGGGATGGAAGACTACTAATCGCTCACGTGGGGCGCTCCGGTTTTTCCGGGGCGCCCCATTTTTTTTTTGCAAAATTGTGCACGGTGGTCCGCCGGCCGCCGTGCCCAGGGGGCGTGGGTGCGCCGGTAGGCTGGGCTCACTATGGACGAGGCACTTGCTGGCTGGGGCGTTGTTCACCTGTTCTACCGGGTTGGTGCGGGGCTGGACCGGCCTGGGTTGGAGGGTGCCCTCAAGTCGATCCGGGCCGACGGCTATCAGGTGGTGACAGTGGGGGTGATCGGCCACAAGGCGGACCTTTGTGTGATGGCGGCGGGGCCGGACCTGTGGCGACTGCGGGAACTGCAGGCAGCGCTGGGGGCGGCGGGGCTGACATTGGTGTGGTCGTACGTGTCGCTCACCGAGGTGTCGGAGTACGCCGCGGGAGCGTCGCCGGCTGGGAGGCGGGCGCGCCTGCAGCCCAACCTGCCGCCGGTGGAGGACATGAGTGCATGGTGCTTCTACCCGATGTCCAAGCGGCGCTCGGAGGGCCACAACTGGTACGCGCTCGGCTATGACGAGCGGGAGGCCCTGATGCGTGGGCACGGTTCTGTGGGACGGACCTTCGCTGGCCGGGTGGCCCAGCTGATCACCGGGTCGGCCGGTCTGGACGACTGGGAGTGGGGAGTCACGCTGTTCGCACTGACCTACGACGACCTCAAGGACGTCGTGTACACCATGCGCTTCGATCCGGCGTCGGCTCACTACGCCGAGTTCGGGCCCTTCTATACCGGGATGGTGGCGGAGGTGGAGGCGATCCTGGGTGAGGGGTCACCATGAGGGCATCTTCGTGGGATCCCTGGGTCATCCTGGGAACGGTTGTCGTTGCTAGACGACCGTAACCCTTCCCAGGATGGTCCCGGTGGCCCGGTGGCCCGCCCGGTGGCCCGGTTGGGTGCCCTCGAATCCGCCCTGCGTGCCGAGCTGGCGGCGTTGGGTCAGGTTGTCGTGGCCTTCTCGGGCGGGGCGGACTCGGCTTACCTGGCCTGGGTGGCCACCGGCGAGCTGGGTTCCGAGCGGGCGCTGTGCGTGACCGCGGTCTCGCCCAGCCTGGCGGCGTGGGAGCGGGCTGACTGTGCCGCGCTGGCCAGCGAGTGGGGGCTGCGATGGGTCGAGGTGGTGACCGATGAGCTGGCCGAGCCTGCCTACGTGGCTAACGACGGCCAGCGTTGCTACCACTGCAAGGCCGGGCTGATGTCGGCGTTGACGCCATTTGCCACCGCGGAGGAGCGTGCGACAGTCGTATTGGGGGTCAACTGCGACGACCTGGGGGAGCACCGACCCGGACAGGTAGCAGCCGCCCAGGGGGGCGCGGTGTTCCCGCTGGTGTCGGCTGGGTTCGCCAAAGCCGACGTGCGGGAGGCATCCCGGCTGGCCGGGCTGCGCACCTGGGACAAGCCGGCTGCTGCCTGCCTTGCCTCGCGGGTGCCCTATGGCACACCGGTCACCGTGGGGGTGCTCGACTCGGTGGAGCGGGCGGAGGCGGGGCTCCGGGCCCTCGGCTTCGTCGAGCTCCGGGTGCGTCACTATGGCCGGGCGGCCCGGATCGAGGTGGCACTGGGGGAGCTGGGCAGGGCGGTCGACCAGCGAGCTGAGGTGGTGGCCGCGGTGAAGGCCGCGGGATACGACTACGTGACCCTCGATCTGGAGGGCCTGCGCTCGGGGAACCTAAACCGGTCACTCCGGGTCGGACCGGCCTTGGCGCGGGTGTCGAGTCACCACCGGGCTTGACAGGCGCAGGGCCGGCCTTGGGGGCTGGCGAGCTGGCACCTGACGCCCAGCCCATTCGCTGGCTCCAGCTGGTCCTTGCCACCGCTTGCGGGCTAGCGGTCGCAAACCTGTATTACGCGCAGCCGATACTCGCCTCGCTGGCCCACAGCCTGGCCACCACGCCAGCCAGGGCGGCGACGGTCATCACCCTGGCTCAGGCGGGCTATGCAGTCGGGCTGATCTTCGTGGTGCCGCTCGGCGACCTTGCCGAACGACGCCGGCTGGTTGTCGGAGTCCTGATGCTCAGCGCAGTAGCTGCGGCGGGCACCGCGTTGGCTCCCTCGATCGGGGTGCTGGACCTCACGGTCTGCATCCTGGGACTCACCTCGGTGGTGGCTCAGATCCTGGTACCCCTGGCGGCCGATCTGTCGGGCGAGCGGGTCCGTGGCCAGGTGGTGGGGACAGTGATGACCGGGCTGCTGCTCGGCATCCTGCTGGCTCGGACCGTCGCGGGTGCCCTCGCCCAGGTGGCCGGGTGGCGGTCGGTGTTCTGGCTGACGTGCGGGCTCATGGCTGGGCTGGTGGTCCTGCTGCGCACGGTGCTGCCGGTCAGCCGTCCCCGAGCCACGGTGGCCTACCCTCGCTTGCTGGGCTCTGTGATCGGCATCTTTGTCTCCGAGCCAGAGCTGCGGCGGCGGGGGGCCTATGGCGCATTGGTGTTCGCCTCGTTCAGCGTGTATTGGACCGTTGCCGCCTTCAAGCTGTCAGGTCCGCCCTACCATTTTCCCAACCTGATAATCGGGCTGTTCGGCCTCGCCGGCGCGGCCGGCGCGGCCTGCGCCTCGGTGGCAGGAAGGCTGGCGGACCGGGGTCACTCGGCGGCAGCGACAGGTGTGTTCCTCGCCGCCACCTGCATCGCCTTCGTGTTCTTGTTCGTCGGGGGCAGCCACCTGTGGGCGATGGTCCTGGGGGTGGTGGTCCTGGACCTGGGTGTCCAGGGGACTCAGGTCACCAATCAGAGCATCATCTACCGCCTCCGAGATGATGCCAGGAGCAGGCTGAACACTGCTTACATGGTGTGCTTTTTCGCGGGCGGATCGGTTGGCTCGGCGGTGGCGGGGGTCGTCTGGACCGACGCTGGTTGGGCAGGCGTATGCGCTCTGGGCGCTGCCGCTGGCGCCACCGGCCTGGTGCTGTGGTTCCGGGAGCAGCTCGCCAGGCGCTCAGCAGGAGTAGTCTCCGTCGAAGCTGCCCCGGCCGAACTGTACCAACCAGGTGGTGCCACCGCCGAAGGTATAAGCTGAGCTGCACCAGTCGGCGAGATTTGCCGGGGCGCTCCCGGTGGCTACCCAGAGGGCTGCACCCGGGGAGTAATTGCCGGCGATCTCTCCCCACTGGTATGCGGTCGAGTAGATCCCCACATAGTGACCGGCGGCATTGAGGGATGCGATCGCCCCCGCGATCACCTGGGTGTTGTCGGCGGTGTTGCTCGACCACAGCTGGGATCCTGGGGCCTCGATGTCCAGCCACCAGGTGACGTTGGTGTCGATGTTGTACAGCGCCGCGTTGGCCATGGAGTTGATGGCCGCGTTGTAGCCATAGTCGTAGTACTCGCAGCTGAGGTTGTGGGTGGCGGCACAGGTCGCATCGGGACCTTCCATCAGGTGGTTGGTCTGGTTGTTGTCCCAGCCCGGGACTGGGATGTTGAGGTTCATCACCAGGCTCAGCCCACTGCCAGCCCAGGCGGCCTGGGCTTGGAGGCAGGGGTTTATGGAGTAGGCATGGCCGTCGTTGACCCCGATGATGTCGAACTGGTTGGTCCCGGTGGGCAGCGCCATGTTGGGGCACTGAGGCCAGGAGATGTCGTAGCCGAGACCACCGTTGGGGTAGGGGGAGCCGGCTGGTTGGGCGGGCGGCGGGTAGTCGATGGTGGGGTTGATCGGTGGGAGCGTGGTCGTCGTGGTCGGTGGGGGGGTGGTCGTCGTGGGGGTTGTCTGCGAAGCGGTGATGACGCTCAGCACTGCATTGACCAGCCCGGATAGGAGGCCGTCGGTGATGGCGGCGGAGCCGCCGAGCGCATCGCTGCTCGTGAGTGTCGCCGCATGGTCTGTGGCGTAGGTGTCCACCGAGCCTGGATCGCTCGGGCTGGCGGTGATGAGCAGGGGCTCGTCCTGGACTCCGGCCGCCGGTCCGGCGGTGAGCGCGTCGGTAAAGTCGTCCCCCCTCGCCAGGTCGAAGGATGTGGTGGAGAAGCCCCAATCGCTCACCTCCTGGTTCGCCACAGCCATGGACGTCGCCGACCGGGTCGGCCCCGAGAGTTGGGTCACGTCGACGCCCATCTTGGTGAGCTCGGTGTTGATTGCCGGGTTCATCGCCGCGGAGCCCCCCAGGCTCAGGACATGGCCAATGTGCAGCGCAGTGAGGGTCTGGGCTGCGACGGGAGTCAGCGTCGGGGCCAGACCGTCGGTGAGGATCACGGGGAGCTTGGCCGCGAACGACAGGGGCCCGGCCGACAGGGCGTCAGGGAAGGCGTTTCCGGTTGCCAGTATGGCGGTTGGGACCCCAGCGCTGTCCTTGCCCACACTGGTGCCCGCATACTCGGCCACCAGGCTCATGGTCTCGTACCGGTTCGACCCGCCCACACGCGTTACCTGGTAGCCAAGATGCGCCAGGTAGGTCGCCTGGGCTGCGCCCACAGCAGCCGTACCTCCGAGGATGATGATCCTCTTAGCGTGCAGAGCGGTCAGCTCGGCGAGCGTGGGAGCAGGGGTCGCGCCGCTTGGGTTGGTCAGAAGGATCGGCGCCCCGAGGTTCCCGGCCAAGAAGTTGCCTGCCAGCGCGTCGGGGAAGGTTGTCCCGGTGGACAGGAGGACGGTCCCGGTCCCAGAGGGAAAGGTCGCCTGGGCGATAGCCGCCGCGGTGGCGAAGCGGTTTGGCCCGGACAGGCGCGCGACGGAGAAGCTGGGAGCAGTGGTGGCCGACGCAGGCCTGCTAGCGAGCGCTTGCGTCGCCACCATGGCGCCCGCCACCAGGACGACGACCACAATCAACGACCCGAGCATGCTGAGGAGGCCCAGCAGCCACTGGCTCATGTAGATTCGTCGGGTTGGTCTCAAGTCACTGCCTCCTATGCCAGTGGGAAGCACTCCGCGCTGCAGGGTCCGGTTTTCCGCTGATGTGAGCAGTCTCCCACGCCGGATGGACTTTGCGCGGTCAACCCGGAGCCCGCCCTGGAGCCCAGTAAACCACGATCTCTGTCCCCGCGCCACTAGCGGGCGATCCCGCCTTCACCGAGATCTCCATCGCCTGGGCCAGCTCGGCCACAATCGCCAGGCCGAGACCGCTCCCAGCCTGCCGAGAGGGGGTCCGGTTCGATGAATACAGCCGGTCGAAGACCAGAGCACCTGCCTCGATGCCCGGACCGTCGTCTGTCACCGCTACAGCCACCTGTTCCCCGAGCCGTCCCGCCCGCACGGTCACCCGCTGTCGGGCGAACTTGTAGGCGTTCTCAACCACGTTGGCCAGCATCTGAGCCAATCGGTCGGGGTCGGCGCTCACCCACAGACCTTCCTCGACCGAGACGTCCAGCTCCAGGCCCGCCTCGTCGGTCAGCGGCCTGAAGCCCTCCGCAGTGTCGGCCACGATCTCGCCCAGCTCGCACTGACGTATCGCCATCGAGAAGTGCCTTGCGTCGAGGCGAGCCAGCTCCAACAGGTCCTTCACCAGTCTCTCGAGCCGCCGGGCCTCCGCACCGATGACCGCAGCGGCCCGGACCGGATCGGCGACGGTGCCGTCGCCTATCGCCTCGGCGAACCCACGAATCGAGGTGAGCGGCGTGCGCAGGTCGTGTGACACCGACATGAGGAACTGCCTCTCCAACCCCCGCGACCGGCTCAGGCTGGCAGCCAGGGTGTTGATCGAGCGGGCCAGGCGGGCCAGCTCGGGGTAGGAGCTGGTGGCGACAGGGACCACCACGTCGAGCTCGCCTGCGGCGATCCGCTCAGTGCCGCCGACTGCCGCCTCCAAGGGTCGGCTGATCCGCCGCGCCAGCCAGACCGCCACCAGAGCGGAGATCAAAAGCGTCGCTCCGATGGCCAATGCCAGCACCACCCCCCCGTTCACTGGCCCGCTGAAGCGCCTGGTGATGACCAGGACCAGCCTGGCACTCGGATTGCGACGGGGAAAGATCCGCACCGCTGCGAACGCGATATCTCCCCGGTTCCCGGACACCACCTGCCCGGCCGCGAGGTTGCCCAGGTGCAGCTCGCCCCTGCTGACCCCCGCCGGAAGGGGGCTCTTTGGTGCTCCGCCCCGACCCAGCGGTACCACAGCGGCGCCCTCCAGACGGGCCACAGCCCGGATGCGAGCCAGCGCAGCGGGCTTGATCGCCAGGTCGGCCTCGGATGCCAGGACTTGGGCCTGCGAGCGGATGGCGCTCCGGGCTGCGTTGGCCGCTGCGTGGCGCTCCAGCACCAGGGTGCCGAACCCGGCCACGAGCAGCGCTCCGGTGACCACCGCCACGATGGCGGCGACGAGGTGACGTTTCAACGTGCTCCGAGCCCGTGCCGAGCAGGCGCCGGGCCTGCGCCGAGCCCGTGCCGAGCCCGTGCCGAGCAGGCGCCGAGCCCGTGCCGAGCAGGCGGGCCTGCGCCGAGCCCCACGGTGCTCAGCCGAGCCTGTAGCCGATGCCCCAGACCGTGGCCAGGGGTAGGGAGCTGCCGAGCTTCTTGCGCAGCTGGCGGACGTGCACGTCCACTGTCCGTTCGTCGCCGTACCAACCGTGCCCCCAGACCGCGTCGAGGATCTGCTGGCGCGACAGCGCCAGCCCGGCGTTGGCTGCCAGGTAGGCCAGCAGATCGAACTCCCTGGTGGCGAGGGCCACCACCTGGCCTTCTGCCCTGGCCTCCCGGCGCGCAGTGTCGATCTCCATGCCTCCCACGCTCACCACCCGGGGCCCGTCCGGCGCCGGCCCGTCGACCCGTCGCAGGATCGCCCGCACCCTGGCCACCATCTCGCGGGGCGAGAAAGGCTTGGTCATGTAGTCGTCAGCCCCCAGCTCCAAGCCGACCACCCGGTCGACCTCGGCGTCGCGGGCGGTCAGGATCAACACCGGTACCTGCCCAGATGCCCGCAGCCGCCGGCAGCACTCCAGCCCGTCGACGTTCCCAGGCAGGCCGATGTCCAGCACCACGAGCCGGGGCGCGTCCCGGCGGACCAGCGCCAGGCCGCTGGTGGCATCGCCAGCCCGGAGCACCCTGAACCCCTCCCTCCGGAGGTAGGCCTCGACCAGCTCCGCGATGTTGGGATCGTCCTCGATCACCACGATCGTGCCCGCAGCGCTGCTCACATCACCAGCCTAGGAATATGAGTGGTTCGCCATGGCACCGACATTTAGGCTATGACCGGCATGTCCACCTACCTAGACCGGATCATCGCCGCGCATCGGGAGGTGGCGGCAGCAGATCCACGCCGACCCGACGAGCTTGCCGAGCTTGCCGAGCGTACGCCCAGTCCTCGCCCCTTCGCTGCGGCCCTGGCGGGGGGGGCTGGCCTGTCGATCATCGCCGAGATCAAGCGCCGCTCCCCATCCAAGGGTGATCTCGACCCCGGCCTGGACCCGTCCGAGCTGGCCCGGGACTATTGCGCAGGCGGGGCGGCGTGCTTGTCGGTGCTGACCGACGGGGAGTTCTTCGGGGGCTCGCCAGCGGATCTGCGCGCCGCTCGGGATGCCACTGGATTGCCTATCCTGCGCAAGGACTTCACGGTCAGTGCTGCCGACGTGTCCGACGCCAGGCTCATGGGGGCCTCCGCAGTGCTCCTGATCGTCGCAGCCCTGTCCGATGAGGAGCTGAGCCAGCTGACCGAGATGGCGAAGGGCCTGAGCCTGGCCGCCGTGGTGGAGGTCCATGACGAGGTAGAGCTGGAGCGGGCGCTGGAGGTGGGGGCCGAGATCGTGGGAGTGAACCAGCGCGACCTGCGCTCCTTCGAGGTCGACGTCGCAAGGGCCGCCAAGCTGAGGTTGCTCATCCCCCCTGGTGTGCTGGCCGTCGCCGAGTCCGGCATCGCCACGACCGACGACGCCCGCCGCCTGGCCGATGCCGGCTACGACGCGGCGCTGGTAGGCGAGTCGCTCCTCATGGCGCCGGATCGAGCCGCGGCGGTAGCGGCCTTGGCGGCAGCCGGGCGGGCCCAGTGTTCGTGAAGATCTGCGGGATCACCTCCGAGGAGGACGCCCTTTTAGCCGTGGCGCTCGGGGCCGACGCAGTGGGCTTCGTGCTTGCCCCTTCGCCGCGCCAGATCACCCCGGTCGTCGCTGGCGACATTGCCCGGCGGATACCGCCCGAGGTGATCACGGTCGGGGTGTTTCGCAACGAGTCCAAGGAGCGGGTGGTCGAGGCGGTGCACGGCATCGGGCTGAAAGCCGCCCAGCTTCACGGCAGGGAGACCGTGGCCGACGCCCGTTGGATACGTGAGCGGGTGCCCCTGACCATCATGGCGTTTGCGGCGGGGGATCGGGCGATCGCCAACGCGGCGGCCTATGGGGCCGACCTGGTCCTGCTGGACGCACCCTCGCCCGGCTCAGGGGAGGTCTTTGACTGGCGCCTGGCCGAAGGAGTCGCCGACGGCACGCGGCTGTTGCTGGCTGGTGGCCTGGACCCGGACAACGTGGCCCGTGCTATCGGGTTGGTGCATCCCTGGGGGGTGGATGTTTCCAGCGGCGTGGAGTCCTCTCCGGGGGTCAAGGACCCGGCAAAGCTGAGGGCATTCATTGCCACGGCGAAGGCAGCCAGCCCGCCCGAGTGGGAGGGCCTGGGAGAGGCGCCGTTCGACTGGCAGGACCCGTGAGCGCTCCGGCAGGGCCTGTGGGCGCGATGGGGCCGCCCACCAATAGGGGCCGGTTCGGGGAGTGGGGTGGTCGCTTCGTCCCGGAGTCGCTGGTCCCTGCGTGTGAGGATCTGGAGAGGGCGTTCAGGTCGAGTTGGACAGATCCCTTATTCCTCGATGAATATCACGCTATCCTCGCTGATTACGCCGGGCGGCCCACGCCGGTCACCGAGTGCCGCCGGCTTTCCGAGAGGCTGGGCGTGCGGATCCTGCTCAAGCGGGAGGACCTCACCCATACCGGCTCGCACAAGATCAACAACGTGATCGGCCAGGCGCTGCTCACCCGGGCGATGGGCAAGACCCGGATGCTCGCCGAGACCGGTGCCGGCCAGCACGGGGTGGCCGCGGCGACCGCAGCGGCTCTGTTCGGGTTCGAGTGTGTGGTTTACATGGGGGCGGTCGACGTGGAGCGCCAGGCGCTCAACGTGTTCCGGATGCGCCTGCTCGGCGCCGAGGTGCGGCCGGTCACGTCAGGCAGTGCCACGCTCAAGGACGCCATCAACGAGGCGATGCGCGAGTGGGTGGCGACGGTGGAGACCACGCACTACTGCCTTGGATCGGTGATGGGACCGCATCCGTATCCGTGGATGGTGCGTGAGCTGCAGCGGGTGGTGGGTGACGAGGCCCGGGTGCAGTGCCGGCGGCTGTTGGGGGGGCGCGATCCTGAATATGTGGTCGCCTGCGTGGGGGGCGGGTCGAACGCCGCGGGGACCTTCGCCGGGTTCGCCGACACGGCCAGTGTCCTGGTCGGCGTGGAGGCGTCCGGGGGAGCGGCCATCGACCGGGGGCTGCCGGGCGTCGTGCACGGGATGCGGTCGCGGATCCTGCAGGACGAGCACGGCCAGATCCTGGAGGCACACTCGATCTCTGCCGGGCTGGACTACCCAGGCATCGGACCGGAGCACGCCCACCTGGCGACCACCGGTCGAGCCAGGTACTTTCACGCCGGGGACACCGAGGTGCTGGACGCGCTGCGATTGTTGTCGGAGACGGAGGGGATCATTCCGGCCCTGGAGCCGGCCCACGCCCTTGCGTGGGTGGCGCGGGCCGCCGGCACCGTCGAGCTGCCGGCGGGGTCCACCGTGCTCGTGACCCTGTCGGGGCGGGGGGACAAGGACGTGGCCCAGGTGATGGAGCTGCTCGGTTGAGGAGTGTGCCTCCCGGCGGTCTTGTCGCCGACCCGTCAGGCGTTTTTGGAGGCCGCGCTCGTACTTCGGGCCATTTTGGCACGAAAGAGGTCACCACGAACCAAACTACGTCCTTTGGCGCCCTGGAGACGGCCTTACGCTCGGCCAGGGCGGCGGGGCGCAAGCTGGTGGTCCCCTACATCACCGGGGGTCTCGGGTCGGATTGGACCGAGGTGATCGCGGCAGTCGCCTTTGCGGGAGCCGATGCGGTCGAGGTTGGCATCCCGTTCTCCGACCCGATCATGGACGGTCCGGTGATCCAGGAAGCGTCCTTGCGGGCACTGCGCCAGGGGGCTACCCCACCCTTGATCGTGAGCGAGCTGGCGCGCGTTGACGCAGCAGTCCCCCTGGCGGTCATGACCTACGCGAATGTGGTGGTCAGGGCGGGATACGAGCGATTTTGTGCCTGGCTGGCGGATGCCGGCGTGGCAGGGGCGATCCTGCCGGACCTGCCCCTCGAGGAAGCGGGGTCGTGGTTGGAGGTCACTCTGGCGGCTGGGGTGGAGACGGTGCTGCTGGCAGCTCCCACGACGCCCGACTCCCGGCTGGGTCCTATATGCGAGGCCAGCCGAGGATTTGTCTATGGCGTGGGCCTGATGGGAGTGACCGGTGAGCGGGCTGACCTCGCTGCGTCGGCCGCAGTGATGGCCCGGCGACTCAAGGCAGTCACCGACAAGCCGGTGCTTATCGGTGTCGGGGTATCGACGCCGGCTCAGGCGAGGCAGGTGTGCGAGGAGGCGGACGGGGTGGTGGTCGGCTCGGCCCTGGTCCGCCGGCTCCTGGAAGGCGGGGGTCCTGAGGCCGCCGGGGAGCTCGTGGCGGACATTAGAGCGGCGCTGGACACCTGAACCTCTGTTGGCGCGGCATGGCCAGGCCGTGGCCAGGCGCTTTGCGCCACAAGGTCAGTTGCGGCAGAACCCCGGCCTCAAGAGCTACCGGTTGGCCGGGTGAGGCGGGCGAGGGTCGCTGCCCGGATTGACCCAGTCTGGGCTTGGACCGCGTAAAAGGCGGCTTCCCGGGCAAGACGTTGCGCCGGGTGAGAGCGGGTCATCGCCCGGCCGCCGGCAGCTGCAATGAGTGCCAGGGAGGCGCGCTGGGCCAGGTCCAGGCACCAGGCCCGGGCATCGACCATCGAGGCGAGGTGGGCTTCCAGGGCGTCGGTCGGGGCGGTCACATCGGAGATCGCCGTGTCCACGGGAAGCTCTCCCTGGGCGTCAGGAAGGGCGTCGGCCAGGCTGTAGGCCCGGGTCCGGCACGCAGCGAGCTCGTTGGTGAGTGCCCCGGCCGCCTCCTCGACGGCTCCCGCCCGCTCGCCGGCCAGCACTACCAGGAGCTGGCAACAGCGCTGGGCCACTCCCAGCGCAGCCGCAGGGGGCCGGGCTGTGGCCAGGCGGTCCCGGACCCGCCACGAGTGGAGAGGCTCGACCTTGACCACGTCTGCATTAGGGACCACCAGGTCATCCAAGCGAAGCGTCACCGTGGACGTCGCCTGCAGGACGGAGAGGGCAAGCGGCGGGGACGGACGCACCGAGTCCGTGGGGTGGCCGGGGAGGCAGAACCAGACGATCTCGGAACCCCCGACCGCCGCTACCACGAAGACCTCGGCCAGGCCCCATGAGGTCACGAATGGTGCGGTACCGGTCACCCGCCAGCCCCCGGTCACCCGCCCGGCGCTCACGGCTGGCGGCCCCGGTCGGCGCAGGTAGGCGAACGCCACGCCGGCGATGGAGCTTCCTCGGCACAGGGGCACCAGCCAGCGATCCCGTAGCTCGGCGTTACCAGTGGCCTGCAGCAACCGGACGGGCGAGTGGTGCTGGGCCCAGACAAAGTAAGTGGCGCCACAGGAGCCAGCCAGGGCTTCTTGGACCTGGCGCATGGCGGGCGCCGGGGCTCCGGCACCGTGACAGGCCATCCCGAACAGCCCAGCCTCAGCCAGGGCATCCAGGTTCGAGCGGGGTACCAGTGCCGCTTGGTCGGTCTCCTCGGCACGGGGGGCGAGGACCTTCTCCGCAACAAGCCGAGCGGTGTTCATCATGTCATCCCAAAAACTAGATGTAGATGTTGTCAAGTTTCTCTCCAGGGTGTATAATAACTTTGTGACGAACCGCTGACACACACGAAGGAGGAGGCGATGGCCATGCTCATGCGGTTTGATCCTTTCCGTGAGATTGACAGGCTAAGCGAGGAGGTGCTCGGACGTCGAGCCACCACCGCCACCGCGCGCCTGATGCCGATGGATGCGTACCGCCGTGGGGACCGTTTCCTGGTCCACCTCGACCTTCCTGGCGTGGACCCCGCCAGCATCGACCTGACGGTAGAGAAGAACGTCCTGACCGTCAAGGCGGAGCGGTCGTGGGCGATGGTCGAAGGCGACGAGGTGGTGGTGGCCGAGAGGCCGCAGGGAAGCTTCAGCCGTCAGCTCTTCCTGGGCGAGGGCCTCAACGCCGAAGCGGTGGAGGCGAGCTACGACAACGGTGTGCTGACGGTTACCTTGCCCGTCGCGGAGTCGGCCAAGCCGCGCAGGGTCTCGATCGGGAGCAACACCAAGTCTGAGGCGATCGAGGCCAAGTCGGGCTAGGACCTGCCCAGTAGCGCGGGCCGTCGGTGTGGACCATGAACTTTGGGGCATGGGTGCCTCTGGGAGAGGTCAAGATGCCCCAAAGTTCGCTTCCTCGAACCGCGGGGGCAGCTTTAGCGCCCCCCGTCGGCGAGGATCGGGCCGCAGCCGGTGGTTGGTCCAGGGGGAGCACTGGGGTGGCACGCAGCTAGGGTGGTAAAGGTGACCGGGGCGGGTCGGTGGTACACGGCACGGGTCGGCGTGACCGCCAGCGTTCCGTCCCGACCATCGCTGGACGCCACCCGTGCTGTCCCGTCGACGATCAGGCTGTGGGCGCCCTCCACGCCCGGCAGTGGCGGCCAAACCACGGACACGAGGGGCCGCTCGGAGACGTTGTGCAGGCTACTGCGCCCGACAGCGGCAAACAGCTCACCGTCCTCCCAGGCGAGAGCCGCCGCCACAGCGTGCGGCCTGCCGTCGTCCGACGATGTGAGCACGTAAGCCCACGGCCCCATCAGCGAAGCCTGCTCGACCAGGTTTTCCAAGGCCACGGAAATGCTCATGTCTCCTCTTCGCTCTTCGCTCGAAGTTCGGAGTGATGGGCGCTATCAGAGGCATCAAGCCTCCAAGGTTCGCCCTGACCGGCCCAACCGGCCCGACCGCCCAAACCGGCCCGCCCAGCTCAGCAACCTCCGCACCACTCCCGGGTCGGCCCGGCGGCGGTCGCGGCTTTCCATCCGATGTCTTATCAGCTCACGGCGGGCCTGCAGCTCGCGGTAGGTGACCGCCTCGACGTCCGGCGTGAGGCCCATCGAGGCCCTCAGGCCGTCCAGGTTCACCTCCGCTTGGCGCGGGTCGATGCCGATATCGTGCGCAATGCGCTCGCCGTAGCGCGTGGTGAAGTACGCCGCCAGGTTGGCCACCTCGCCCAGCAGGTCCAAGTCGGGCGCCAGCGTCGCCATCGCCCCGTCTAGGAACAGCATGTTCTTCACGAACAGCATCAGCTCCTTGGGCATCCGTGCCCCGAAGCTGAGCAGGGCCTTGGCGATGTCGCGGATCTGGGCCGTGAGCTCCTCTGGGGTCATCCTGGTCGGGTCCTGGACCGGGCCTTCCAGGTCGAGGTCCCGGATCACCGCTTCGATGTCGGTATCGACCGGCAGCGCTCCAAGGTCACGCAGAGCTGATACCTGCATGTGCACATCGTTGACCGTGCCAGCCATGAGCAGGCGCAGGAATGCCAGCCGGCGGGCCTCGTCAAGCCGGCCGGTGATGCCAAAGTCCAGCAGCGCCACCCGACCGTCCGGCCGGACCAGCAAGTTCCCGCCGTGCAGGTCTCCATGGAACACACCGTAAAGCATCGCTCCCTCCATGAAGGCCACCATCCCGTCGTGCACCACTGCGGACGTGTCGATCCCCGCCGCGTGCATGCCCACCACGTCGTCCCAGGCAAAGCCGTCGAGTCGCTCCATGACCAGCACCCGGGCCGTGACCAGGCGGGGGTGGGGCCGCGGGACGATGGTCGTGCGGGTCCCGGTCTCGGCCAGGATGTGGGCAATGTCCAACATGTTGTCCGCTTCCAGCCGAAAGTCCAGCTCCTCCACGATCGTCTGAGCAAACAGCTCGACCAGCGCTGGCGGGTTGGCCAGGGAGGTGACGGGAATCCGCCCCACCAGGGCCGGTGCGATCCAGCTCATCGCGGCTAGGTCGTGGCGCACGAGCCGACCGACGGCGGGGCGCTGCACCTTCACCACCACCTCCTCGCCGCTCACCAGCGTCGCCCGGTGGACTTGGGCGATGGAGGCGGCAGCGACTGGGGTCGTCTCGAACGACGAGAACACGGCCGCAAGTGGTCGCCCCAGCTCGGTCTCGACAATGTCCCTAACTGCCGAGAACGGCTCCGCGGGTACACGGTCCCGGCAGGCCTTGAACTCCGTGACCAGCTCCTCGGGGAATATGCCCTCCCCGGAAGACAGGATCTGGCCCAGCTTGATGTAAGTGGGGCCGAGCCGCTCGAACGCCACCCGCAGCCGGCGGGACAGCCCCGCCCGGGAGCGCGCTCGCCCTCGGGGCCGGTCGAGCACGTACCAGGCCACCAGGGCCCAACCGAGCCGGATGCCCACCGTCAGCACCCGAGTCCCCGGTGGCACCCTGCGCCTGCGCACCAATCGGGGCACGCTCGCGGCGGTCCGGGCTCGCGTCGAGTCGGTGCCCGGCCGCCAAGCCATCTTAGCCTCCTCAAGGACCCACGGCCCATGGTCGCTGAACGAGCCGAGGGCGAGGTCGGGCGAGGGCAACGGCGGGGCCGGGCCGGGCTCGGAGACCAGGGTCATCACCTCCGACCGTAGCGGGCATGGCGGGCCAGCGGCACCGAGCATATTTCTAAGAAGGAGCCACCACCAGCGAGCCGTTGTGGCCCCCGAAGCCGAAGCTGTTGGAGATCACCGGCCCAGGCGTGCACGCCCGGGGGGCACCCGCGACGATGTCGAGGGCGATGCGGGGGTCCGGGGTGACGAAGCCGGCCGTGGGCGGTATCGAGCGCCGCACGATGCTCAGCACGGCGGCCAGCGCCTCGATCGCCCCGGCAGCGCCCAGGGAGTGACCGGTGATGCCCTTGATCGAGGTCACTGGGGGGCCGGGCGAGCCGAACACCTTGGCTATCGCCTCGGCCTCGGCTATGTCGTTGAGCGGGGTGGAGGTCCCGTGCGCATTGATGTGCCCGACGGCTGAGGCGGCGATGCCTGCGTCGGCCAGCGCCAGCTCCATGCAGGCCGCAGCCCCGATTCCACCCGGGGAGGGGGCGGTGATGTGGTGGGCGTCCGCAGTGCTCGCCGCCCCCGCCAGCTCGGCGTAGATCCGGGCGCCCCGGGCGACAGCGTGACCCCACTCTTCGAGGACCAGGATCCCGGCCCCCTCGCCCATCACGAAACCGTCCCGGTCCCGGTCGAAGGGCCGGGAGATCCCCGAGACGCTCAGCGCGGTCATGTTGGTGAACCCGGCCATGCCGATGGGGGTGATGGCAGCCTCGGCCCCCCCGCCGATAGCCACCTGGCAGCGCCCCGACGCCACGAGTCGGGCGGCGTTGCCGATCGCCTGGGTTCCCGCGGCGCAAGCCGTCACCGTGGTCTCGCAGGGTCCGCGCCACCCCAGGCGCATCGAGATCGCCGCGGCGCCCCGGTTGGCGATCATCATGGGGACCAGGAACGGCGAGACCCGCCCGGCGCCGCGTGACAGCAGGACGCCCACCTGCACCTCCAGGGTGGCCAAGCCGCCCACGCCGGTGCCCATTATCACCCCGGCGCGTTCGGGGTCGACCTCGATGGGCCCGGCGTCGGCCAGCGCCATCTCAGCGGCAGCGACGGCCAGCTGGGCGGAGCGGTCGATGTGGCGCACGTCCTTCGGCCCGAACCACATGCTGGGGTCGAAGCCGGTTACCGGCCGGGCGGGCCCGGGCTCAGGCGCTGGCCCGCACAGCCCCTCCCAGAAGGCGTCCAGCCCGATGCCGGCGTTGGAGACCACCCCAAGGCCGGTGATGGCCACCCGCAGACCGGCCTGGCCGCCCTCGGGGCCGGCCGGGCCCCAGCCCAGGAGCATCAGAGCTTGGCGGAGATCAGGTTGAACGCCTGCTCGATGGTCTCCACACCCTCCAGCTCGGTCTCGTCCACAGTCACGTCGAAGCTCTCCTCCAGCGCCATCACCAGCTCGACCAGATCGAGGCTGTCGGCATCGAGGTCCTCGGCGAAACGGGCCTCCCTGGTCACCTGGTCAGGGCGAACCTGCAGCACCTCGACCGCGCACTCCTTGAACTTCTCGAAGGCGGCTGTTTCGTCCATCAGTGGTGAGTTCCTCTCCTTATAGAAATTTGGTCGGTGGTTGCACTGTTTCGGTGGGCCACGAAAGACTCACATGCCCATTCCCAGGCCCCCGTCGACGGCCAGGACGGCCCCCGTAACGTAGCCGGCTTCGGGCGACGAGAGGAATCCTACGGCCGCGGCGACCTCGGCTGGGTCAGCGACCCGGCCCAGGGGGACCATGCCGGTCATCGCGGACAGCCTGGCAGGGCTCATGGCAGCCAGCATGTCGGTGGCGACCAGGCCGGGCGCCACCACGTTGACCGTGATCTGGCGGGAAGCGAGCTCGCGAGCCAGGGAGCGGGCGAGCCCGATAAGACCTGCCTTGGCGGCGGAGTAGTTGGCCTGGCCCGGCGCGCCCGAGGTGGCGGACACCGAGGATACGAAGACGATGCGTCCCCGATGCGCCCGGACCATGCCGGCCGTGGCTCGCCGGGTGACCCGCCAGGCGCCGCTCAGGTTGGTGTCCAGCACCGCCCCCCAGTCGGCCTCGCTCATGCGCAGGGTGAGGCGGTCCCTGGTGATGCCGGCGTTGGCCACCAGCACCTCGACCGGGCCGAGCCTGGCCTCGATCTCGGTGAAGGCCTCATCTACCTGCTCGGCGTCGGTGACGTCGCAGGGCAGGCAGAGGAGGCCCTCGGCTTCGGGCGGCTTGGCCTTGTAAGTGATGGCCACCCGGTCGCCCCGTGAGAGGAACATCTCGGCGCAGGCCAGCCCGATGCCCCGCGAACCTCCGGTGATGAGGACGACACGCCCAGGGCCGGCTGGCTCCGTCATGGCCCCCATCGCAGGATGGCGCTGGCCCAGGTCATGCCGGCCCCGAAGCCGCACATCAGTACGTTGTCGCCGGGATGCAGGCGCCCGGCGTCGGCGGCGTCGGCGAGCGCCAGGGGGATCGACGCCGCCGAGGTGTTGCCGGTGCGCTCCACGACCATGGCGGTGCGCTCCATGGGGATCCCGATCCGGGCGTTGGCCGCCTCGACTATCCGGGCGTTGGCCTGGTGGGGGACGCACAGGGCGATGTCGTCGGGCCCGAGCTTGGCCGCCTCCATCACTATCTCCGCAGAGGACACCATGGCCCGCACGGCCCGGCGGAAGACCTCCCGACCCTCCATGCGGATGAAGCCGCCGTGCTCGCAGTCCAACAGGGTGGCGGCCGAGCCGTCGACTCCCAGGTCCCACGACAACAGCTGGCTCTCGTTCGGGGTGGCCTCGAGCACCACTGCGCCTGCCCCGTCGCCGAACAGCACGGCGGTCGAGCGGTCGTCCTGGTCCACGATGTGGGAGAGGGTGTCGGCCCCGATCACCAGCACCCGGTCCGAGCCAGCGCTGATCAGCGCGTTCCCGGTGACCAGGGCGTAGACGAAGCCGGAGCACGAGGCGTTGATGTCCATGCCTCCGCCCCGGGTCCCCAACTGGTGGGTGACGCTGGCTGAGGTGGCGGGGACCGCCTGGTCTGGGGTGGTGGTGGCCAGGATGACCATGTCGATGTCTGCCGCGGCCCGGCCTGCCCTGGCGAGCGCGGCCCGGCCAGCGGCGACTGCCAGCGCCCCGGTGGTCCCGCCCATGCGGCGTTCCAGGATGCCGGTGCGCTCGGCGATCCACTGGCTGCTCGTGTCCAGCCGACGCTCAAAGTCGGCGTTGGTGACGATCTGATCGGGCAGGGCCGTGCCCCACCCGACGAGTGCGGCTCCCCGGCTCACGACGTTGGGGACTGCTGGTCCAGCCGCCTTGCTGTGGTGCGCAGGTCGAGCTGGGTCGCTGCGGTGCGCAGCCAGGCCACTGGCTGACCGAGCGTCACCCTCTCGCCCGAAAGTGCCAGATGTCCCATCATCGACCCGGCAAAGGGCGTCCTCACATCTGTGCCTCCCACCGTGCCGATCAACGCTCCCACCTCGACGGAGTCGGTGAGCACGGCGGGCTCGAACACCCCCGCGGCGGGGCTCACGACCACCCGCTCGGACATGTAGAGGTGCTCACCGGCGTGCGCCAGGGCATAGGTGTGCAGCGGACCCTCCCCGGCGAGGGCATCGACCAGGGTGTCGAGGTCGTCGGGGGTGGCCACGGCGAGCAGGCGCTGCTCAGGGACTGTGCGCTTCGCCAAGCCGGTGAGCACGCCGCCTGGGCCGACCTCGACGATCGTCCCTGGACCTCGGCTGGCCAGGGCCAGGAGGGTCTGGTGCCAGCGGACCGGGCTGCACAGCTGGGCTGAGAGGAGCCCGGGCCAGTCTCTGGCGTCGGGGTGGGCCCGGGCGTCGACGTTGGCGGTCACCGGGATCTCGGGGTCGCAGAAGGTGGCATGCGCCAGGGCCTTGCGCAGCCGGGCCCGCGCCGGGCCCATGAGAGGGGTGTGGAAGGCGCCGCCCACCGCGATCGGCACCACCTTGCGTGCCCCCAGCGAGCGGGCTATCTCCGCGGCCGTGGCGACCCCGTCGGGGGTCCCGGCGATCACAACCTGGCCCGGGGCGTTGAAGTTGGCTACCCAGGCGCCGTCCTCGGCCCGTTGGCAGGCGGCCTCGGCGTCGGCGTCGGAGATGCCCAGGAGGACCACCATCGTGCCGGTCTCGTCCTCGGCGGCGGCCTGCATCGCCTCGCTGCGCTCGACTACCAGGCGGACGCCGTCCTCGAAGCCGATGGCCCCGCTGGCCACCAGGGCGCTGTACTCGCCCAGGCTGTGGCCAGCGCATTCCGAGGGGGCGATGCCCAGGCGCTCGATGGCGTCCAATACCAAGAGGCTGAGGGTGAAGGTGGCCAGCTGGGAGTTCCGGGTGGCTCGCAGCTCGGCGGCACCGGCGTCGAGTAGGAGGGCTTCGACGTCTCGCCCGGCAACCTCGGAGACGTCTCGAACCAGCTCCCAGGAGGGGTGGTCCGCCCATGGAAGACCAGCTCCTTGTCTTTGTGACCCCTGCCCAGGAAACGTGAATGCCAGCAACGCCGCTCCTCCCGTCTCCGTTCCCGATCTGGCCTGCCGGTGCTCCGGCGCTTCGGCTTTGACTTGGGGGACCTCGGGAGGGTTTCATCCGGGTCTGTCGAGCGCAGGGGTCAGCCGCGGCGGCTCTGCACCAGGTGGTACAAGATGAGCAGCTGGGCGAGCGCCAGCGGCTCGCTGCGCACGCCTGGCTCGATCTCGCCGAGGTTGGTCGGAAACGACTCGATGCCTTCGAGGTCGGACCAGATGGCCTCTTCGATGGTGCGCGTAGCCTCACGGGGCGCGTAGCCGTGGATGTGCAGCTGGTCGACGGGCTTGCCGTCCTCGTCCCTGCCGAGCTTGAGGTGCACGGCATCACGCACCTCGGAGGCGCTCAGCACCTTGGTGAGGTCCGGGTGGGGGATCGTGGGACGCAGCAGCAGGGTGGCGCTGAGCGCCTCGTCGGGATGCTCCGCAACCCGTTCGGGTATCGGGGCGAAGCGCAGCACGATGTCGGCGTGCTTGCGTTGCGGACGGATGTGGGCCTCGGACTCAGGTTCGCGCTTGTCCAGGTCGGCGAGCACCTGGTCCTCGGTGTAGCCGCGCTCGGTGGTGTCGCGGTGAACCTTCCACTTGCGCCGGATCTCTTCGGGCGGGTCCAGGTACACCGTCACGTCGAAGCAGGCCCGGCTGAGCTTGGAGTGCAGCGGCAGCAGGCCCTCGACGATCACCAGCTCGGACGGCTCCAGCAGGACAGGGCGCCCGAGGAGGCCCGTGTCGTGCTCGTAGACCGGCTTGAGGATCGGCTGGCCGAGGGCGAGAAGCTGGAGGTGCTGCTCCATTATGTCCACGTAGTTGCAATCCGGGTGCAGCGGGGTGAAGGGCAGGCACCGGCGCTCGACCCGGTCGTAGCGGTGGTAGTCGTCGACGCAGATCGCCGAGATGCGTTCGGGCCCCATGGCCTCCACGATCCCCTTGGTGATCGTGGTCTTTCCCGCGGCGCTGTCCCCGGCGATGGCCAGCATGGTCACGTGCTGGGGACCATTTGGCCCCGAGCTGTTCTGTGCACGCAGCATGGCCAGTCCGCGGTGAGGCATGATTCGCTACGCTACGGGAGGGCGCCGATCGTGCGCCTCCCCCCAGGCGGTGATAGCCAGTGGGAGCACCGGCTCCGCCTGGGCCTTCGTTGGATGGCGCTTTGCCCCTTTGGCCCGGAGCCCGGGCACCTGCGCACTACGGTTTGGCGCATGGTGCAAGATTCCCCGATCCGGATCCTGGTGGTGGACGACCACGAGGTCATCCTGAACGGGCTGGAGTCGATGTTGCGGCCCTACGCGACCCGGGTCGTCATCGCCGGCAGGGCCACCGACGGCGTGGCCGCAATGGCTGAGCTGGTCGCGACCCGACCGGATGTGGTATTGCTGGATGTCAGGGTACGGGGGGAGAGCGGCTTGGACATCTGCAAAGAGATGCTGCATCGTGACGAGCGGTGTCGCGTGGTGTTCTTCACCGTCTACGACGACGAGCAGTACCTGTTCCAGGCGCTGCGCGCCGGAGCCGTGGGGTTCCTGCTCAAGCAGGCTACTGGAGCTGAGCTGGTGGGCCACCTGGAGCGGGCCATGCAGGGGGAGACAGTGGTGGACCCATCGCTGGCGGGACGGGTGGCACTGACCGCGGCGCGGCTGCACGCAGGGGAGTTCTGGCCCGGGGCCCACCTTGGCCTGACCCAGCGGGAGAGCGACGTCTTGGAGCTGATGGTCCGCGGTGTCTCCAACCGGGCCATCGCTGCTCGCCTGGTCGTGGGTGAGGAGACCGTGAAGAGCCATGTGAGCGCGGTGTACCGCAAGCTCGGGGCCAAGGATCGCGCCCAGGCTGTGGCGATCGCCCTTCGGGAAGGGCTGTGCCGGTGAGCGGGGCCCCTGCTGACACGGCCATGCGGGCCCAGGCTCTGCAGCAGGTGGCCGAGGCGATGGCCGCGGACCTGGATCTGGGAGGCGTTGTCCAGCGAGTGGCCAAGGTCGTGACCGAGGTGTCGGGCGCGGATGTGTGCTTTGTGCACCTGGTCGACGGAGAGCACAACCGCATCGTGCTCACGGGTGGCACGCCCCCATTCGACGAGCTGGCTGGCACCATCGAGCTGTCGGTGGGCGACGGCGTGGCCGGTTGGGTTGCCCGCCACGGCAGGCCGGCCGTGGTGCCGGACAAGTGGGCCGATCCGCGCTACCGCTATATTCCGGCGCTGCGCGGCGAGGACTTCGCGTCGCTGGTCTCGGTCCCGATGATCCGCCGGGGGACCAAGGTGGTGGGCGTGCTCAACGTGCATTCCCGCACGCAACGGGACTGGTCCGAGGCCGAGGTCATGCTGCTGACCGATGTGGCCAGGCTCTTGGCCGGCACCGTGGAGAACGCGTTGCTCCACCGGCGCCTGGCCGAGCGCGAGGAGGCGCTCGAGGGGTTTGCTGCCCGAACCGTCGAGGCCGCCGAGGGCGAGCGCCATCGGTTGGCGGGAGATCTGCACGATGGTATAAGCCAACGGCTTGTGAGCCTGTCCTACCACCTCGACGCAGCGGCCTCGGCAAACCCTGACGAGCCCGAGGTGGTCGCCAGCGAGCTAAGCACGGCCCGCGAGCTGGCGGACGCGGCGCTCCAGGAGGCCCGGGACGCCATAGCCGGGTTGCGGCCCAGCGTGCTGGACGACCTCGGGCTCGGGCCGAGCCTGGAGAGCCTGGTCCGCACGCTTGCAATTGAAGATGCCGAGGTGACCCTCGACGAGACAGATGTCGAGCCACACGTAGCCACCACTTTGTACCGCATAGCCCAGGAGGCGCTGCAGAACGTGTCCAAGCACGCAGGAGCCAGCCGAGTCCGGGTCGACCTATACCAGCGTGG
>JAVKSL010000038.1:0-26791 GCA_039583695.1 Acidimicrobiales bacterium | reverse complement strand
GAACAATCCGCTGCTCCGGGACGTTCTGGCTGGTGAAGGTGGGTCTACCTAGCCCAGCCCACGTAACTTCGGCTTAGGGCATATTTTGACCTGGGCGGCTTCGCCGCCCAGGTTGTTCTCGTACGGGCCCGTCTGGTCGCCTCAGGGAGTGAGCAACAGGGTCGAGACGCTTACCACGGTCAGCCAGGCCAGGGCAACGGCCGAAGCTGTGAGCGCCAGGCCGAAGGCGACCCCCCGCAGGCGGTATCCGAGCACCATGGCCAGCGGGAACGCGGTGAGCAAGAAGCGCGGAGTGGTTCCGTAGAGCTTGGACACCAGCGTGAGGGCGATCACCACTGCCGTGTAGGCCACCAGTGCGCCGGGGAGCTTGGCCGCGATCAGCACCACCCCGACGACCACGGCGAACGCCAGGCATCCCAGACCCACGGTGTCGCCCAGGTTGGGAAAGGGATGCGCGGCGAAGGTGGTGATCCGGCTCCAGGTGGCGGTCAGGTCCACGCTCTCGTGCCAGCCCTGCGACTCGGTGGTGAACCAGGCGACGGGGCTGCCAGTGCGTGCCCACAAGAAGCCGAAGTAGGCCAGTATCCCCACGGGGGCCAGCGCCGGGGCGACCAGCGCCCGCCACTGCTTCCGCCGGTGGATGGCCACCCCGGCGGCCCAGGCGCAGGCCGCTCCCAGGGCTATGGCATTGGGCCGGGTCGCGGTGGCCAGGGCGGCCAGGACCCCAGCCAGCAGCCAGCGGCGGCGGGACAGGGCCAGTAGGCAGCCAGCGGCCAGGGCTATCATCAGGCCCTCGGCGTAGACCATGCTCAACACGAACGAGCCCGGGAACCAGCAGAACAATGCGCACGCCCGGTCAGCGGCTGGCCGCTCCCAAAGGTCCCGGGCCAGCAACCACACGAGAAGGGCGGCCACCAGCCCGAAGGCCGAGTCCAGGAACAGCCCGCTACTCGTGGGGGACAGCCCGGTAACCACCGAGAGCGTCCTGATGGTCAATGGAAACAGCGGAAAGAACGCGGTGGTGTTGCGCACCACGTGCCCACTCACCACCGGTAGTGTGTGGGGATATCCGGCCCTGGTGACCAGCAGGTACCAACCGCTGTCCCATTTGGTCAGGGCCCCGCCGAGGGTGAGGCCCGGGGTGCGCAGCACCGCGACCCCCGCGGCCAGGAGCACCGCAGCGCGCGAGGCAACGTAGATCCCGGCGGGCCGCGCCGCCCACGAGCCCGAGAGCCGCTGCCGCCTCTGGATTGGCGGCGCGTCCCCCCCAGCCGCTGCCTGCAAGGTGCTCACAGCCGCGCCCAGGACCTGCGGCTCACCCAGGACCGGCGGCTCACCCAGGACCTGCGGCTCACCCAGGTCGCCACCTCCGCGAAGGCCATCATCTCTGCGTCGCCCGAGCTGTCGCCGTAGGCGCACAGGGCGGGGGTGGGGCCGTCGAGGGTCGCCATCCAGGCTTTGAGGCGGGTGACCTTCTCCGGGCCTCGGCAGTTGGGCCCATCCAGGCGCCCGGTGAGCCGCCCACCCGCCCCGACCTCCAGGCGGGTACCGAGCACGCGGTCGATTCCCAGCGCCTCGCCGACCGGCGCCAGGTAAAGCTCTGGCGAGGCCGACACGATCAGCACCCAGTCGCCCGCAACCTGGTGGCCCCGGATGCGGGCCAGCATCTGCGGTCGGATACGACGCACCAGGCTGGCGGCGTGGTCTCGGGCGTGGGCGGCCAGGTCCTCGACCAGCCTGCCCTCAAGGAGCCGGCTCAACAAGGCAGACTTGATCGCGTCCCGGTCGAGGCCACCGGAGCGACGGAGTGAGCCGGCGACCGCGCCCGCCAGGGCGGTGGCAGTGGGGAGGCGCCCGCACGCCATACCCAGCCAGGGCAAGAGGCTGTCCCCGGCGACCAGGGTCCCGTCGAAATCGAAGGCGGCCAACCTCCGCTGGTAAGTCACACCGTCACACCGGAAGGCGGCGGAACACTGCCCGGGGGAGGTGGCGGGCCACCATCATCATCGGTCGCAACGCGCCGGGCGCCCACACGATCTCCGCTCCCCTGGCCAGGCCGTCGAGGATCGCCTTGGCCACCTGGTCAGCGCTGGCAGCCATCGGGGCGGGCTTCATCCCGGCCGTCATCTTGGTGGTCACGAATCCAGGCCGCACGACCATGACCCTGGCCCCGGACCCGACGAGGGAGTCGCCGAGGCCCTGGGCGAACCCGTCGAGACCGGCCTTGGAGGAGCCATAGATGAAGTTGGCCCTCCTCACCCGCTCCCCGGCCACCGACGACAGCACCACCAGGGTCCCGTGGCCCTGCTCCCGGAGTCGGTCGGCCACCACCAGGCAAGCTGCGGCCGGTCCGGCAAAGTTGCTCCAGATCACCCCGGCCGCGGCCACAGGGTCAGCTTCGTCGGCTGCCTGGTTGCCGAGGACCCCCACGGCCATGAGCACCAGGTCGAAGTCCCCGTGCTCGGCGAAGACCTTCCCCAGCACCGCCGCGTGGTGGCCCACATCGGCCGCGTCGAAGGCGGCTGTAGCCACGGTCGAGGCGCCCGCTGCCCTGGCGTCCTCGGCTGCGAGCGCCAGGCCAGCCGGGTTCCTCCCGGCAAGGACCACGCTGCGGGTGCGCCCGGCCAGAAGTGCCCGCACGGTGGCCCGGGCGATGTCGGATGTACCGCCCAACACGAGCACCGACTGGGGTTGGGCGAAGGCGTCGTTCATTGGTGAGGCTCCTTTTGGCGTGCAGTGGCGGTGGGTGGGCGCTGGTGGGTGGCGAGAGGCGGCATATTCTTATTCTCTGAGGGCCTCACCAGGCCGAGTCTTCGGGCCAGGTCCGAGCACATCGCTCCATCGGGGTCGACCGAGTCCCTCACCGCCCGCCACTCGGGGAGGAGGGGGTACATGGCGCCAAGCAGGTCCGGGCGCAGTCGGGAGTCCTTGGCCAGGTAGACCCGGCCCCCGGCGGCGGCGACCGCATCGTCCAGGCCATCGAGCAGGGGGGCAAGGCCTGGCGTGCCCGCAGGTATGTCCAGGGTGAGGGTCCAGCCGGGCATCGGGAACGAGAGCGGTCCGGCGGCGGAGCCGAACCGCTTGAGGACGCTCAGGAACGAGGCGCACCCCGCCCCTGACAGGCGCTCCAGCGCGCCCCGGAGCGTGTCGGTCTCCTTGTCGGGCACCACCAGCTGGTATTGGAGGAAACCCCTCGGACCGTAGAGCCGGTTCCAGGAGGCCACCGCGTCGAGGGGATGGAAGAAGGCCCCGATGCCCTCGATCCGGCCCACCTCGTGGCGCGGGGATTTGCGATACCACGCCTCGTTGAAGGCGCGCACGGTGGCCTTGTTGAGCAGGCTCAGCGGCATGGGCGGTGGGGCGGGGAGCGGGGCACCGGGGTCGAAGGCCAGGGGAGCGCCCCCGCCGGCGAGCTCGTGGCGCTCGGCGTGGTCGCCCCGGCTCAGCACGGATCGGCCAAGGTGGCGCCCCCGGGCGAGGGAGTCGACCCAGGCGACCGAGTAGCGGTAGGCCGAGTCACCCTCGATCATCAAGGCCAGGGTCTCGTCCAGGTCGGCTGTCCGGTCGGTGTCCACGCGGATGCGGCTGGTCCGCACCGCGATGAGCGCGATGGTGGCTTCGAGGACGACGCCGGTGAGACCCATCCCGCCCGTGGTGGCCCAGAACAGGGCGGCGTCGGGGTCGCTGGGCCCGGCTCCTGGCGTAAGGTGCCGGAGACCCGTCGGGGTGGCCAGGAGCATCGAGGTGACCTGGGCGCCGAAGGTGCCGTCCACGTGGTGGTTCTTTCCGTGGATGTCGGCGGCTATGGCGCCGCCTACCGTGACCATGCGGGTCCCCGGGGTGACCGGCACAAACCAGCCCTGGGGAAGCAGGACCCTCATGAGTGTGCCCAGGCTCACCCCGGCGTCGACGGTCACCGTGCCGGCTGAGGGGTCGAGGCGGTGAATGCGGTCCAGGGTGGTCATGTCCAGCACGGTTCCCCCCGCGCACTGGGCGGCGTCGCCGTAGCTGCGCCCCAGACCCCTGGCAATGACGCCCCGGCCAGCGGGATCGGCCAGCAAGGCGCTGACCCGGGCCGCCGCCTCGTTGCCGCCCCCGTGGAAGGAGACGACCCTGGCTGCGCTGGGCGAGGTGCGCCCCCATCCCGACAGGATGGCGGTTCGCCCGGGACCCGTGAGCGCCCGGCTAGCCATAGATCGACCGGCTAGGCCCGAGTGCCCGGCTAGCCATAGATTCCCAGGGCGAAGAAGGTCACCAAGCCCAGCCCCAGGGCCTGGAGGACCCTGTCGCCGAGCACCAACTCCTCGGGCGCGCCGCCAAGGCCCTGGTCGATTAGCAGGGCGTAGCGCAGGATGGCCATGACGAACGGAGCGATGGACAGCTTGAACCAGATCGCGTTGTGCCCCGCCGGTCCCGCCTTCTCGAACGCCCACAGGCAGTAGGCGGTGATTGCCACCGCGGCTGCCAGCGTGCGCACGTAGGCCAGGAATTGGGGTGAGTAGGCAGCCAATGTCGGGCGGTGGGACGCCTGGGCGTCGCCGAGAGTCGTCTGCTCGGCCGTGCGCTTGCCGGCCACCATGAACAGGGAGCCGAACGAGGCCACGATTACGAACCAGGGCGACAGGGGGATACCAATGGCCACGCCGCCGGCAATTGCGCGGAGGATGAAGCCAGAGGACACTGCGGCCAGATCGATCACTGCCTCGTGCTTGAGCCAGGCTGAGTAGGCCAGGTTGACGACGACGTAGACACCCATGACCACGGTGAGATCCCGCCCGGCCAGCACCCAGGCCAGACCGATGCCGAGCGCCATGAGGCCGACCCCGAGGACTTGGGCCAGGCGAACCGGCACGATCCCTGCGGCAATCGGTCGGTGACATTTGGTCGGGTGATGTCGGTCCGCCTCGACGTCGAGGCTGTCGTTCAACAGGTAGACGCCGCTTGCCACTAGACAGAAGATTCCTGCTGCGCCCAGGCTGACCAGCAACGGGTGAAGCCGGGTGAGGTCGCCCGCAGCGCCGGGAGCGGCGAGCACGATCACGTTCTTAGCCCATTGCTTGGGGCGTAGGGCCCGGAAGAGTCCCTTGGCGAGCGAGCCGCGGGGCTTCCGGGAATCCGGGGACCTGGAATCCTCGGAGATCGTTGATTGGCTGTGGGGGATGATCACACTTGGTCTCCGGGCACGCTGGGGGCCGAGGCTCGACGCGGACCTTGCCCACGACGCATGGCAGCATCCGCCATCCTAGCAACTCGCGGGCCGTGACAGCATTGGGGTTGCCTGCACTCGATTTAGCTTGAGATGTGGGTAAAGTAAAATAGGTTGTCGTTAGTCAGTCCATCACTCTAAGGGGGAAGGCATGAAGTTGACTGCAAGGTCAGCCAGAAGCGCAGTGATCGGCGCAGCGGTGCTGGGCCTGGGGGCCGCGGCCTGCGGCACCACCACCCCGACCACCACCACTACCACCGCCACCACCCCGACCACTTCCACCACTCCGACCACCGTGGCGAAGCAGGGTCTCGCAGTCGAGTCCTCGGCCTACGGGAGCATCCTCGCTACCTCGTCCGGCAAGACGCTCTACGAGCATTCCAACGACACAGCCAACAAGTCCAACTGCACAGGCATGTGTGCGACGGTGTGGCCGCTGTTCACGGTCAGCGCGATTCCCAGCCTGGGCGCCGGGGTCAACACTGCGTTGCTCAATAGGGTCGGCAGCACGGACCAGTTGAGCTACGGTGGGCATCCGCTCTACACCTTCAGCCACGATACCGCGCCTCATGAGGCCAATGGTGAGGGCATCAATGCCTTTGGCGGGATCTGGTATGTGCTCTCGGCCTCCACCGGTAAGCCGGTCACGGCCAAGGTGTCCGGGTACGCGAAGGGCGGTACCCTACCCGGAGGCTGAGTCGGGCAGCTTGGCCGGAGCGCGCTCGGGCTGCACGTCGTGGGTGCGCTCGGGCTGCAGGGTTGGCGCTCGCGCCCGACGGCACAGCTCGGCCAGGGTCTCAGTGAGCTCCGTGGCCTCCGTGACGCCTCGGTCGCGGAACGTCGCCTTGTTGAACCGCTGCCCCGCCACGTCCAGGTGGACGTTCGCGAGTCCGAGGAAGCGCTGGATCGGTCCCTGAACGAAGCGTAAGCTCTGAACCTTGGCCAGCGGGACCCATGCGGTCACCCTGCGGACCCGACCCCCCGACGTCACGGCGTATAGGTCATCGTGACCCCCGGTCATGAAGTGATACGACAAAGGCGCCTTCCAGCGTGTCCGGGCGGGGGGGGCCTGCGTAAGCACGCTGACGCCTGGGAACAGGCGGCCCCCGATGGCGTCCGCCGCCTGGTGGCTCCCGACTGGAAGCAGCGCGCGGACCACCCGGCCCGCCGGCTCGTCCTTTCGCTGGCGACCTCTGGGCCCGGCCACCACGATCTCCAGTCGACACCAGCCGAAAGGGCGCCACATGAGGGGCTCGAGCCGACGGATCGCTTGCACCCGGCCCGACGGAATTGTCTCAGCCACGGTTTGGACCAGGCCGCAGCACACTCGCAGACCGTCGGGTGCCTCTGCAAGGCTGAATCCCCCCTCGCTGGTGACTTGCCGGATGGCGGGGGTGATCAGCGCGAGCACCACGGCCAGCCCGGAGCCACTGACCCAGCCCACCGCGCCCGGAACCGAGAGACCGATCCCCACCAGCAGGCCCACCGTGGCTATTGCGGTGATCCCGCTCCCGCTCAGCGCCACCGCGGCTACCAGGCGAGAGGTGGGGACCGAGACAAGGGCCGTCTCTGGGGGGTTTGGCGCGTTCACGACACTGCCTTTTGCGAGGGCTAGGAGGCGGGTCCTCGTGGTCCGTGCGTCGGCTTGGGTGAGGTAAGCCAGGCGCACTTCGGAGCGGGAGCCTGCCACTCGGAGGCGTAGCTCGGCCAATCCCAGCATGCGTGCCACAACTGGTTGGATCATGTCGATCGCCTGGACCCGGGAAAGCGGGACCTGGCGCGAGTCCCGCCGGATGAGCCCGGACTCGATCCGCAGCGTGGGCCCTTCGACCTGCCAGCGGGTGACCAGCCAGGAAATCACACCCGACAACAGAGCCAGCCCCACCAGCACCACGTCGAATACGTACGACCCCGACCCGTTCTTGCCCGCGGTCAGCGTGCTTGCCGCCAGGACAAGCACCAGGCCCACGAGCGATCGGGAGAACCGGACCACGGGCGAGAGGGGATGAAGGCGCTTCCACCCCTGCCGGACCGCCCCGCCGTCCGGCTCCTGCCCGACCGCCCCGCCGTCTGGCTCCTGCCCGACCGCCCCGCCGCCGCCCTGCCCGACCGCCCCGCCGCCGCCCTGCCGGACCGCCCCGATGTCCGGCTCCTGCCCAGCGCCGATCAAAGCCCGGCCGCTTTGGCCTCACCCAACGCGACCAGGCGGTCCCGCAGCCTGGTTGCCTCCGCTGCCTCGAGGCCAGGTATCCGGGCATCGCTCGCGGCAGCCGCCGTGTGTAGGCGAGCCGTTGCCAACCCGAAGCTCCGCTCGACGAGCCCGGCTGTCACGTCCACGAACTGCATCCGGCCATAGGGAACCACCGACAGCCGCTGGACCAGCACGCCCCTTCGGACCAGCAGGTCCTCGGAGCGCTCGATGTAGCCCCACGAGGCCACCCTGCGCTGAAGGAACCTGTCCAGGATCCCCGCGAGGACAAGCACACCAGCACCGGTTGCCCCCGCCCCGGTTGGCCCGATGATCGCTCCCCCGAGGCCAGCTCCCAGCGCAAGCAACACGGCTGTCCCCACGGCCAGCTCCGCCCGGCGCATGGTGGCCAGACGCCCGGAGGGCACCCGCCAGGCCTCGCTCTTTGTTCGAACCTCGCCCGCATCCGTTGAGGGCGGGCTGTCTTGGGGACTCAAGGATCCTCCTTGGTATGGCGGCCGCGATGCACGAGCGCCCGCCAGGTTCCGATCACTGGGACCGGGCTCACCACCTCGACCGTCCTCAGCAGCCAGCCTAGGACCTGTGCAGGATCTTCATCCACTGGGAGCCGGGCCACGAAGCCGTTTGCGGGCCGGTCCGAGAGCACTCTCCACCCAGCGGGGACTCCATGCCCGGCCTCGGCCAGGATCGTCCTCACTCGATCCGGGCGCCCATGCTGGATGCCCACCGTCGGGGCGGTCGGGCCCCGTCGGCGAATGCACCCGGCCTCCCAGGTCGCTAGGGTCAGCTCCCGCGGCCGGCGGTGAAACAGCGAAAGCGGCGTCGGTGCGCGTTCGAGCACCTTCTCGGGCACGCCAGGCTGGAGGTTTATCCAGCCCTGGTGGGCAGCTTCGAGGCGTTGCATCCAGGCGACGACCTCTGCGGTGCGTGCTGGGCCGAACTCGATGACCTCGTCGGGCAGCACCACTCACATCACGGTAGCTGCGCTGGCGGTTGCACTAGTTGCCACACATGAGCTCAAGCGCAACCGTCGGAAATTGCCGACGCGCCCGCAAGTCATGCCGGAGCTAATCTCGACGTCATGAGTCAGGGGCTTGCGGCGCAGCACTGGGCACACGAGCTTGCTCGCTGGGCCATTCCGGACGAGGTTCTGGCGGCCGCTCCAGTGCCTCCGTGGGGATTCCCGCCAGAGATGTTTCGAGCTCCGGCGGTGCCCGAGGACAGCCCGTCGCGAGACCGCGCCCTGGAAGCGCTTCCTTGCGGCGGTTCGGTGATCGACGTTGGCTCAGGGGGTGGTGCCGCCGGCCTCGCCCTGGTCCCCCCCGCTGGGGAGCTCATCGCCGTGGACCAGACCCCCTCGATGCTGGCAATGGTGGTCGAAGCCGCCAAGGAGCTCGAATCCAAGGGCAACACCGTAAAGGTGATCACCGTCGAGGGCAAGTGGCCGGATGTGGCCGCGAGGGTGCCTCAAGCGGATGTGGTCGTGTGCCACCACGTCTTTTACAACGTCAGCGACCTGCCCACGTTCGTGACCGAGCTGAGCTACCACGCCCGCTCACGGGTGGTTGTAGAGCTCACCGCGCGCCACCCGATGGCTGCGCTCAACGACCTTTGGCTGCATTTTCACAGCTCTCAACGACCGATCGGCCCAGGGGTGGACACCGCAGTCGAGGTGCTCGGCGACATGGGGATCGACGCGCACGTGGAGCGCTTCTCCCGCCCACCCCGCTGGCAAGCGCGCGACCGGGCGCTCCAGGTGGCCTTTGCTCGCCAGCGTCTGTGTCTCGGCCCCGATTCGGACGACGAGATTGACCGCCTCCTAGACCCCGAGGCGGACCTGTTGTCCACCCGAGCTGCATGCGTGTGGTGGGACCCGTGACCAGCGTGTGGGGGCGCTCGTGATCTATCTCGGTGGGGAGCCGGGGGCATGGCTTTGGGCCAAAGCTGAGGCCCACGTGATGGCCTTGGGCCCCCCCCGCTGCGGCAAGACCTCGTGTTTCATGATCCCCAACGTGGCCGCCGCAAAGGGCCCGGTGATCTCTACCTCCACCAAGGACGACGTCCTGCGAGCCACGATCGCCTGGCGTAGCGCTCGCGGCACTTGCTGGCTTCTCGATCCGTTCAACGAGGTCCGGGCGCCTGACGGCGTTCGACGCCTTCGCTGGTCACCGGTCAGCCACTGTGGGGACTGGACGGTGGCTCAGCTCGTTTGCGCCGACTTGGTGAATGCGGCCGGCGTTGGCGATGGCTCCCCCGATCCCCATTGGCGAGCGCAAGCCCTGGCGATGATCGAGACCCTGATGCACGCCGCGGCGGTGGGCGGACTTGGGATCGATGCGGTGGCCCGGTGGATCAACCGCCGTGACCTGCGCACGGCTGGGGAGGTCCTCGCCGAGCACGGCGACCCGCTGGCCCGGGACGTGATGGCGGGGCTATCCAGGATCGAGGCCCGGGAGCTCTCCAGCGTGTTCTCCACCGCGTCGGACGCAGTTGCCGCCTACCGCACCCAGCCTGCGCTGGAGTCAGGCCGCGGCGATCCCAACCTGATGCCCGCCCAGCTGGTGGGCTCCGAGGACACCATCTATGTGGTTGCTTCCTCGGAGGTGCAGGACCTGGTGGCGCCAACGGTGGTCATGCTGATCGGCCGGGCGGTGGCGGCCGCCTATGCGAGGTCGCGGGAGGTCGGAGCTGGTGTAGGAGAGCCGTTGCTGCTGGCACTGGACGAGGCGGCGAACATCGCCCCGATCAAGAGCCTGCCCAGGATCCTCTCCGAAGGGGCGAGTCAAGGGGTGCTGGTCGCGGCTTGCTTCCAGGATCTCTCCCAGGCGCACCAGCGCTGGGGGCGCGAGGCGGACGGATTCCTGACCCAGTTCGGCGGCAAGCTGATCTTTCCCGGTGTGGCGCAGCGATCCACATTGGAGGACATCTCGATGCTGAGCGGGGAGATGGAGGTTCCGGTGCGCAGCGTGAGCCGGACGGTCCAGTCACCACGGAGGGGTCGCGTCCCTGGGGGCTCGCTCACCACGAGCTGGTCGACTCACCGCCAGCCCACCTACAGTCCGGCGGTCATCTCCAAAGGCGTACCCGGCCACGCGCTATACCTGGAGGGGGGTGCCGACCCCGGTTGGGTGCCCCTCACGCACTGGCGACACGATCTCGGCCTGAGGTCGGAGCGCGCTTCCCAGTTGCCGCGCTTTCGAGAGCTTGGGGACTGCGGCCGGGGCCGGAGCCTGGGCTGGGAGCGGTAATCAGGCTCCCGGATGGCTCCGGCAGCCCATTGTCACACCCAGATGCTGTACTTGTCGTGATGACCGACGAAAAACGCACACAATCACGACAAGAACGGCTCGAGGTGCTCGGCGTGGCCCAGCACGGGGTGGTCAGCACCTCCCAGGCCAGGTCCTTTGGAGTGTCGTCCTGGTCCCTGGCCCGATCACCCCGATGGGAGCGCCGATCGATCGGCTTGTACTGCCTCATCGGGCACCCGGACTCGTGGCACCAGAAACTCATGGCCGCCGTGCTGCCGGGCGGGGAGGGAACCTTGGTCTCGCACCGCGCAGCGGCGGGCCTGCACGGCCTCGACGGCGTTTGCCGCGAGGTGGTCGAGGTGACGATCCCTCGAGGCCACAACGGCCAACGCCTGAGTGGCGCGATCGTGCATCGGAGCGGACCCTTCGACCGCACCGACATCGGCAGCATCGACAAGATTCCCGTGACCAGGGCAACTCGCACCTTGATAGACCTGGCCGGCGTCGTCGACCGCGAGACGCTGGAGTCTGCTCTCGAGTCGGCACTGCGCAACGGCCAGACGTCTCTGCCCTACCTCGAACGGCGTCTGGGCGCGCTGGGCGGCAAAGGTCACCCCGGCAGGGCGCTGCTGCGCAAGGTGCTGGCTCAGCGAGCCGACGAGCCCCCGACCGAGAGCGAGCTCGAGACCCGCTTCGTCCAGCTGTGCCGCCGGGCTCGCCTGCCCGCGCCGGCCCGCCAGCACGAGGTGCAGCTCGAGAATCGGGTGGCCCGTTGCGATTTCGCTTTCGAGCAGGCCCGCCTGCTCGTCGAGCTGGACGGATTTGCCACTCACGCCAGCGCGGCTGACCACCGATGCGATCTGAGGCGCCAGAACGCCGTGACCCTGGCCCGCCAGGGCTGGACCTTCTTGCGCTACAGCTGGGACGATGTGGTCAGGCGCCCCTCCGCCGTTGCGGCAGAGCTGCGACAAGCGTTAGGGCCTGGCAGAGAACAACCTGGGCGGCGGGCACAGCTATGGCCCTGATGAGGCCCGCAACCTGAGCGGCTTCGCCGCGCAGGTTGTTCTCGTACAGGCCCTTAGAGGTTCACCACCGGGCACGTAAGGGTTCGGGTGATGCCCTCGATCAGCTGCAGGCGGCTGACGATGAGCCGTCCGAGCTCGTCCACAGACCCGGCCCTGGCCCGCACGATGACGTCGTAGGGACCCGTGACGTCGTCGGCTGACACCACCCCCTCGATACCGGCCACCTCCGTGGCGACATGGGCGGCCTTGCCGACCTCTGTCTGGATCAGCACGTATGCGGTGACATCCTCGGTCACGTCGGCCTCCTCGATTCGGGTGCGTGAGCCATGGTATCGAAAAAATTTGCCTCCGTGGTGGTCCGTACCCGTGCCCTCTTGATTCGCCTTCGTGTGGGACTTTTACCTAATACCCGCCACCGCTTCGGGCGGCGTGGGTGGCCACGAGCCAGTCGCACCACTCGTCGATGCCTTCGCCGGTGCGGGCGCTCACCTGGATGCGCCGTGCCATCGGGTTGACCGCGGCCAGGTTGGCCATGAACAGGTCCAGGTCGAAGTCCAGATGTGGGAGGAGGTCGATCTTGTTTATGACGACCACGTCACAGGTGCGGAACATCACTGGGTACTTGAGCGGCTTCTCCTCGCCTTCGGTGACTGCGTAGACCATCGCTCTTGAGTGCTGGCCGACGTCGAACTCGGCCGGGCAGACCAGGTTGCCCACGTTCTCGATGATCAACAGGTCCAGCTCGGCGAGGGGGAGGCGCACGAGGCCCGAGCGCACCATGGGGGCATCCAGGTGGCACTCACCACCGAAGCCCTTGCCGGTGTTGACCAGCGATATCGCTGCGCCCAGCCCTTCGAGCTGATCGGCGTCGATGCTGGTGGCGATGTCTCCCTCCAGGATCCCGACCCGGAGGCGGGGGGCGAGGGAGGTGATGGTCCGCTTGAGCAGGGTAGTCTTGCCCGCGCCTGGTGAGGACATCAGGTTCACGGTGGTCACGCCGGCTCGGGCAAAATCGGCCCGGTTGGCCGCGGCGGTCCGGTCGTTCTCCGCCAGGATGCTCTCCAGCACCGCGACCCGCTCGGTGCCGGTCTCCACGTAACCGCTGTGGTCGCCGACGTCGTGGTCGTGGTCGTGCACCGTGCCGTCGGAATGGCTGTGGAAACGGCCCATCAGGACTCCTCCCTAACCCGGTCAATGGATGCGATCATGAATTCCTCGCCGCTCACAAGGTCCACCTCTGCGCTGTCGCAGGAGCCGCAGAGCAGGATCGGGTCCTCCAGGGTGGTCGACGCCCCGCATGCCCGGCACTCGACCACGCCCGGAACATGGTCGATGACCAGATCGACCCCGGCCAGCTCGGTCCCCGCGGTCTGCATCTCCCAGTTGAAGACCAGCGAGTCGGGTACCACCTGGCGAAAGTACCCGATGCTGACCTCGACCCTCGACAGCTGCTGGCCATTCGCATGCTTGTTGACCGTGTCAAAGATGGCCTCAGCCAGCGCCATCTCGTGCATGGGCCCTATCTTAGGGTTTGGAGCGGATTCGGGGGGCTCCGAGTGCGGCGGCCTCCCAGTTCGTGGCGATGGCCGAGCGGGCCGTGTCGAGGCTGATCCGCCCGTCGCACACCGCCTGACTTAGTTAGCTGGTTCTCCACCTGGTCCTTCCATCCGCGGGAGCAGATCGTGGTGGAGATGTCGGCCTGGGTGATCGCAAGCTTGACGGCGCCTGGGGTGCAGGATGGGTCAGACAGGGGCTGGCTGGCGTCAGGCGTTCTCGCCGTGCCCTTGCGGTAGTGGCATGGCTCCCGGTATGACGCGGGGGTGTATCGACACTGCTAGAGTCAAGCCCATGGGTACTGTGATCTGAGATGGCACGGGCGGTGGGTTCCCCGTCCAGCGTCGCAGTCGCCCACGAGCCCCGGATCGTTGCACTCCAAAGTGTTGGACACCAAAGGGACTATCCCCGTGAGGAGCTGATCGCGGACTTTCGCCTGGCCTGCCTTTCCCGGGCGCTGGATGACCGGGAGCTGATCCTTCAGACTCAGAGTCGTGCCTTCTTCCAGATAGCAGGCGCTGGGCACGAGGCGCTGTGCCTTGGGCTGGCGCACAGCCTGCGGGCGGGATACGACTGGTTCCTTCCCTATTACCGGGACCGGGCGCTGATGCTGGCTCTAGGGGTGACACCCACCGAGATGCTGCTCCAGGCGGTGGGTTCAGGCGCCGACAAGGCCAGCGGGGGCCGTCAGATGCCCTGTCACTGGGGAAACAAGGATCTCCACGTGCTCACCCAATCCAGCCCGACCGGCACCCAGTGCCTGCCTGCCGTGGGCTGCGCGGAGGCGGGTCGCTATATCGGTGCTCACGCCCCGCTGCCAGGATGCACCTCACAAGCTGACGAGATCACCTATGTCTCCCTCGGCGAGGGGGCGACCTCCGAAGGGGAGTTCTGGGAGAGCCTCAACACGGCGTGCACGCTGTCGCTCCCGATCCTGTACGTCGTGGCCGACAACGGCTGGGCGATCTCGGTGCCTGCCTCCCAGCAGTCACCCGCGCCGGTGCACGAGCTGATCCGGGGCTGGCCTGGGCTGGCAGTCCACGCCCTGGACGGGCGGGACTACTTCGCCACCCGGGAGCTGGCCGAGCGGGTGGTTGCCGGGGTGAGGGCCGGACAGGGCCCGGCGCTGATCCATGCCACGGTCACCCGGCCCTACTCCCACTCGGCCTCGGACACCCAGGCCAAGTACCGCGGGGCGGCTGACCTGGCCGACGAGGCGGCTCACGACCCGATCCTGCTGATGGAACGAGCCCTCGTCGGGCGGGGGGTGCTGGATGACGAGGGGGCCGCAGCCATCTGGGCGGAGGCCAGGCGGGTGGCGCTGGCGGCAGCCTTCGAGGCCATGGCGGCGCCTCGCCCGGACCCGGCGACGGTGACCGAGCACGTGTGGGTGCTTCCGGAGGTGGCCGAGGAGGGGCATTCGGAGGTCGGGGGTGGGCACGGCGCCAGCGGTGAAGGGGGCTCGATTCCTCAGAAGGGCTCCAAGAAGATGGTGGCGATGGGGGAGGCGATCCGCCAGACGCTGGCCGAGGTGATGCGCGCCGACGAGCGGGTCCGGGTGTTTGGCGAGGACGTGGCCGATGCGGCGGAGGAGCTGATGGGCGAGGTGGCCGGCAAGGGCGGGGTGTTCGGGACCACGCTCGGGTTGCAGCGTGAGCTGGGGTCGGATCGCTGCTACAACACCCCGCTGGCCGAGGCCAACATCATCGGGAGGGCAGTAGGCCAGGCGCTGCGGGGGCTGCGGCCGTGCCCAGAGATCCAGTTCTTCGATTACATCTGGCCGGCCATGAACCAGCTCAAGAGCGAGGCGGCCACGATTCGCTGGCGCTCGGCGGGCATGTTCAGCTGCCCGATGGTGGTGCGGGTCCCGATCGGGGGGTACCTGACCGGAGGGGCGATCTGGCATTCCCAATCGGGGGAGTCGATCTTCGCGCACATCCCGGGGATGCTGGTGGCGTTGCCGTCCCGGGCGAGTGACGCCGCCGGTCTCCTGCGGGCCGCGTTCGCCTGTGAGGATCCGGTGATGTTCCTGGAGCACAAGCACCTGCTTCGCCAGGCCTACACCCGTGATCCCCTGCCGGGCCCGGGGCACGTCGTAGGTTTCGGCCGGGGACGCTACGTGTCCCGGGGGACCGACGCCACCGTCGTCACCTATGGCGCCACCGTGCAGCGCAGCGTGCTGGCGGCTGCCAGCCTGGAGGGGGCGTCAGTGGAGATCATCGACCTGCGGACTCTGGTGCCCTGGGACCACGGGATGGTCGCCGAGTCGGTGGCCCGCACCGGCAGGGTCCTGGTTGTGCACGAGGACGGCCTGACCTGTGGATTTGGGGCTGAGGTTGCCGCGTGGGTGGCCGAGCACTGCTTCGGCGACCTGGATGCGCCAGTGAGGAGGGTGGGGGCCACCGACACCTTGGTGGCCTACGAGCCGACCCTGGAGGCGGCCATCCTCCCCCAGGTGGCTGACATCGCCTCAGCGCTGGACTCCCTGCTCGAGTACTGAGGCTGTGAGGCTCACCGGATGTGAGCTGCGGCGGGTAAAGCTCCCGTTGGTGGTTGCGTTCGCCACGGCTCACGGGGTGGAGACATGCCGGGACGCGCTCTTGATCCGGGTGCTGGGACGAGGGGACGATGGGACCGAGGTGGAGGGCTGGGGGGAATGCGTGGCGATGGCGGCGCCGAGCTACACATCTGAGTACGTGGATGGCGCAACCGAGGTGACCAGACGATTCCTCCTACCCGCGCTGGCAGTGGGGGCGGCGGGCGTGAGGGCTGCCGACGTGGCAGCTCTGTTGGGCTCGGTGAAGGGGCATCCGATGGCGAAGGCGGCGGTCGAGATGGCTGTGCTCGACGCAGAGTGCCGCCTTGCGGGAAGGTCGCTCGGGTCTTATCTGGGCGCCACTCGACCGAGGGTCCCGGCGGGGGTGTCGGTGGGGATGATAACGCCGGCTGAGGCCTTGCTGGAGGTGGTGGCCGGATATCTAACGGAGGGTTACCTTCGAGTCAAGCTGAAGGTGATACCAGGGTGGGACCTGGAGCCGGTTCGAGCAGTGCGGGAGCGTTGGCCTGACGTGATGCTGCAGGTCGACGCCAACGGTTCCTACACGCTGGCGGACTTGTCGAGGCTACGCGAGCTGGATGCCTTCGAGCTGGTCCTAATCGAGCAGCCGCTGGTCGAGGACGACCTGGCTGGTCACGCGGAGCTCGCCCGGCGGCTGCGCACCCCGATCTGCCTGGACGAGTCGATCACCTCGGCACGGGCCGCCGCCGACGCCATCGCGAGGGGGGCCTGCTCGGTCGTGAACCTCAAGGCCGGACGGGTCGGGGGTTACCTGGAGGCGATGCGGGTGCACGACGTGTGTGTCGGATCTGGGACCGGGTTGTGGTGCGGGGGGATGCTCGAGACCGGCTTGGGACGGGCGGCCAACGCGGCGCTGGCAGCGATGCCTGGCTTCAGCCTTCCTGGCGACCTCAGTACTTCGGCGAGGTACTTCACGAGCGACATCGTGGCTCCATTCTTGTTGGACGAGGGGCACCTTGCGGTGCCGACGGGGCCTGGCTTGGGCGTGTCGGTGCTCACCGACGTCCTCGAGGAGGCGACTACCTCGTGTGAATGGGTGCCGCTGCGGAGCCCGAACGGGTCGCCAGCGCCATAGCCCGGCGCAACAGCCGGTGGAGGGCAAGGACGGGCGAGGATGGCGGGGCACACCGCGCGATCCCGCGGCAGCGGGCACGACCGTTCGTCCGGCGCTCGACGACGAAGGCAGTCGCAACGAGTGTGGCCGCGGTGAGCAAGGCGAGCGCGATGATGGCTGACCACCAGGCGCCAGCGTCGCCAGTGACCGTGGCTTCGATGGCCTTGACGCCCCAATAGGCCCCGGTGAGGTTGCTCAGCTGGGTGATGCCAGGGAGCGTGGCAACCGATCCCCAGGCTCCTGACAGGACCAGCTGGGCGACGAGAGTGATGGGAAGGATTGTCAAGGCCTTGTCGGGCGTGTTGACCAGTGCCGAGAGCACCAGCCCGAGGGCAACCGCCGCCAGACCCGTCAATGCTGTGGTGACGATGAGCTCGCCGAGGCCCCAACCGAGCACTGCTCCATGTGCCGGGGGGTCCTGGTCGACGCAGGCGATGGTCGTGAAGATGCCCGCTTGAATGATTATCAGGAGGCCGAGGACCACCACCTTCGAGCTGACGTAGGCGCTCGGCGACAGGCCCGCGGCCCTTTCCCGCTGCAGGATCTGGCGCTCCTTGACGATCTCGCGTATGGCGCTGGCGCTGCCGAGCCAGGTGATGGTGATGGCCAGGAAGACGGCGACCTTCACCGCGGGGAGCCTCACCAAGTCGAGGGCAGCGGTCGGCGGGACGGGCGACAAGCCGCGCGGGGCGAGGATCGCCCAGAGCAGGCTGCCGAGGACGGGCGCCTGGAGGGCCACCATGCCAACGTGTCGACGGTCGGACTTGATGAGATCGAGGTAGCGTTGTACCAGGGTGGAGAGCTGGTGCGCCCATCCAGGGAGCATGGGTTTTGTGGGCACTCCCGGAGGGACAGGTTCTTCCCGCCCGACAGGCTCCACGGGTCCGCCTAGCCGCCACGCCTGGCGGCGCCGATAGCGGCGGGGATGGCGGGGGTGGGCGGGGGCGGTGGCTCCCCCGCCGGGATCCGATGGCTGGGCATCGACTGCTTCTGAGCGCCAGCGGTCCTTCCAGCTCTGGCCGGTTCGGGAGTCGAGGGCGACGAAGAGATCGGCGGCATCGGTCTTCGCGAAGTAGGCGACTGCGCCCTCAGGGGTCCCGAAGAACGCCACCTGGCCACCAGCTGCGAGGAACATCACCCGATCGCACATTCTGAGGGCTGTCATGCTGTGGGTGACCATCAGCACTGTCCGGCCTAGGTCGGCAACCTCTCGCAGGGTTGCCATCGCCGACCTTTCGTGACCCGGGTCGAGCCCCGTGGTGGGCTCGTCGAGCACGAGGACATCTGGTTGGGCGAGCAGCTCGACGGCCAGGTTCGCCCGTTTGCGCTGGCCGCCCGACAGAGCGGCGATGGCGAGCCCGGCTTGGCGCTCCAGGTCGAGCTCTGCCAGCACGACCCTGACCCGCCGGGACCGCTGTGCGGGACGTGTCGATCTGGGAAGGCGCAGCGACGCCTTGTACTCTAGGGTCCGGCGCAGGCGGAGCTGACCGTACAGGAGGTCTTCCTGGGGCACGTAACCCACCCGGCGGCACACATTGGGCTCACTGGATGCCAGGTCCTGGCCGTCGAGGCGGATCTCTCCAGTTTCCAGGGACAGGTCCCCGGTCAGCGTGCGCACGAGGCTCGTCTTGCCGGCCCCGGTCGGTCCCATCACCGCAACGAGCCAACCCCGCTCGACCGAGAAGCTGACATCGTCGAGGATGCGCTTGCCGTCCGGCGCCTTGGCCGTGACGCCACATACCTGCAGCAAGGGAGTTGCGCCGCGGGCATCAGGACTGGCCGGATCCGAAGGCGACCGCTCGCCGTCGTCTGGGTCTCCTCGGCTAGGAGCGCCTGCTCCTCCCAATGTGGTGGTAGCCGGAGCCCCAGCTCTTCGTGGGATTCGCAGGAGGGCCGTCATGGAGCGCTCGGCTCTGTGGAATGGCGCTCAGACACGCTTCGACCCGTACCCTGGGCAGTAGAGCGAGATTGATGTGTCGACAACGTACGCTCCTGCGCCAGGGAGGACCTCGGTGAGAGGTAGCTGGTTGAGCCTCTGGGTCACCGCCGCCTCCACCTGGGAGGATGTGTTGCCCTGGTCGAATGCCGTGCATACCTCGTTGCCCAGCTTGTCCACTTGTGCCACAGATGGGGTGAGCAAGGTATGCACGTAGGGCTTGAGGCCCTGGATGGCCGCCTCGACGGCGGCGATGGACGGCTGTGTCCGCGCCACTGTGGTTCCGGCAGAAGAGGTCGGGGTGCTCCTCGGGGGCGCCTTGGATGACGCCACACTTATCGGGGGCCGTTTGGCAAGCTTGGAGGTGGTGGATGTGGAGTGGGCTGGCACAGCACGTGGCGGCACCGAGCTTCCCACGGAGACGCTCCGGCGGGGGGGCGTGGCCGTCGCATAGCCGGGAGAGGCAACCGCTTTGTGGGTCGGGGGCCATGAGGCCGGTGCCGCCACGTGCTGCGCCCTGGCGCCAATCGAAGTCGAAGCTGAGCCGGCGGTTGTGCCATGCACCCCGCCCGAGGCCGGCAATACGGTCCCGAGTGGAGCGGACGACCTGGTCCCAGGTTTGCCCGTGAGCATGACCGCTAGCGCCGATACGCCCAGGCAGCCGACCAGGCCGGCGGCCCCCACCACCAAGTATCTCATGTACGCCATGATCATCCTTTGCGCCAGGGGCTTCAGGGAGTTTGGTTGGTAGCTCCAAGATGGTCGGTTTATTAATCGTGTGTCACATCCTTTACTATTATAGTGCTTTGTAAGATGGAGTTTAGCACTCGATCGCAGTCCTGTCAAGTCCCCCTGAGGAAGCAGTCCTGTCAAGTCCCCCTGAGGAAGAGGTCCCGAGAACTGACCTCAGATCTGTCTGGCTGCGGGATCGTTGTCGAGGACGGCCGTTCCCGTGGGCCGGCCGTCGAAGCACGCGACGCAGCGAAGGTAGGTCTCGGTCTGGCCGAGGATCCTCACCTGCCCGTCCTGCAGGGCGGCGAGGGGGTCGAGAGTCCTCATGCCTATGGCCAGGAGGGCCCAGACGTCGGCGCTGACGACCAGGTCAGGCTGGGCCGCGGGGCCCTCGTGGGTCTCCAGGCTCCCGTTCGCCACGGTTATGTGGAAGACCTCGTTGCCCGTGCGCAGCTCAAAGGTGTCGCGGACCCCGATCGAGCGCTCGGGACGGAAGATGCCTGAGAGGGCAACCAGGAGCCAACGGGGCTGGAAGACCGTCCCAGGGCTGGGCGCCTCGAGGAGCTGGCGGCCCCATCCGGCGAGGGCCCTCAGGGAGGGAACCAATCCAGCCCCTAGCTCGCTCAGCGTGTAGACGTCGTCGCAGTGGACTATAAGGCCAGTCTCCTCCAGCCAGCGGAGACGCTCGGTCAGCAGGTTGGAGCTGATGCCGGGCAGGCCAGCGAGCAGCTGGCCGAACCGCCGTCCGCTGCTTAACAGCTCCCTGAGGACCAGCAGGGTCCATCTCTCCCCGACCACGTCGAGTGCCTTGGCCAAGGCGCAGTAATGCCCGTAGGTCCGTTTCGTCAAGTTGTCCCCCCTCTTGCCGCTGGCCGCCGGCCAGGGCAGGAACGTATTCAGTATAGGATCAGATAATTGTACCATGTGGCACGCATAACGTGTAGGCAGTGTCCTTGATTATCGGTTGGATGTTACAGTGGAAAGCTACGATACAGGGTACGCGCTAGCTGTGCTCCTGCTTACATGAAAGGCGGGGAGAATGGTCGACGACATGCTGCTGGATGAGCTAGAGACCATCACGGCCGAGGGATGGGCGGCTATCCGAGGCGGGCGCTACTGGGCTCACGTGATCGGCAACGGCATGGACAGGGACCTGTACGTCCGAACGATGGTGGAGCTGTACCACTACACGAGGCACAACTCCATCAACCAGGCCTTCGCGGCGTGGAGGGTGCCGTCCGAGGACATGGGGCTCCTGCGCTTCTGCTATCACCATGCTGACGAGGAGCTCGGCCACGAGAAGATGATCGTTCACGACCTGGCCAGCATCGGCGTGGATGCTGATCTGGCTCTCGCCCACGAGCCGGCCCCAGCGACCCAGGCTCTGGTCGGCTACCTGTACGGCGTGGGCCTCCTGCAGGGCGCGGTTGCCCGGCTGGGCTACAGCTACTGGGCCGAGACCTCCTACGAGCACATCGGCGAGCTGGTGGGTCGCGCCCGATCCGACTTGCATCTCACCGACCGCCAGATGACCTTCTTCGTCGCCCACCAAGCGGTGGACATCAAGCACGCCAAGGAGGTCAAGCGGGCGATCAGCCAGTTTGCCCGGAGCCACGACGACCGCCGGCAGCTCAAAGCGGTGGCCCGAACGACGCTCTATCTCACCGGCCAGGTCCTCGACAATGTCCTTCACGCCTACCGGGCAGGATGTGACTGAGGGAAGCGGGGCCTCCCTATGGTCCCGTTCAGCTTCCACGTGGTCGGCTCGGACAAAGAGTTGAGCTGTGTCCGTGCCTTTCGAGCCGCCGTCTACCGCCGGCGTCTCGGCCTAGCCCTGTCCGACACCCTCGCCGAGGCTGAGCGTGACAGGCTGGGCTACGTCTTTCTCCTCAGATGCAACGGTCAGCCAGTCGGCACGGCTAGGGTTGTGCCCACGAGCTGTGCACGAACGGAGCTCGAACAACTCGACGCCCTGCCGGCGTGGGCTGCGCGAGACCCGCATTGCGGGGAGGTCGGGCGCATCGCCACGTGCAGAAGTGTGGGGGTCACCGGCGCGACCACGAGCAGCATTCTCATATCCGCTTGCGCGCGCTGGACCCTGTGCCACACGCAGATCCTGCGGTATGTCGCATACAACCGCCTCGTCCTCCTCCCCGTGTGGAGGCGTCTCGGCGCCATCGACACGGGCGAGCGCTTGGTCATTGCCGGGCGTGGGGGCACCGAGTACGCCCTCATCACCGGTGACCTCCGTGACGTCGTCGCTCGGACAGCTGTGGTTGGTGACGCTGTGCAGGACGAAATGGTGACCGTCGCATGACCGTGGCCGCCGGTCCTCGCCCGGGCACACCCGGTGGCATCTTCATCTACGGCTATCACGGCTTCCACAACGTGGGGGCCGATTGCCGCCTGCTCGCAATGGTCGATCAACTTCGATGCCGGCTGCCCGACATCCCCATCACCGTGTCGAGCTTCCGCAAGGGCCGCATCGAGCAGGCTCATGGCGTCGAGGTCGTGTCGTTTCACCCGGCCAAGTACCGCTGGGCAGCGCGTCGTCATATCGCTGCGGCCGATGTCCTGGTCCTCTCCGAAGGAAACATGTTGACTGACGAGTTCAGCCCGCACCTGGTCCTCGCCTTCATCACTGCCATCGAGCAGGCGGCCAAGCTCGGCACGCCATCGGTCGGCCTGGCCCTCGACGCGGGCCGGCTGTCAACGGGGCGGATACCGAGAGTGGTAGAGGCCCTCGATTCCACGAGCCTGCTGACGGTGCGAACTCCCCAGGCCCGCAGCGCGCTGGTAGGCATGGGAGTCCGGAGGCCGATCGAGGTCACTGCCGACTGCGCCGTCTCACTGCCCCCGCCCGACAACCGCCAGCTCGTCGCGGCGAAGCTGGGCCTGTCCGGCGCACCCGTCTTCGGCATCGCTCCGGTCGACTTCCATATGTGGCCGGCACGTGTCAACCCTTTGGGCCGGCCGCGTGACTTTGTCCGGTGGCCGTTCAAGGCAACCTGGCCAGACGGCGGACGGGCCAGGTCCGAGGTGCTGGCCACCGCCTGGGCCAAGTATGGAGCCTGGCTGCTCGATCGTGATGCCTCCGCACGACTGGTTGTGATCGTGATGGACCCCGCTGACCGGCATCTGGCCCAGGCGATCGCCGGCCGCCTCTCGTCCAAGCGGGTGAGCCTGCTGTCCGGCGCCAGCCTGGACTGCCGATCCATCTCAGCCGCCATCGGGTGCATGTCCACGATCGCCACGTCTCGCTACCACGCCCTCGTCCTGGCCCTGGCATGGGGGGTGCCGTTCCTGGCGCTCGGCCATGATACAAGGATGCAGTTCATCTCCGCCGACATGGGCTTGCACGATGCCTACATCCCCCACGACACCGCCCAGCTGGCGGATACGCTGATCGGGCATCATCTCCGGTTGGAGGATCATCGCGACGAGACCTCCGGATGGCTGATCGCACAGCACGCGCGTATGCGGGCTGCCGACTCCCGCAATTACGACCTGGTGGCCGATCTCTGTGCCCGGTTGGGCCACCTGCGAGCCCAAGCTGCAACGTCTTGAGCCACCCGGGTCAGAGTCAGTCCTGACAACACTGAATCCAAGCACCCGGGTTGTGTGTGGGCACGGACTGCGTCATGGGCTGATCGGGGGTACGTAGGACGAAACATCGTCAACACGCCAGACATTTCCCAGATAGGCAGCCGTGGATCTGTACAGGGTGGCAGCTCCAGCTTCGCGCTTGCGAGCATAGCCCCGGATGTAGCCGCCGATGGGGGGTCGAAGCTCCATCCGCGGTAGATCCTCAAGAGGCACGAATGACGGCGTGAGACCGTCCTCTCGGGGGACGGGCTCGGCTCTGGGATCGCGCTCGTCTCCGACGAAGACGATCTCGATGAGATGGTGGCTGGCATCCCAGCTCGTCGTCTCGAGGACAAAGGCGACTCCTTCGACGACGACCCGTATGCCGGTCTCCTCCGCGACCTCTCGCGCTGCGGCGACAGCCGTGCCTTCGCCGTGCCGCGGAGTTCCCCCTGGTAAGACCCAAGCGCTCTGGCCGTCGGTGCGGCGACAGAGGAGGAGATGGTCATCGCGAAACACAAGCACAGAGCAACGGAGGTTCACGGGGTCGTGATCATCCATGATGCATCACCTCCCAAGGTGTCGATTGGGAACGATACCCCGCTGATCTGCCCCCAATCAAGGGTCGCCCGCCCACAAGGGACCCGCAAGGGAACCCAATGTGACCACAATGGGATCAGACGGGCAAGGGGCACCGGATACGCTTAGACTTCGTCGTGGCGATGGAGCTCGCCCCTTACGCCAGAAGGCTGATGGCTCCTGCGGCAGAGGTGGACGCGGGAGGTGATCGTGACTGGTGAGTTGGAGGGGCTCCGAGACATGGCATTGGAGCTGGCCCGCGCAGCCGGGGACGAACGGCGCGACGTGGCCGAGAGGTCCCGGCGGCTGGCCGAGCGGCTTGGCCAGGGGCGTCTGCATGTGGCGGTGCTGGGTGAGTTCAAGCGAGGGAAGTCCAGCTTCCTAAACGCTCTCGTCGGTCAGGGGGTGCTGCCCACCGGCGTTGTTCCCGTGACCACTGTGATTACCCAGCTGGTGCACGGAGAACCAGCGGTGACCATCCGCTTCCTGGACGGCTCGGAACGATGCCTCACGGCAGGTGAAGACCTCGCGGACTATGTCAGCGAGGCACGCAACCCCGCCAATGTACTCCAGGTGGCCGAGGCCGAGGTGAGGCTTCGCAGCCCGCTGCTGGCTCCTGGCTTGGTGCTGGTCGACACGCCCGGCACCGGATCCATCCATCGCCACAACGACGAGGTGGCCGAGAAGATGCTTCTGGAGGCAGATGGAGCGGTGGTGGTCCTGTCGGCCGACAGCCCACTATCCGAGCGCGAGCGCGACCTGCTGGCGTGCCTGAGCCAGCGAGAGGCCCGAACCTACTACGTGCTCAACAAGGCCGACCATTTGAGCGCCGAGGAGCTGGACCAGGTCCGGCACTTCGTCGAAGACGGGGTAGCGAGTGCCCTCGGTCGCAAGGAGAAGCTCTGGTGCGTTGCTGCCCTGCCTGCCCTCCGGGCCAAGGAGGCAGGGCGGGCGCCGGGTCCAGAGGCCGGGGAGTTCGCCAGCTTGGAATCCGAGCTGACTCGCTTCGTGACCCAGGACCTCGTGGGGCTGCGGGTTGTCACCGCTCGCCAGGAGCTGGCTCGCATTGCCCGAGAGTTGCTGGAGGGCATCGACTTGGTGGCAGGCGCTCTCGCCCTGGAGGAGTCGGTCCTGGCTGAACGCGTTACGCGCTTTCGCGAGGCCGCTGGCCAGGAGCGCCAGAGCTTGGCTGACGAGCGAGCTTTGTTGGCCAGGGATGTGGGAGTGCTGGCAAGGCGGGTCGGTGACGACCTCGCCAGCTCCGCTCGTCAGGCTCCGGCCCGATGGGCGGAGGAGCTGGAGTCAGTTGCAAGGGATTCACGGCGCTGGGGTCTGGAGGACACGCTGCGTCACGTCGTGGAACGGGCTGTCGAGCAGAGCTTCGAGGCAATCCGCAAGGAGGAGGCGAATGTTGTCGAGCAGGCCTGGCGCGAGCTTGCCGAGCGGCGCCGCAAGCTCCTCCAGGAGCGGGTGAACACCCTGCGCCAGCTCGCTGCCGACTTGTTCGATATCGTGCTTCCGGCGGCAACCATCCCCGAGCTTGCCGAGGAGCGCGAGAGATTCTTCTACCTGTTCATCGACTTGGGCGGCCAGATCGATGGGCTGGCTCGTGCGGCGAGGTTGCTGCTGCCTGGCAGGGTGCTGCGACGCCGCCTTGTCAGGCAGGCCAAGGACCACCTGGCTGAGGAGATGGACAAGCACGCAGGTCGCGCGCGCTGGGACCTGGTCCAGCGTCTAGAGGTGGTGCATCGACGTTTCGAGACCGAGCTGGCAGCCGAGCTCGAGCGCACGGTGGCCACCGTGCTTCAGGCAGCGGACAGAGCCGAGACACTTCGGCACAGAGCCGAGCGTGAGCGGGTCAGCCTGGTCTCAGCGGACCAGGCTGCTCGCAGCATGGCTTGCTCAGTGCTGGCGCTTTGCGGGCGCGAGCAGGCGTCAGAGCCCACCCTGATGGCGAACGGTCATTAATTAAGGACCGTGAGCTTGGTAGCCGCCGGGGCTGTGGGCGCGCTACTCGGGCTAGACTCGGGCGGGCCGCAAAACCGGTCGCACTGACCACACCTCCTGCCGCGCTCCCAACGGTCGCTCTCGGGCGCTGCGCAGCAGCTGGACCAACCGATGGGAAGGAGCCATGAGATGGCTGTAGTGAGCATGAAGCAGCTGCTGGAGGCAGGGGTCCACTTCGGGCACCAGACGAGACGCTGGAACCCCAAGATGCGCCGGTTCATCTTTGGCGAGCGCAACGGTATATACATCATCGACCTGCACCAGACCCTGGGCCGAATCGACACTGCGTACTCCTATGTGCGAGATCTTGTCGCCAACGGCGGCAGCATCCTGTTTGTAGGGACCAAGAAGCAGACCCAGGATCCCGTGGCCAACTTCGCCGCTCAGTGTGGGATGCCCTACGTAAACGAGCGTTGGCTCGGCGGGATGCTCACCAACTTCGCCACGATCAGCACTCGGGTCACCAAGATGCAAAAGTTGGAGCAGATGAGGGCGGATGGCGACTTCGACGCCATGCCCAAAAAGGAGGCGCTGGTCCTGTCGCGCCAGCTCGAGAAGCTCCAGCGGAACTTGGGAGGGATCCGCACCATGCGCCGCCTTCCCGATGCGATCTTTGTGATCGACACCAAGAAGGAGCACATAGCTGTTACCGAGGCCAACAAGCTAGGCCTTCCTGTGGTCGCAGTGGTTGACACCAACTGTGACCCCGACGTCATCGACTATGTGATCCCCGGCAACGACGATGCGATCCGGGCTGGGACCCTGATGTGCCGCATCGTCTCCGACGCAGTGATGGAGGGCCGCTTCATCGCTTCAAAGACGGCGGCGCGCAACGCCGCGCAGGCTGCAGCAGCCGACATCGAGGAGCAGGCCCGCCGGGCCGCACACCAAGCCGACGCACGTCGCTCGGCTGCGGTTGCCGCAGCCGAGCGTGCGGCGAGGCTCGCTGTCGCCGAGCCAGCCCCAGCCGCCGCCGAGCCGGCCCCCGCCGCCGCCGAGCCGGCCCCCGCCGCCGAGC